>NZ_JBHYXC010000035.1:48203-76649 GCF_042751495.1 Streptomyces sp. NPDC059373 | reverse complement strand
GTTTCCCCGGGGGGTTTCTCCCCGCGGGCGGGGCGTGGCTCCGGGCCCCCCCACAACCCGGCCACGGACCTCAGGCGGGCGGCCTACGCCCGACCCGGTCGGCTAGCCGATCCAGTCCGCGTACACCGCCGCGATGCCGTCCCGCAGAGCGATCCGCGGCTTCCAGCCCAGCGCGGCGAGTCGGGAGACGTCGAGGAGCTTGCGGGGGGTGCCGTCGGGCTTGGTCGTGTCCCAGCCGATGGTGCCCTGGAAGCCGGTGACCTCACGGACGGTCTCGGCGAGTTCGCGGATGGTCAGGTCCTCGCCGCAGCCGACGTTGACCGGCTCGGGCCCGTCGTAGGAACGGAGCAGCACCGCGCAGGCGGCGGCGAGGTCGTCGACGTGGAGGAACTCACGGCGCGGGGTGCCGGAGCCCCACAGGACCACCTCACCCGCGCCGTCGCGTTTGGCCTCGTGGAAGCGGCGGATGAGTGCCGGCAACACATGGGAGGTGGCGAGGTCGAAGTTGTCGCCGGGGCCGTAGAGGTTGGTGGGCATCGCGGAGATGTACGAGGCCCCGTACTGGCGGCGGTAGGACTGGACCTGTACGATGCCGGCGATCTTGGCGAGGGCGTACGGCTCGTTGGTGGGCTCCAGCGGGCCGGTCAGCAACGCGTCCTCGCGGATCGGCTGGGGCGCGAGCTTGGGGTAGATGCAGGAGGACCCCAGGAAGAGCAGGCGGCCGACGCCGGCGGCGTGGGAGCCGGCGATGACGCTCAGCTGGATCCGCAGGTTGTCCTCGATGAACTGCACCGGATAGGTGCTGTTGGCCATGATGCCGCCGACCTTGGCGGCGGCCAGCACCACGGCGTCGGGGCGGACGTCCTTCAGGAAACGCTCGGTCCCGGCGGCGTCGCGCAGGTCGAGTACGTCACGGCCACGGGTGATCACCTCATGGCCGTCGGCCGTCAGCCGGCGGGCGACCGCCGAGCCGACAAGACCGCGGTGGCCGGCGACGAAGACGCGCGCCTGCGGCGGCAACAACGGGGAGCTCTCGGCTGTCATGGCTCGAATTCTGCCAGGACAGACCGGGTTTTGCGGCTTTTCCGTAGAAACGCAAAGAATGTCATTGACCCAGGCCTTCCGGGCCTGAACCGAGGGGGTAATGCGTGAGCAGAACGGCGCTCATCACCGGCGTCACGGGCCAGGACGGGTCGTACCTGGCCGAGCTCCTGCTGTCCAAGGGCTACACCGTGCACGGGATCGTCCGGCGGTCGTCCTCGTTCAACACCGAGCGGATCGACCACATCTACCAGGGGCCGGAGGAGCCGAATCGTTCCTTCGTGCTGCACCACGCCGATCTGTCGGACGGTGTCGCCCTGGTGAACATGCTGCACGACCTGCAACCGGACGAGGTCTACAACCTGGGTGCCCAGTCCCATGTCCGGGTCTCCTTCGACGCCCCGCTCTACACCGGTGACATCACCGGGCTCAGCACGGTCCGGCTCCTCGAGGCGATCCGCGCCAGCGGCATCAACACCCGCATCTACCAGGCCTCGTCCTCGGAGATGTTCGGCGCGACCCCGCCCCCGCAGAACGAGAAGACCCCCTTCCACCCACGGAGCCCGTACGGCTGCGCCAAGGTCTTCGGCTACTGGTCCACGGTCAACTACCGTGAGGCGTACGGCATGTTCGCCGTCAACGGGATCCTCTTCAACCACGAGTCCCCGCGCCGCGGCGAGACCTTCGTGACCCGCAAGGTGACCCGCGCCGTCGCCCGTATCAAGGCGGGCCTGCAGGACCGGCTCTACATGGGCAATCTCGACGCCGTACGCGACTGGGGTTACGCGCCCGAGTACGTCGAGGCCATGTGGCGCATGCTCCAGCGTGACCAGCCCGACGACTATGTGGTCGCCACCGGCGAGGCCGCGACGGTGCGCCAGTTCCTGGAGGTCGCCTTCGCGCACGCCGGCCTGGACTGGGCCGAGTACGTCCGCTACGACCCCAAGTACGAGCGCCCCAGCGAGGTCGACGCGCTGATCGGCGACGCCAGCAAGGCGGAGGAACTGCTGGGCTGGAAGCCGTCGGTGAGGGTCGAGGAACTGGCGCGGATCATGGTCGACGCCGATATCCGCCTGGTCGAGGACCAGTTGGCGGGCGCGTCGGTACGGATAGACCGCTGAGGCCGCCGAGACCGCCGTACTCGGACCCCACTCGACGGGGACAATTCACAGCAATCACACAGGTTTACCCCGAATCCACGTAACTTCCACAAAACCTCTACATGACCCACTGGTGCCCCCCTACCCTTCAGGTCACATCAGACCGAACAGGGCAGGGGGGCACCTACGTTGCGAAGACTCATCGCAACCGCGTCCGCGGGCGCACTGGCCGCAGGGGCGCTGGTGGTGGCGGCGACACCGTCCGCCACCGCACTGACCTCGCCAGTGGCGATCACGGCGGACAATCTGTCGACGTACCAGACCAACGGCATCGTCTGGGCACTGGCCGAGGCGGGCGGCACGGTGTTCGCCGGCGGCACCTTCTCCACCATCCGGCCGCCGGGCACCACCGCCGGGGGCACCAGCGATCAGTCGGCGGTCAACTTCGCCGCCTTCGACGCCGCGACCGGGGCGCCGACCAGCTGCAGCCTCTCCTTCACCGCCACCTCGGGCTCCGCGACCGTACGGGCGCTGGCAGTCTCCCCGGACAAGAAGACCCTCTACGCGGGCGGCTGGTTCAGCGCCGTCAACGGGGTATCGTCCAGCAGCCTGGCCGCGATCGACATAGCGACCTGCACCCCGATCGCGACCTTCAAGCCGACCTTCTCCAACACGGTGAAGGCCATCGACGTCACCAGCGACACGGTCTACGTCGGCGGCGACTTCGTGACCGCGTCCAGCCAGAGCCGTAAGTACTTCGCGGCCTTCAACACCGCCGGCACGCTGCAGTCCTGGAACCCCGCGGCCGACGGCGGAGGCGGCCGTACGGTCAAGGTGCTGCCCGACGGCGCGCATGTGGCCCTCGGCGGGCTGTTCACCACCGTCGGCGGTGCGGACTCGCACGCGCTGGCCGTGGTCGACGCCACGGCGGGATCGCTGACGGAGGCGTATCCGACGGGCTTCTTCGACAGCTCCTCCGGTGTGAAGGACATCATCACCGACGGGACCAGCATCTACACCGCCAGCGAGGGCTTCGGCGGCGCGTCCTTCGACGGCCGGACCAGGATCAGCCTCAGCGACTACACCCAGACCTGGCGCGACAGCTGCTCCGGCGCCACCCAGGCCCTGGCCATCTACCAGGCGGTCCTGTACAGCGCCAACCACGCCCACGACTGCAGCAGCATGGGTGAGTACCCGAACCAGACCCGCAAGCACTTCCTGGCCGAGTCGGTCGACAACCCGGCGAAGCTCTCCTGGTTCCCCGACACCAACGACGGCCTCGGCGAGAGCATCGGCCCGCGCGACCTGGCCCTGTCCAGTGTCGGCGGCACCGAATACCTGTGGGCCGGCGGCGAGTTCACCACCGTCAACGGCAGCGCGCAGCAGGGGCTGACCCGCTTCGCCTCCACCCCGGACACCGGCGCCCCGTCGCTCCCGGTGGTGACTGTCGACAGCCCCGGGCCCGCGGTCGCGAAGGTCCGCTGGCAGGCCGCCCTGGACTCCGACGACAGCACGCTGACGTACAAGGTGTACCGCAACGGCTCGGCCACCCCGATCTACACCACCACCGCCGACTCGCTGCCGTGGGTGCGCCCCCAGCTCACCTTCACCGACACGACGGTCACGACCGGCTCCACGTACTCGTACCGGGTCACGGCGAGCGACGGGACGAACACCACCGCGCTGTCCACCTCCCGCTCGGTGACGGTGGCGTCCGGTACGAACGCCTACCGCGAGCAGGTGGTCGCCGACGGCCCGTCGCTGTACTGGCGTTACGACGAGAACTCCGGAGTGAACTTCGCCGCCGACCAGACGGCGGCCGATGACGGCGGTGACGAGGTCAGCAGCCCCACCCACCGCGTCACCCCGGCGGCCGTCCCGGGCAGCAGCACCGCGCTGACCCTCAACGGCACCTCGCAGTTCGTGTACAGCGACCGCCTGCGGACCGCGCCGAGCACGTACAGCGTGGAGACCTGGTTCAAGAGCACCAGCACCTCCGGCGGCCGGATCATCGGCTTCGGCAACAACTACGGCAAGGCCCAGGGCCAGTGGAGCCGCCAGTCCGACCGCAACGTCTACATGACGGACGACGGCCGGCTGGAGTTCGGCGTCACCGCGGCGGGCAGCGGTGGAGGCGGCCCCGGCGGCACCACGTACTCCACCGTGACGACCCCGTCCGCGTACAACGACGGGACCTGGCACCATGTTGTCGCCACCCAGGGCGACAGCGGCCTGACGCTCTACGTGGACGGCGCCCAGGTCGCGGCCGACAGCACCGCCACCGCGAACCAGAGCTACGCCGGCTACTGGCGGGTCGGGTCCGAGGACCTCAGCCGCTGGCCCGACGCGCCGACGAGTTCCTTCTTCGCGGGTTCCGTCGACGAGACGGCGGTCTACCCGACCGTCCTGACCGCCGACCAGGTCGCCCAGCACTACAGCCTGGGAACATCCGGGTGAGGATTCTGTGAACACAATTTCGTCAAATGTTCCGCCAGATACCTTCGCAACCCATACGCTTCCCTCCACACATGGGCTGAAGCAGCACTTGTAAGCATTGCGGCCTTGGGGGGCACATGCGAAGAGTGGGGACAATGACGGCTGCCGTGATACTTGCGGCAGGAACGCTGGCGGGGGTGAGCACGGCCGTGGCACCGGCCGCGACCGCGCTCACCCCGCCGGTGGCGATAACGGCGGGCGATCTGTCCACCTGGCAGACCAACGGAATCGTGTGGGCCATGGCCCAGGCGGAAGGTGTCGTCTTCGCGGGCGGCACCTTCTCCGCCATCCGGCCGGCTGGATCCGCCGCCGGCAGCAATGAACAGTCGGCGGTCAACTTCGCCGCCTTCGACGCCGCGACCGGCGCACCGACCAGCTGCAGCCTCTCCTTCACCATCGGTGCGGGAAGCACGGCCACCGTCAGGGCGCTCGCGGTCTCACCCGACCACAAGACGCTGTACGCGGGCGGCTACTTCAGCGCGGTCAACGGCGTCGCCGCCAACAGCGTAGCCGCGATCGACATCGCGACCTGTACGCCGGTGTCCACCTTCCACCCGGCCGTCTCCGCGACCGTACGGGCCCTGGACGTCACCGCCGACACCGTCTACATGGGCGGCGACTTCACCACCGTGGCCGGCCAGACCCGGGACTACTTCGCCGCGCTCACCACGGCCGGCGCGCTCACCTCCTGGGCCCCGGAGGGCGACAACCCCGGGCGGGCCGTCCAGGTCACCCCGGACGGGGCAAGTGTGATGATCGGCGGTGACTTCAACACCATCGGCGGCAGCGACTCGCACGCCCTGGCCGTCGTCAGCGCCACGACCGGCGCCCTGACCAAGGCGTATCCGGTCGGCTTCTTCCCGGCCACCTCCGTGGTCAAGGACATCACCGCCGACGCCACCGGCCTCTACACCGCCAACGAGGGCACCGGCGGCGGTGTCTTCGACGGCCGCACCGCCTTCAACCTCACCGACTTCGGCCAGCGCTGGCGGGACACCTGCCTCGGCGCGACGCAGTCGGTCGTCGTCTACCAGTCCGTGCTCTACAGCGGCTCGCACGCCCACGACTGCAGCAGCATGGGCGAGTACCCGAACCAGACCCGCAAGCACCTGCTCGCCGAGAGCGTCAACGACCCGACCCTGCTGGGCTGGTTCCCCGACACCAACGACGGCCAGGGCGAGGGCATCGGCCCGCGCGTCCTGACCGTCGCGAGTTCCGGCAGCACCGACTACCTGTGGGTGGGCGGTGAGTTCACCACCGTCAACGGCAGCGCACAGCAGAGCCTGACCCGCTTCTCCAGCGGCCCGGACACCACCGCGCCGAGCGTTCCCACCGTGACCGCGACCAGCCTCAAGGCGGGCCAGATCAAGGTGAGCTGGCGCTCCAGCCTGGACCTGGACGACAGCAGCGTGACGTACAACGTCTACCGCAACGGCTCGTCCACGCCGGTCTACACGACCACCGGCAACTCGCTTCCCTGGGTGCGGCCCCAGCTGGGCTTCACCGACACCGGCCTGACCGCCGGGACGACGTACAGCTACCGCGTGACGGGCGGCGACGGCACCAACACCAGCGCCCTGTCCACAGCAGCCACGGCCACCGTCGTCAGCAGCGCCCCATCCTACCCGGCGGCGGTGCTCGCCGACGGTGCCTCGCTCTACTGGCGCTACGACGAGTCCAGCGGCGGCTTCGCCTTCGACGCCTCCGCCTCCAACGACGGCGGCGACTACGTGGGCAGCCCCTCGTACCGCCAGACCCCGGCCGCCACGACCGGGATCAGCACGGCCATCGGCCTGAACGGCAGCGACCAGTACCTGTACAGCGACGCGCTGCACAGCCAGCCGACGTCCTTCAGCGTCGAGACCTGGTTCAAGACCACCACCACCAGCGGCGGCAAGCTGGTCGGCTTCGGCAACAACTCGACGCAGCTGAGCGGCAACTACGACAAGCACATCTACATGACCAACAACGGCCGCCTGGCCTTCGGCGTCTACAACAACACGACCACGACCCTCACCACCAACTCCTCCTACAACAACGGCGCCTGGCACCACGTGGTCGGCACCCAGGGCAGCACCGGCATGCGGCTGTACGTGGACGGTGCGCTGGTCGGCTCCAACTCCACCACGGTCAACCAGAGCTACTCCGGCTACTGGCGGGTCGGCGGCGACAACCTCAACGGCTGGCCGAACCAGCCGTCCAGCAACTTCTTCGCCGGCCAGCTCGACGAGACCGCGGTCTACCCCTCGGCGCTCACCTCGACCCAGGTCGCCAACCACTACGCCCTGGCCAGTGCCGTCGCGGACACCATCACGACCATCGCGCCCACCGAGGACGCGTACGTCAACGCCGGTGCCCCGTCCACGAACTACGGCACCTCCGGATCGCTGGCGGTGCGCGGCAGCTCCGCGTATCTGAGCTACCTGCGCTTCACGCTGCCGGCCGCGCCGGCGAACCAGGTCCTCAAGAGCGCGGTGCTCCAGGTCACGACGAGCAGCGATCCGACCGCCGGGTCCACCGACTCCCAGACCGTCGTCCCGGTCACCGGCAGCTGGACCGAATCGGGCGTGACCTACACCACCCGTCCCACCGTCTCCTCGACGGTGCTCGGCACCCTGACCGGGGCCACGACGATCTCCACGGCGTACTCGGTGCCGCTGGACATCTCCCAGCTCACCGGGTCGCTGGGCAGCCCGTACGCGCTCGCCCTCACCAGCACCGGCACGGACTCGCTGTGGCTCTGGTCGCGCGAGGTGTCCTCGACGGCCAAGCAGCCGCAGCTCGTGCTCACCTTCGGATCAGCATCATGAACATGGGGAACCACATGCGCAGATCGGCGGCCATCCCGGCCGCACTGACCATCATCGCGGGAGCGGCCACGGGGATCGTGGCCGCCCAGTCGGCCACCGCCATGACCGCTCCGGTCGCCCTGGGCGCCAAGGCCCAGACGACCTGGCAGACCAACGGAATCGTCTGGGCCATGGCCGAGGCGGACGGCGTGGTCTTCACGGGCGGCACCTTCTCGTCCATCCGGCCCTCGGGGGCGGCGTCGGGCACCAGCGAGCAGTCGGCGGTCAACTTCGCGGCCTTCAACGCCGCGACGGGCGCGCCGACCAGCTGCCAGCTGTCCTTCACCATCAGTTCCGGTACGGCGACCGTACGGGCGCTGGCCGTGTCGCCCGACCACAAGACGCTGTACGCGGGCGGCTACTTCGGCGCTGTCAACGGGGTGTCGGTGAGCAGCTTCGCCGCCATCGACATCGCCACCTGCACGCCGAAGTCCACCTTCAAGGTCCCGGTGAACTCCACTCTCCGGGCGCTCACGGTCAGCAGCGACACGGTGTACCTGGGCGGCGACTTCACCACCGTGAACGGGGTGAGCCGGTCGAAGTTCGCGGCGGTCTCCACCGCCACTGGCGCCCTCACCTCCTTCACGGCGACCGGCGACAAGACGGGCCGGGCGGTCGAGCTGACCCCCGACGGCAAGGACCTCGTCCTCGGCGGCGACTTCACCACCGTCAACGGGACCAGCTCGCACGCGCTGGCCGTGGTCGACGCGACGACGGGCGCGGTGGTCAAGGCCTACGGCTCGACCTTCATCGAGGCGACCTCCGCGGTCAAGGACATCACCACCGACTCGACCGGCTTCTACACCGCCAACGAGGGCACCGGCGGTGGCGTCTTCGACGGCCGGATCGCGGTCAACCTCAGCGACTTCAACCAGCGGTGGCGGGACACCTGCCTGGGGGCCACGCAGACCGTGGCGGTCTACAAGTCGGTGCTCTACAGCGGCTCGCACGCGCACGACTGCAGCAGCATGGGCGAGTACCCGAACCAGACCCGCAAGCACCTGCTCGCCGAGGGCGTCAACGACCCGACGCTGCTGGGCTGGTTCCCCGACACCAACGACGGGCTGGGCGAGGGCCTCGGCCCGCGCGTCATGACCCAGTCCTCGGTGGGCGGCACCGACTACCTGTGGCTGGGCGGTGAGTTCACCACCGTCAACGGCACCGCGCAGCAGGGCCTGACCCGTTTCTCCAGCGGCGCCGACACCACCACCCCGGCCGTGCCGAACGTCAACGCGTCCAGCATCAAGCCCGGTGAGGTCAAGGTCCGCTGGCAGACCAGCCTCGACCCGGACGACAGCAGCCTGACCTACAGCGTGTACAAGAACGGCGCGACCACGCCGGTCTACACGACGACCGCGTCCTCGCTGCCGTGGGTCCGCCCGCAGCTCACCTGGACCGACACCGACGTCAGCGCGGGCTCGACGTACACCTACCGGGTGACCGCGAGCGACGGCACCAACACCAGTGCCAAGTCGACCACCCAGACGGTCACCGCGGCGTCCACCGCGACCGCGTACCCGACGCAGGTGCTGTCCGACGGCGCCAACCTGTACCTGCGCTACAACGAGACCGCCGGCACCTTCGCCGCCGACACCTCACCGAGCAACGACCCCGGCGACCACGTCGGCGGGCCCACCCGCGGTGTGGCCGGCCTGCTCAGCGGCAGCACGGCGGTGACGTACAACGGCTCCACTCAGTGGACGTACAGCGACACCAAGCGCAGCAAGCCGGCGCAGTACTCCATCGAGACCTGGTTCAAGACCACCACGACCAGCGGTGGCAAGCTCGTGGGCATGGGCGACCGCCAGGTGCAGGCCAGTGCGGCGAACGACAAGAACGTCTACATGACCAACTCCGGCCAGCTGATCTTCGGTGTCTACACCGGTGGCACCCACGTGACGATCAGCACCGCCGGCTCCTACAACAACGGCGCCTGGCACCACGTCGTCGCCACCCAGGGATCCAGCGGCATGAAGCTGTACGTCGACGGATCGCTGAAGGCGACGAACGCCGCGATCACCAACAGCCAGTCGTTCTACGGCTACTGGCACATCGGCGGCGACAACCTCACCAGCTGGCCCAGCAAGCCGACCAGCAACTACTTCGCCGGCACCATCGACGAGACCGCGATCTACCCGAGCGTTCTGTCCGCGTCGCAGATCGCCCAGCACTACACCCTGGGGACCTCCGGATGACCTACCCGCTCCGCCGGGTCAGCGCTGCCGCCGCCGTCGTGATGACGGCGGCGGCGGTGCTGCTCACCGGCTGCTCCAGCGACAACTCCACGACGGCCGCCGCCGGGGCGACCGGCTCCGCGACGGCCACCGAGGAGCCGACCCAGCCCGTCGACCCGGGCAAGGACACCCTCCCGTCCGGAACCAAGATCCCGGACGACCAGCTCACCCCGGTCACCGGCACCTTCACCAAGACGCAGCGGGCCTACCTCAAGGGCCGCGTCCCCAAGGGCACCGACCCGGCGGCGATCCTCCAGCTCGGCCAGGAGACCTGCGACCGCATCGCCGAGGTCTCGAAGGTCGACCGCGACGCGGTGATCGGCGCCATCATCACCGGCCAGATCACCGGCGCCAAGGGCGCGGTCACCCACCTGTGCCCCCAGCAGGCGTCCATCCTGGCGGCGGCTGAGGCCGGCTTCGCCGACGGCTCGTTCAAGGTCGGTACGAAGGCCGTGGCGGGCAGCGTCATCGTGCCCGGCACCTATCGGGCGCTGACCCCGACCAAGGACTGCAACTGGGCGGTGGGGAGCAAGACCGGCACCGCGCACAAGGTGACCGTCACCGCCGGTTCCAAGACCTTCGGCTCCAGCGGCTGCTTCGCCTGGACACGCGTGAACGGAGGGTCATGAGCAAGCTCCCCATCGTGGTGGCGATCCCGACCAAGAACGAGGCCGAGAACATCGCCACGACCGTCGGGTCGGTCATCGACCACTTCGAGGCGGTCGTGGTCGTCGACTCCGACAGTACGGACGACACCCGCGCGATCGCCGAGTCCCTGGGCGCGGAAGTCGTTCCGTACACCTGGAACGGCAAGTACCCCAAGAAGAAGCAGTGGTGCCTGGACCACGTCCACCCCGGCACCCCGTGGCTGCTGTTCCTGGACGGCGACGAGGTGCCGACCCCGGAGCTGGTCGCCGAGCTGCGCGAGGTCTTCGCCCGGCCGGAGCAGGTGTCGGCGGCGGCCTTCGACATCCCGCTGCTGTACTGGTTCGCGGGGCGGCCGCTGCGGCGCGGCTACACGGTCGTCAAGCGGTCGCTGCTGGACCGTACGCGCGTGTCGTACCCGGAGGTCGACGACCTCGACGCGCCGGGCATGGGCGAGCAGGAAGGCCACTACCAGCCGCGCGCGGACGGCCCGGTGGCGGTGCTCAGGGGCCGGATCGAGCACCGCGACCTGGACCCGGTGCGCACCTGGTTCGACCGGCACAACCGCTATTCGGACTGGGAGGCGTGGCTGGAGCACCACCCGGGCGCCAAGGAGCAGGTGCACGGCCTGAAGACCCGGCAGGGGCGGCTCTTCCAGAAGGTGCCGTTCAAGCCGCTGCTCTTCTTCGGCTACACCTATGTCGCCCGGCGCGGCTTCCTGGACGGCCGCGCCGGCTTCGACTACGCGCTCGCGCTCAGCTTCTACCGCTGGCAGATCGGCGTGAAGACCCGCGAGGCCCCCGGGCTGCCATAGCCGCGTCGTAGACGCCCTGGAGGGTGTCCAGGACCGCGTCGAGCGACAGCTCGTCCCGGATGAGCCGCCGGGCGGCATCGGAGGCCGCCCGGTTCTCCTCCGGGGCGAGCAGCTCCAGCACCGCCTTGCCGATGTGCGTGGGGTCGTGCACCACCCGGCCCGCGCCCGCCCGTTCGATGTCGGGCGCCAGGCCGTTGGACTCGCGTACGACCACGGGCACGCCCACCGACATCGACTCCAGCAGCGACATCGCGAACGGCTCGTCCACCGACGGCAGCACATAGACGTCGGCCGCGCGGAAGGCCTCCATCGCCTCGTCGTGGCCCAGCGCGCCCACATGGGTGACCGACTGTTCCACCCCGAGCGTACGGGCCAGCTCCAGAGTGCCGGCCAGCTCGCCGGAGTCGGGCCCGGCCAGGACGAAGCGGGCGCCGGGGTGCTGTTCGAGGATCCCGGGGACGGCCCTGACGAAGTCCTGGGGCTGCTTGCGGGTCTGGAAGCGGGCGAGGTAGAGCACGGTCGGCGGCCCGTCGGACCGGGTCGGCCGGCGCTCCTGCGGCGCGGTGCCGTTGACCAGGCGTACGGGGCGGGCGAGCCGGCCCTCGCCGGCCACCGCCTCCAGGTCGGTGCGCTCCCACTCGGTGAGGTGCAGGACGGCGTCGGCCCGGCGCAGCAGCCGTTTGGTGGCCAGCGCGTCGAGCACCTTGGCCAGCGGCTTGTCGCTGGGGTCGATCATGCCGTGGGTCTGCAGCACCAGCGGCCGCCCGCACTGCAGGGCCGCCACGGCCACGGGCAGCGTGATCAGGTCTCGCATCAGGTGGACGTGGACGACGTCCGCCGACCGCACCAGCCGCCGCGCGCCGGCCAGCAGCCCCGGTGAGGTGATCCCGCTGACCTCGAAGCGCGGCAGGACGTGCCGGGCCTGGTGGAGGTGGGCCGGGACGCCCTCGACCTCGGTGGGCAGCGGGCCGGTGAATCCGTCACCCAGGGCGACGAGCCGGGCGTCGACGCCACGGCCGCGCAGGCCCCCGGCGAGGTTGAGCGCGACCCGGGTGGGGCCGCCGAAGGCATGGGTGGGGGTGTGCAGGGTGACGACGTGCAGCACCTTCACGGGGTGGGCTCCTTCAGCGTACGAGTGCCGTCGGCGGCGTGCAGGGTCAGCTCGGGCAGGTCCCGGCCGAGCACCGTGCCCGCGCCGACGACCGCGTGCCGCCCGACGGTCACCCCGGCGAGGACGGTCGCGCGGGCCGCTATCCAGGCGCCGTCCTCGATGCGGATCGGGGCGTTGCGGTAGCGGAAGTCGGTGGTGCGGTGGTCATGGCTGCCGGTGCAGAGCATGGCCTCCTGGGAGACGCACACGTCGGAACCGATGTGCAGCGGTTCGAGGTTGAGCAGCCAGGCGCCCTCGCCGATCCAGGTGTTGTCCCCTATATGGAGCTTCCACGGCCACAGCACGCGCACCCGGTGCCGGATCAGCACCCCGTCGCCGATCGTCGCGCCGAAGGCCCGCAGGAGCGCCACCCTCAGCCGCGCCGGGCAGAACCAGGCGGAGAACACCGTGTTCATGACCGCGAACCACAGTGCCTGCACCGCCTTGCCACGGCCCTTGTCGTATCCCGTCAGTGTGAACGCCGCAAGATCGCGTGCCACGTGAGCACCCCCAACCCCGTATTCCCCCCGGTACCTTTACACGATCCGCACAGATTATCGGTGGCAGGGGCCGCGCGGGGCCCGGATCTATAGACTGCGGGCGGGGATTCATTGGGGGGCGGTTCCATGGCAGTTCACACTCCGGTCACCGAACCGGCCGATATCGACATGCCCGTGGTCTCACCCCGGGCCGTGCTCTCGCGGGCGCTGGCGGTGCCGCTGTTCCTCGGGCTCGGCCTCGCCCTGCCGGCCGTGGTGGCCGTGCAGAGCGGCCCCGGTCTGCACGACGAGGTCTACTGGCTGCAGCTCGTGTTCACCTGCTATGCCGGGATCCGGCTGGCCGCCATGGCACTGACCGCCCGCCGCAAGCTGATCCAGGGCTCGTTCTGGCTCTTCGTGTACGTGGCGATGGGCGTGGCCCCGCTCATCCAGGACGTACTGGAGGAGACCCCCACCCCGGTCGTCGGGTCGCGCTCGGACCTGCTGGCGGCCGTCGCCCTGGTGCTGTTCGGCTGCGTGGCCTTCGACATCGGCTCCCTGCTGGCGCGCAACGGGGCGGCGGTGTTCCGCCGCCGCCGCGGGGACCGGTCGGCGACCTTCCACCGGCGGCGGCTGTTCCTGCTGGTGGTCATCGCGTTCGTCGGGAGCGCGCTGCTGGTGGTGAAGCTCGGCGGCCCCTCGGTCTTCTTCACCAGCCGGCAGGCCATCACCGACACCATCAAGGCCGACGGCGGCGCCTCCTCGGAGTCCAACGTCGGCTCCGCCTTCCTGCGCGGCTTCGGTACGGTGCCCGCACTGCTGGCCCTGCTGATCTTCACGCGGTGGCTGGTCACCTCGCGCACCGCGCGGCGCCGCCCGCTGGTCATCGCCACCTGGTTCGCCCTGCTCGCCCTGAACGCGGTCGTCAACAACCCGATCTCCAACCCCCGTTACTGGTTCCTGACGGTCCTGTTCTCCTTCCTGTTCACCGCCTTCCCCCGGAGCCCGGCTATGTACCGGACGGTGCTGGCCCTCGGTGTCCTCGGCGCGCTGGTGATCTTCCCGTACGCCGACCGCTTCCGTTACGACAGCAGCGGCTACAAGCCCGTCCAGGCCACCTCGGTCTTCGAGCCGCTCGCGATCAAGGACTACGACCAGATCGCGATGTTCGCCAACACCATCACCTTCTCCGAATCCGGTCCCGGCCACTTCTACGGCCGTCAGCTCGCCGGCTCCACCTTCTTCTTCGTGCCCCGGTCCGTCTGGAGCGGCAAGCCCCGCGACACCGGCGTCATGATCGGCCAGTGGATGGGCATGACGAACGTCAACCTCTCCTCCCCCATGTGGGCCGAACTGTGGATCGACTTCGGTTGGCCCGGGGTGGTCGCCGGCTTCCTGGGGCTGGGTTACGCCGCCGCGCGCGGCGACCGGATCTACGCGCTGCGTACGGCGGACGACTCCAGATCCGGCAACGTCATGGCGATCGTCATCCCGCTGATCGCCGGGTACTCCTTCATCCTGCTGCGCGGGCCGCTGCTCCAGGCCTCCGGCCGGATCGGTGTAGCGCTGATCTGCTTCGCGCTGGTGACGACCTTCCGGCCGGACACCCGCAAGCATCTGCGCTGACGGTCACGCCACTGGGGCCGGGTCCGGGGTCTCCGTGACGAGGGGCAGGTGACGCATGGCGTAGACGCGGGACCAGGAGGCGGCTGCCTTGAGGGCGGAGCCGAGGAAGAGGCCCCAGGCCGCGCCGAGGACGCCGCCGGTGGCGTAACCCGCGTACATGAAGACGACGGCGGCGACGGAGAAGACCAGCTGGATGGGCAGGGTGGCCCGGGGGCTGAGCACCCGCAGGGTGAGCAGACCGCAGATGCCCAGCGCCATGGTGGCGTACTGGGCTCCGGTGGCCGGGAGCAGGTGGGAGGCGGCGGGCCAGGTGGCGCCGAGGAGTTGTCGGCCCGCGCCGTCCGGCAGGAGGTAGAGCGCGGTCGCCCAGCCCATGGCGACGGCGGCGAGGGCGACGCCCAGCACCATGGTGGCCCGGGTGGTGCGGCGCAGTCCGCCGAGGCGGGTCAGCAGCGGCGGGCCGAAGGACGTCGCCGAGTTGAACAGTACGTTGAGCGGGCCGAAGAGCGTCGTGGCGCCCCGCAGCGCGCCGACCGCGAGCGGCGTCGCGATGATGCCGAGGCCGAGAGCGGCGAGCTGGCTGCTGGCGTTGCCGACCGCGAACTCGACGACGAAGCGCCGCCCCAGGTGACCCCGGCGCAGATAGCGGCGCAGGTCGGCCCGTACGCCCGCGACGTGCCGGCGCAGCAGCAGCACGGACAGCGCCAGCGCGGGCAGCGCCGTCACCCCCCAGACGGCGACCATGCGGGCGGCGCCGGAGCCGTCCGGCTGGAGCAGCAGCGCGGGAACGGCGGCCGCGAACCGCAGGGTGTCGGCGGCGAGGGCGAGGTGGGGCAGGCGGAGCACGGAGAAGCAGTAGCGCAGGGTGTCCTGGGTGAGGGCGACGGGCAGCACGAGCCCCAGCACGGCCAGGGCCGCGGCGGTGCGGCCGGGCAGGAAGGCGGTGACGGCCGCCAACAGCAGCCCCGCCGTGGTGGAGGCGGCGGCGGTGAACAGCGCGGCCGAACGGCAGGGAAGGCGCAGGTCCTGGTCGCGATGGAGGACGAGTTCCTGGCCGACGTAGGCCCCGGCGGCGCCGAGCAGCACCGTGAAGACGACGTAGACCATCGCGAAGACGGCGAAGGACCCGGCGTCGCTGAGCCTGGCGACGACCACCAGCACCGCGATGTTGGTGACAGCGGCGATCCCCTGGTCGAGGACGGAGCAGATGATCGCGGTGCGGGCCCTCACCGGGTGGAGCCCGAGCGGACCGTGTGCAGGGTGAGGGTGGTCTCGGGAGACTCCGCCGAATCCCCGGAGTTACGCGAGTCCGTGGCCTCCGGCTCCTCCGGTGCGGGCTCGGGCTGGACCGGAGCCGGAACCGGTGCGGCCGCTGTCCTCGCGACGGGCGCCCGGCGCGGGAGGCGGCGGAAGAGCGGCTTGCGCGGGGTGTGGTGGATGACCGAGCCGAGTACGGATCCCCCGGCGCCGGCGATGAGTTCGCGGATCCGGTCCAGGTCGGCGCGGTGCACCTCGCGCGGGTCGCAGACGATCAGGACGCCGTCGACCCGGTCGACCAGGGCGAGCGCGTCGGCGTAGGCCAGCACGGGCGGGGCGAGCACGATGACCGTCGAGTTCGGTGCGTCGGCCTCGGCGATGAGCCGGGTGACCGACGGCGAGGTCAGCGAACGCGCCACATTGCGCACCCGCCGCCCCGGCACCAGGTCGAAGGTGCCGGATTCCCCCGCGTCGACCGGCACCTGGAGGCCGGCCGGCCAGCCGCCCTCGCCGAGTTCGGCGGACCGGGCCCAGCCCGGGCGCGTACCGTCGGCGGCCCGCAGCCGGGCGGACAGGCCCGGGGAGCGCAGGTCGGCCTCGATGAGCAGCGTCTCGATGCCGGTCTCGGCGAAGGACGCGGCAAGGTTCACGGCCGCGGCCGCCGCGGCCTCACCACTGCCGCGCGGGGCCACGACCAGCAGCCGCCGCCGGTCGGCGAAACGCTGGTCGTACGCGAGCCGGAAGGCGACGGAACGGTACTCCTCGGCGAGCCGTACGTCCGCGTGGTCGGCGGCGAGCAGCGGGCCCGGGCGGACCCGCGGCAGGGTCCCGAGGACGGGGGCGCGCAGGGCCCGTGCCACGTCGCTCTCCGAGCGGGCGGACGGGTCGAAGATCAGCCGCACCCAGGCGCCCAGCAGTCCCAGGCTGAGCCCCAGGCCCGCGCCGAGGGCCAGCAGCAGCGGAAGCCCGAGACCTTCGGGGGTGGTGGGCGGGGTCGCGGTCCGGATGACGTATCCGGGGGTGGTGTCGAGGGCCTCCAGCTGGCTGATGTTGCTCTTGAGGGTCGCGATCTGCGAGAGGAGGTTGGCCTGGTTGGACAGCACGGTGCTCTTGGCCGTGTCGTCCTGAATGGTCTTGACCTGGTCGAGGAGTTCCTGCCGCTGCTTGGCCAGCGGGTTGAGCTGGCCCTTGTAGCCGTTCACCATGTTCTTGATGAGGGTCTTGGTCTGGTCCTGGCGGCTGTCCAGGTAGGCCTGACTGAAGACGGTGGCGCCGCGCGCGGCGGCCTTCGGGGAGTTCGCCGTGTACGCGAAACGCAGCACGAGCGTGTTGGAGGGGTTCGTCACCTGCAGATGGTTCTGCAGGTCCGAGACACCGCCGTTCGACCCCCCGAGTTTCTTGGCGGCCCGGGCCGCGACGCTGTTGCTGGCGGCGGTCTGCCGCTCGGAGCCGATGTTGATCTGCTTGTCGGCCGCTGTGCCGCCGGATGCGAAAGGGTCGACCGTGGGACTGCGGAGCAGTACCTCACTGGTCGCCACATAGCTGTCCACTCCGGTGGCGGCGGACCAGGCGCCGCCGAGCAGCCCGAGCAGCGCGCCCGCGCCGATCATCGCGCGGTAGCGGAGCAGTTGCCTGAACTGGTCGCGCAGCAAATCCGGTTCGTCGTTACCGGCAGTGGCCCGCAGTTGATCGCTCACGTACGTGCTGTCCCCTCTTGCGTCGTTCGTTTCGTCGTCTCCAGCGCTTCGGTCACGAGCGCGTCGATACGGGCCAGGCCCGCTTCCCTGCTGAGGTGCGCGTCCACGTACACCGGGCCGTGCGCGCCGAGCTCGTCGGCGGCCGCCGGGTCTTCGGCGATCGTACGGACCGCCTTGAGCAACGCCCCCGGGTCCTCCGGTGGCACCAGGACCCCGGCGCCGGAACGGATCACCTCCTGGGCGGTGCCGCCCTCGGCGGCGACGGAGGCGACGACCGGGCGGGCGGCGGCGAAGTAGGAGGTGAGCTTGGACGGGATGCTCATGTCGAGGACGGAGGCGCGCTGCGTGACGGCCAGGACGTCGGCGGCGGCGAGCACGTCCGGGAAGTCGGCTTCGTCGCAGGGCGGGAGGAAGTGCAGGTTGGGCAACGCGTCCTCCCCTCCGGCGAGCTCGACGAGGTGCGCGCGCTGGTTGCCGTCGCCCATCAGGACGACGCGGACCGCGGGGTCCTGCCGGGCCGCCTCGACCAGGACTTCCAGGCCCTGCTTGAGCCCCATGTTCCCGGAGTGCAGGACGACGATCTGGTCCTGCGGCCAGCCGAGCCGGGCCCTGGTCTCGGCGCGGGGCCGCGAGGGGCGCGCCACATGGGACCAGTTGGGCACCAGCCGGATCCGGTCGCGGTCGACGCCGAGCGCGGCGGCCTTGTCGACGAAGCTCTCATGGATGACGCCGACGAGCGTCCCGCGCTTCAGCGCGTACGCCTCGGCCGCCCCGGCGGCGGACGCCGCCCGGTCCCCGCCCCGGATGCCGCTCTGCGCCGCCGCCGCGCCCATCAGATCCTGGACCACGGGCACGTACGGCACTCCGTAGCGCCGGGCCAGGCGGGCGGCGACGATGCCGCCGGCCAGGCTCGGCATCTGCGCGAGCACGGCGTCCGGCCTCGGTATTCGCGGCGGTGCGACCAGGCTGTGGACCAGCACGGACGCCTCGAACAGCGCGCGGCGCAGGGCCGTCTGCCGGGGCGGCACCGTATGGCGTCTTCGGTGCACCCGGACCCCGCCGCGGGTCTCCTCGGTCCGCCAGACCCCCCGGTAGGCAGGTTCGAGCCGCCAGGCGGGATAGTGCGGCATCCCGGCGAGTACGTGGACCTCGGCGCCCAGGGCAGCCCAGTGTTCGGCGATCTGTGTGGCGTACGGGCCGATGCCCGCATGCTCGGGTGCGTAGTTGGTGGAGACCAGTAGCAGTCGGCGACCGTTGAAGTCGGTCAACGGAACGACCCCTTCCCCCCAGAAGTGACCAGGCCTTCACCTTAACCGTTCACCCCTACAACACATCACCTTCACGCTAAAGTCTGAGACTCGACAGCGCTGGGGAGCGTTGTACGTCCTGTGGGGGGAATTGTTGATGCCACACATAGTGGGCTACGCGCCGGGAGTCTACGACCTCTTCCACGTCGGCCACCTCAACATCCTGCGGCATGCCCGCAACCAGTGCGACTACCTCGTCGCCGGGGTCGTCTCCGACGAGATGGCCGCCCTCGCCAAGGGCCGTACGCCGGTCGTGCCGCTCATCGAGCGGCTGGAGATCGTGCGCAGCTGCCGCTATGTCGACGCCGCCTTCGTCGAGACCGTCCCCGACAAGCTGGAGACCTGGAAGCAGGTCCGCTTCGACGTCATCTTCAAGGGCGACGACTGGCGCGGTACGGAGAAGGGCCACCGCCTGGAGCGGGACTTCGCGACCGTCGGCGTCGAGGTCGTCTACTTCCCGTACACCGTCCACACGTCCAGCACGCAGTTGCGCAAGGCGCTGGACGTGCTGGTCAGCGACCCTTCGGCAGTGCGCTCAGCTCCCTGAACCACTTCGCCAGGAAGGCGAGGAGGAAGAGCGCCTGGAAGGCGAAGAGCACGGTGTACGCGAACCGGAAGGCGCCCGGCGAGCCGAGCAGCAGGAAGACCAGGCAGAACACGCCGTAGTCGACGGGGAGCAGGGCGAGGGCCCGAAGCGGCGACGCTCCGGCCGCGGCAGGCGCAGCGGCCTCCGGCGCCTTCACGGCCTGCCGCTTGAGCTGGTCCGTCAGCAGCCCGGCGCAGAAGCTCAGGACCGCCGCGAACTGGAAGCCGAGCGGCACCAGCAGCCAGCCGTCGCCCGGCAGGTCGAAGAAGCGGTAGAAGGAGATGAGGACGGCGGCGTGGAGCGCCGTCATCTTCGCGCAGTCCACGACGTGGTCGAGCCACTCGCCCGCCGGGCCACCCTTGCCGGTCAGACGGGCGAGCTGTCCGTCGGCCGAGTCGAAGGCGAAGCCCACGACCAGGCCGAGGTAGACGGCGACGGCCAGCGTCCATGACGGCCGCGCGAGCGCGACGGCCGCCACGGACACCAGCGTGAAAGCGGCACTGATCAACGTGACCTGATTGGGCGTCAGTCCTGCCCGGTACGCCCCGGCGGCGAGCACGCGGCCCGCCGGCCGGTTGACGTAGCGCGAGTAGAGGGAGACGCCCTTGGCCGATTTCTGCGCGGTGCGCAGCTGTCTGAGTGTGCTGGTAGACGCCACTCGAACATCATGTCAGGTCAGTTTCGAGTCCACTGCTGATTCGCCCCGCCGTTGCAGGTCCACAGGTCGAGCAGGGTGCCGTTCGCGGTGCCGTTGCCGATCGCGTCCAGGCAGAGCCCGGACAGGTTGTTGGTGATGGTGCCGTTGGAGTTGACGGTCCACTTCTGGTTGGTCTGGCTGTTGCAGTCCCAGATGATGACCTTGGTGCCGTTGGTCGTACCGCTGTTGTACGCGTCGAGGCACTTGTTGCCGTAGAGGACCAGTTCGCTGCGGGAGGTGGCGGTGAAGGTCTGGTTCTGGCCGCCGGTGCAGTCCCAGAGCTCGGCCTGGGCGCCGTTGGTGATGGTGTTGTGGCCGAGGTCGGCGCAGCGGCCGGAGCCGGTGCCTTTGAGGGCGGTGCCGTTGGTGCCGGCGAGATCCTGGACATACACGCTGCTGGGCGCGGAGGAGAAGGTCAGCGTGTTGCTGCCCTTGGCGAGGGAGACCAGGACGGACACGGTGCCGTAGGTGCTGCTGGAGCCGGTGGGCGGGAGGGTGACGGTGGTCGCGTACTGGCCGTTGACCTGGAGGGTGGTGGTCCTGGCGGTGCTGTTGCCGTTGGCGTAGGTGATGTCGGCGAGCTTGACGCCGGAGGCGCCGGCGGTGGCGGTCACCGAGGTCGAGCCGGTGTAGGTGGCGCCGGCGGCCTCGGTGCCGGAGACGGTGAGCAGGACGCCCTCGCCGGCCGGGACGGTGGCGGTGTACCCGGTGGCGTACGAACCGGCGTTGGTCGCCGACCATACGTTCCGTACGGAGGCCGAGGCGGTGGTGAGTCCCATGTCGGCCCAGCGGGCGGTGATGGAGGCGGCGGACGAGGTGCGGTTGAGGAGGAGGACGGCCCGCTTGCCGGTGCCGGACAGGACCTTGCTGTAGACCTGCAGGCCGGTGCTGTCCTCGGCGACCTTGACGCCCTGGAGGCCGCGGGTGTCCTGGTCGATGGCGAGGACCTCGGAGTTGCCGAGGATGGCGGCGGTCTCGGAGCTCATGGTGGTGAGGTTGTTGCCCGCGAGGAGCGGTGCGCCGGAGATCGCCCACAGGCTCATATGGGTGCGGTTCTGGGCGGCGGTGAAGCCGCTCATGCCGACCATGAGCATGTCGGGGTCGTTGTAGTCGCCGGTGTGCTGGGCGGACGGGTGCAGGGCCTTGTCGAAGTTGGCCAGCATGTTGGCGGACGACGGGCTGTTGCCCCAGTAGATGATGTCGGTGCTGGTCCGCCACAGGTCGGCGGTGCCGGCGCCCCAGTTCCACGGGTTGCCGGTGCCCCACTCGCAGACCGACAGGACCAGGGTCCGTCCCGTCACGGCGGTCGCCGCGGTGTTGGCGGCGCTGATCGCCTTGTACGTCGTCTCCTGGTCGAGGCCTTCGACGTTGCCGCCGCACCAGTCGACCTTGACGTAGTCGAAGCCCCAGTTCTGGAAGGTCTGGAAGTCCTGCTGGTAGTGGCCCTCGCTACCGGTGTTGGCGGCGGCGGGCTGGGTGGTGGGGTAGTAGTAGCCGCAGCCGTTCTTGCCGGCGTCGGTGTAGATGCCCGCCTTGAGTCCCTTGCTGTGGATGTACGTCGCGATGGCGGCCATCCCGCCGGGCCACTGCGTCGTGTCGACGGTGATGTTGCCGCTGCTGTCGCGGGCGCCCTGCCACCAGCCCTCGTCGATGTTGAGGTACTTGTAGCCCTTCGCGGCCAGCCCGGAGGAGACGAGGGCGTCGGCCTGGGCCTTGATGGTGGAGTAGTCGATGCTGCTGGCGAAGCTGTTCCAGGACGCCCAACCGGTGGGCGGCGGGGTGACGGCGACCTGGCTCGCGGCGACGGGGGCGGTCGTCTGCGTGCCGGGGGTCTCGCGGGGCATGGCGAGCAGCCCGACGAGGGCGAGGCTGAGGGCTAAGACCTGGATGGCGATGCGTCTTGTGGCGGTCATGGGGGTCATGCGGGTCATGCGGCTCTCCCGAGGCGTGTTGTTCGCAGAGTCGAACACTTTCCAACGGAATTCGTCACACATGAGAGCGCTTGCCACATGGGCACGTCAACTAGCGCGCACCGAGTGAAGTTGCTGAGTGGGCGTCACCCGACTGCCCGTCACTCTGAGCAATTGCCCTATAAATGAATAAGCTGGACAGCGTGCCCATGACCCGCCGTACCGTCCTCCAGGCCGCCGCCACAGCCGCCGCCACCGCCGGGGCCGCCGCACTCGCCTCCGGCTGTGGCGCCTCCGGGCGTCACTCCGCCGCCGGCGCGAGAGCGACCACGCCGGCCACCGCTTCCCCGACCGCCCCGTCCACTTCGGCCTCGTCCACGACCGCCTCGCCCACCACAGCCTCGCCCACCGCCGCGATTCCTCGGCTGCCCGCGCAGATCACGCACGGCCCGCCGACCCGCCCCCAGGTCGCGCTCACCTTCCACGGCCAGGGCGAGCCCGCCCTGGCCACCGCCCTGCTGGCCGAGGCCGAACGAGCGGGGGCACGACTGACCGTCATGGCCGTCGGTGACTGGCTGGACGCGTACCCGCAGCTCGCCCGCCGGGCCCTCAACGGCGGTCACGAGCTGGGCAACCACACCCAGACCCATGGCGACATCGCCGCCATGAGCGCGGCCGGCGCCTACGCCGAGATCGCCGGCTGCGCCGACCGCCTGCGCCGGCTCACCGGCTCCCCCGGCCGATGGTTCCGGCCCTCCCGGGCCCGCCTCGCCACCCCCACCGTCCAGCGGGCCGCGCGGCGCGCCGGGTACCCGCACTGCCTCTCGTACGACGTCGACTCCCTGGACTACACCGACCCGGGTGAGCACGCCGTACGCGACAACGTGCTGCACCAGGTCCGCGCCGGGTCCGTCGTCAGCCTGCACCTCGGCCACCCCGGGACGGTGGCCGCCCTCCCCGCCATCCTCGACGGCCTGCGCGGGCGCGGCCTGCGCGCCGTCACCACCACGGAGCTTCTGACGTGATGCGCCGCCGCCTCACCCTGCTGCTCACCGCCTGCGCCCTCACCGCCTGCGCCCCGTTCAGCGGACAGCGGCACACCGCCCCGTCCCACGCCCCTTCGCCGTCCGCGTCGGCTGCCGCGAGCCCCGTCGCCGCCACGACACTCCCGGGCATGCCGCCCCTCCTCGACCCCAACGACCTCTACGCCGCCGACCGCCCGGGCCGCCTCTCCCCCGTCGTCCGCGGCTTCCCCTCGCGGGTCTACGTCCCGAACACCAACTCCGACACGGTCTCCGTCATCGACCCGGCCACGTACCAGGTCATCGACACCCTCCGCGTCGGCCGCCAGCCCCAGCACGTCGTCCCCTCCTGGGACCTCAAAACCCTCTGGGTCAACGACGATCTCGGCAACACCCTCACCCCCATCGACCCCGCCACGGGCCGCATCGCCGGCCCCCGCGTCCCGGTCCACGACCCGTACAACCTGTACTTCACGCCGAACGGCAGGTACGCCGTCGTCATGGCCTCCGCCGACCGCCGGCTCGTCTTCCGCGACGCCCACACCATGGCCGTCCGGAAGGTCCTCCCGGTCAGCTGCTACGGCGTAAACCACGCCGACTTCTCCCCCGACGGGCGGTACTTCATCGTCTCCTGCGAGTTCTCGGGCGAGCTGCTGAAGGTCGACACCGAGAGGATGGCGGTGGTGGCCCAGGAACGGCTCCCCATGCGTGGCGCCATGCCCCAGGACGTCAAGATCTCGCCCGACGGGCGCACCTGGTACGTCGCCGACATGATGGCCGACGGCATGTGGGTCCTGAACGGCGACACCTTCAGCCGGCCGCACCTGCTGCGCACCGGCAAGGGCTGCCACGGCCTCTACGTCAGCCGCGACTCCAAGTACATGTACATCTCCAACCGCGGCGAAGGCACCGTCTCCGTCCTCGACTTCGCCTCCGGCAGGCTCGTCCACAAGTGGCACATCCGCGGCGGCGGCAGCCCCGACATGGGCGGCGTCTCCGCCGACGGCAAGGTGCTCTGGCTCTCCGGCCGCTACAACTCCGAGGTCTACGCCATCGACACGACCGACGGCCACACCATCGCCAAGATCCCGGTCGGCTCAGGCCCGCACGGCCTGGCCGTATACCCGCAGCCCGGCCGCTACTCGCTCGGGCACACCGGCATCTTCCGCTGAGCCCGCGCCAGCCGTGTCGCGGCGCCCGCGCGGATCGCGCTGCCGTCGCGCCACGTGCGGCAGGGGTGCACCGAATTGGCCAGCAGCACCAGGAAGGAGTCCGTCGCCGGGTCGAGGACGAGGCTGGTACCGGTGAAGCCGGTGTGGCCGACGGCGCCGCGGCCCGCCAGCTCGCCCATGAACCAGGGCTGGTCGGTCTCGAAGCCGAGGAAACCGTTGCGAGCGCCGTACGGGCCGTCCCCGTCCAGCAGCGCCCGGCAGAAGAGCGCCAGGTCCCAGGCGGTGGAGAAGAGTCCGGCGTGGCCGGCGACGCCGCCCATGGCGTAGGCGTTCTCGTCGTGGACGACGCCGCGCAGCAGGCCCCGGTCGAGGCGGCCCCACGGGCGGCGCTGGTCCTCGGTGGCGGCGATCCGGGGCAGCCAGGAGGCGGGCGGGTTGAAGCGGGTGTCGTACATGCCGAGCGGATCGGTGATGTGCTCGCGGACGAGGGCGTCGAGGGCCTCGCCGGTGGCCCGTTCCAGGACGTGCTGGAGAGCGATGAGGTTGAGGTCGGAGTAGATCCGGACCGTGCCGGGTTCGGCGACCGGTGCCTCGGACCAGAGGAGCCGCGCGCGGGCGGCGGCGTCGGGGCAGTCGTAGAAGGGCAGCTCGGCGCGGAGCCCTGAGGTGTGGTCGAGGAGCTGCCGTACGGTGATGCCGCGCTTGCCCGCCGCGCCGAATTCGGGGACGTACGAGACGACCGGCTCGTCCGGCCCGACGGCGTCGACCGACGCCGCCACCACCGCCGTGAAGAGCTTGGTCAGCGAGGCCAGGTCGAAGACCGTGTCGGGGCGCATCGGCACCCACTGGTCGCGGGGCAGCTCGCTCTCGTACGAGGCATGGCGGACCGCCCAGCCGACGGCCTCGTGGAGGGCGACCGTGTGCCCGCGTCCGGCGAGGACGACGGCGCCCGCGCACCACGGGTGGGGTCGGGAGGGCGCCGGGGAAAGATATGTCGTGAGATCCGCGACGAGCGCGCTCAGCTCGTCGGCTCGCAGCCCGGCCCGGTCGGGACCGCTGTCAGGGGAGGTACCTTTCGACAGCCGCGGCGCCATGCTCCTCCAGGGCCTTGCGGGCCTTCTCGATCCGCGCTGGGGTGGGCTCGCGCCCCGAGGCCATCACCAGATCCTCCGGATCGATCATGTGTTCGGATCCGGTGTGAAGGCAGCTGTCCGCTGTCTTCCAGGCCCACTTGCTCTCGTCGATCGGCTCGGACATTTCTGCCTCCTGACGCCACACGCGTTACGCCTTACGGCCTACGGTGCATCCACAGTACGCCGCCACGGACGGCAGAGCCCGGCGAAACAGGCCCCGGCGGCCAGCACACTCACCAGCTGCACCACCGCCATCGGCACCGCGGTGTGCTCCCCCGCGATGCCGACCAGGGGCGAGGCGACCGCGCCGATCAGGAACGAGCACGTACCGAGCAGGGCGGACGCGGATCCGGCGGCGCCGGGGGTGCGGGTACGCATCAGGGCCAGCGCGTTGGCGTTGGGCAGCACCAGGCTCATCGCGGCCATCAGCACGAAGAGCCCGACGGCTACCGGCAGCAGCCCGACCGGGCCGAGCGTGCCGGAGGCCATCAGCAGCAGCGCGGCGGCGGCGAGCGTGATGACCGCCAGGCCCAGACCCAGGACGCGGTCCATGCGGACCCGGCCGACCAGCACCTTGCCGTTGAGCTGGCCCAGGGCGACGAGGCCGACGGAGTTGACCCCGAAGAGCAGGCTGTACGTCTGCGGGGAGGCCCCGTAGATCTCCTGCACGACGAAGGACGAGGCCGAGATGTACGCGAAGAGCGCGGCGAAGGTCAGACCGCCGACCAGCATGTAGCCGGCGAAGCGGCGGTCGCCCAGCAGCCCGCGCATCGTATGGAGCGTGTCACCCAGGCCGCCGCTCTGCCGGCGCGCGGGCGGGAGCGTCTCGTGCAGCCAACGCCACACGACGAGGGTGAGCAGGCCGCCGACCACGGTCAGGACGGCGAAGACGCCGCGCCAGTCGGTGACCCTCAGCACCTGGCCGCCGATCACCGGCGCGATGATCGGGGCGGCCCCGGAGACCAGCATCAGGGTGGAGAAGAAGCGGGCCATGTCCACGCCGTCGTACATGTCGCGGACCACCGCACGGGCGATCACGATCCCGGCCGCGCCCGCCAGGCCCTGCAGCAGCCGGAAGGCCACCAGCAGCTCGGCGCTGGGCGCGAAGGCGCACACCGCGGTGGCCAGTACGTAGATCACCATGCCGGCCAGCAGCGGTCTGCGCCGACCCCAGCGGTCACTCATCGGCCCGACCACCAGCTGGCCGAGCGCCATCCCGGCCAGGCAGGCGGTGAGGGTGAGCTGCACGGTGGCGGCCGGGCTGTGCAGCGCGCGGGTCACGGCGGGCAGTGCCGGCAGATACATGTCCATGGAGAGCGGCGGGAGGGCGGTGAGCCCACCGAGGACCAGGGTGACGAGGAGGCTCGTACGCCGGGGCCGGGTGGCAGGCCCCACGGCGCGGTACCCGGCAGGGCCCTCGGCGCGTCGTACCGGAGTTGACGCGTCCGGTATGGATATCTGGTCGGGCGGGATCGGGCCTGCCTCCGGCATGCGGGTCTCCATGGTCGTTGAATCGTTCTCTATGCTCTCAGGATTTACGGAGTGGTCGAGACCAGGTGGTGGGGCGGGACATGGAACAGTCACGGAAGATCCGGTGGGGCATTCTGGCGACCGGCGGGATCGCCGCGGCCTTCACGGCGGACCTGCTGGAACTGAAGGACGCCGAGGTGGTCGCGGTCGCCTCGCGCACCGCGGCCTCCGCCGAGGACTTCGCCGAACGGTTCGGGATCCCCCGCGCGTACGGGAGTTGGACCGCGCTGGCGGACGACGCCGATGTCGACGTGGTGTACGTCGCCACCCCGCACTCCGCACACCGGGTCGCCGCCGGGCTGTGCCTCCAGGCGGGGCGCGCGGTGCTCTGCGAGAAGGCCTTCACCATGAACGCGGTCGAGGCTCGCGAGCTGGTCGAGCTCGCCCGGAAGCACGGGGCCTTCCTGATGGAGGCCATGTGGATGTACTGCAACCCCGTCATCCGGCGCCTCTCCGAGCTCGTACGGGACGGCGCCATCGGCGAAGTCCGCGCCGTCCACGCCGACTTCGGCCTCGCCGGACCCTTCGCCCCCGACCACCGGCTGCGCGACCCCGCCCAAGGCGGCGGCGCCCTGCTCGACCTCGGCGTCTACCCCGTCTCCTTCGCCCACCTCCTGCTCGGCGAGCCCGACGAGGTCCAGGCCTGGGCCCGGCTCACCGAGGAAGGCGTCGACGCCAACACCGGCATACTGCTGGGCTACGACAGCGGTGCCCTGGCGCTACTCAGCTGCTCCATCACCGCCGGCACGGCCACCACGGCAACCGTCACCGGCACGTCGGGCCGCATCGAGCTCCCCACGGGCTTCTTCTCCGCCGACCGCTTCGTCCTGCACCGCGACGGACGGGCCCCGGAGGAGTTCACCGCCCCGCCGGGCGACCTCCACGGCCTCCACGGCCTCCACGGGCTTCAGCACGAAGCGGCCGAGGTCATGCGCTGCCTGCGCGCCGGCGACCTCGAGTCACCCCTCGTCCCCCTCGACGGCAGCCTCGCCGTCATGCGCACCCTCGACACGGTCCGCGACCGCATCGGCGTCCGCTACCCGGGCGAGGCCTAGGCTTCCGTGCCATGAGCGAGAGCGACAGCGACAACGTGGCAGTGGTGACCGGCGCCGGTTCGGGAATCGGGCGAGCCGTGGCGCTCGCGCTGGCGGCGGCCGGGTGGCGCGTCGCCCTGGCCGGCCGCCGGGAGGACGCCCTGCGGCAGACCGCCGCCGCGGCTTCCGGCGGGGCGACCGCCGTCGTACCGACCGACGTCACCCGGCCCGCCGACGTCACCGCCCTCTTCGACACCGCCCGTGCCCACTTCGGGCGCGTCGACCTGCTCTTCAACAACGCCGGAACCAGCGCGCCCCCCGTCCCCCTCGAGGACCTCACCTACGACCAGTGGCGCACCGTTGTCGATGTCAACCTCACCGGCGCCTTCCTCTGCGCCCAAGCCGCCTTCCGTGCCATGAAGTCCCAGGACCCCCAGGGCGGCCGCATCATCAACAACGGCTCCATCTCCGCCCACGTCCCCCGCCCCGACAGCATCGCCTACACCGCCACCAAGCACGCCGTCACCGGCCTGACCCGATCCCTCTCCCTGGACGGCCGCCCCTACCGCATCGCCTGCGGCCAGATCGACATCGGCAACGCCGCCACCGCCATGACCGCCCGCATGTCCGCGGGCATCAAACAACCCAACGGCACCGTCACGCCCGA
>NZ_JBHYXC010000035.1:0-48105 GCF_042751495.1 Streptomyces sp. NPDC059373 | reverse complement strand
GAACCGGTCATGGACGCGGCCGACATCGCCCGCACCGTCGTCCACATGGCGTCCCTCCCCCTGGAGGCCAACGTCCAGTTCGCCACCGTGATGGCCACAACCATGCCGTACATCGGCCGCGGCTGACGGGAAGCCGGATCCGCCGGACGGAGTCCGGCGCAGCGACCCGAAGCCCGCGAAGCGGCGCGAGGGCCGCAGAAAGAAGGGGCCCCAACGGCACCGTCACGCCCGAACCGGTCATGGACGCGGCCGACATCGCCCGCACCGTCGTCCACATGGCGTCCCTCCCCCTGGAGGCCAACGTCCAGTTCGCCACCGTGATGGCGACCACCATGCCGTACATCGGCCGCGGCTGAGGCGATCATCTTTCGTACGGAAACGGTCAAGTCAGAAATACTGCCTATAGAGCTGGTTCCGGCACGTTACGTTGCGGCATGCTCACCAGGCACCACGACACAGCCGTAACTGCCGTAACTCCCATAGCCGTAGATGTATGGGCCGGACCCGAACCCGAGCCTGCAGCGGAGCTGATACCGCTGTCGGGGCCGGTGTTCGTGGACAGCAGTGGGAGACGGGCCCGGAGGGTGCGCCGGATCGGGTGGATTGTGGGGGCCGCGTGCGGGGTGTACACGGTGGGGCTTGTGCTGAGCCTGACCGGGGCGACGCCGATCGCCCCGCGGACGTTGTTGCCGCTGCCGGGGGTGCCGAGTTCGGCGCCGGGGGACGGGGAGTCGGAGGCGGGGACGGTGGAGTTGCCGGCGGAGCCGTCGGCGGCGACCACGGCGGGGAGTGCGGGGTACGGACGTACGCCTGCGTACGCGAAGGCCAGAACGGGCGGCGGGCAGCCGGCACCGGCGGCGCCCACGGTCACCACGTCGGCCCGGGCGTCGGCGTCCGCGTCGCCCCGGGCGACGGGCACCGCGAGGGGCGCGACGGCGACGCCGTCGGCCGGTGCGGGCGGCTCGGGTTCGGCGAGCGCGTCGGCGTCGGGGAACCCGGTGGCGAGCGCGTCCGCGCCGGTGACGGGCAGCCCGGCGGCGAGTGACGCGGCGTCGCCGGTGGCCGAGGCGCCGCGGGGCGGGGGACAGTGATCCCGCTCCGTCCCCGGCTGGTCATTCCGTTGCTCGTGCTGACGATGCTGGTGTGCGTGCTGCTGCTCGGCGGCTACGTACGCGGGGACTTCGCCGCCGACCACCGCGTCCATCCGCCGGTGTCCGCCGACCACGTACCGGAGGCGGTGCTGGACGGCGGCCCGGTGGTGGACACCACAGGCGCCCGCCCCACGTCGTACCGGACCCCGGCCCGTACGATCGCGCTGACCTTCGACGACGGGCCGAACCCGACCTGGACCCCGAGGATCCTGGACGTGCTGCGCCGCAACGGCGTGCACGCCACCTTCTTCGTCACCGGTGAGAACGCCGCCCGCTACCCCGACCTGATCCGGCAGATGGTCCGCGACGGCCACGAGATCGGCGTGCACACCTTCTCCCACCCCGACCTGGTCTACCAGGGTTCCGCCCGCCTCGACCGCGAGCTGTCGCAGACCCAGCTGGCCCTGGCCGGCGCGGCCGGGATCCACAGCTCGCTCTTCCGGCCGCCGTACTCCTCCACCGCCGACGCGCTGGACAACCTCTCCTGGCCGGTGGTCCAGCAGCTGGGCCGCAAGGGCTACGTCACCGCCTTCATCGACCGCGACACCGAGGACTGGCAGCGCCCGGGCGTCCAGGCCATCGTCGACGCCGCCGTCCCCGGGACCCGCGGCGAAGGCGCCGTCATCCTCATGCACGACGCGGGCGGCGACCGCTCGCAGACCGTCGCCGCCCTCGGCCGCATCGTCCCGCTGCTCCGGGCGCGCGGCTACCACTTCGCCACCGTCAGCGGAGCCCTCGGCGCCGACACCGCCAACCACCCCGTCACCGGTACGGAGTTGTGGAAGGGCCGCGCCTTCGTCGCCGCCGTCCAGCTCTCCGACGCCGCCGTGCCGGCCCTGGCCGCGCTGCTGAGCGCCGTCGGGGTGCTGGTGCTCGCCCGTTTCGCCGCGATGCTGGTGCTGGCCCGCCGCCACGTCAAGCGGCCCCGCGTGTTCGGGCCGCCGGTGACCGACCCGGTCAGCGTGATCGTGCCCGCGTACAACGAGCACGAGTGCATCGCCAACACCGTCACCTCACTCGTCGCGAGCGACCACCCCGTCGAGATCATCGTCGTCGACGACGGCTCGACGGACGGCACCGCCGACATCGTCGAGGCGATGGGCCTGCCCGAGGTCACCGTCGTACGGCAGCCCAACAGCGGCAAGCCCACCGCCCTCAACACCGGTGTGACCACGGCCCGTTACGAGCTGGTCGTCATGATGGACGGCGACACCGTCTTCGAGCCGGCCACCGTCCGCGAGCTCGTCCAGCCCTTCGCCGACCCCCGGGTGGGCGCCGTCGCGGGCAACGCCAAGGTCGGCAACCGCGGCTCCATGATCGGGCGCTGGCAGCACATCGAGTACGTCATGGGCTTCAACCTCGACCGCCGCATGTACGACCTCATGCGCTGCATGCCCACCATCCCCGGCGCGGTCGGCGGCTTCCGGCGCACCGCCCTGGCCGACGTCGGCGGCATGAGCGACGACACCCTCGCCGAGGACACCGACATCACGATGGCCCTGCACCGCGCCGGCTGGCACGTCGTCTACGCCGAGCGCGCCCGCGCCTGGACCGAAGCGCCATCCTCCGTACAGCAGTTGTGGAAGCAGCGCTACCGCTGGTCGTACGGCACCATGCAGGCGATGTGGAAGCACCGGGGCGCCGCGCTCGACCACGGCCACTCCGGCCGCTTCGGGCGGGTCGGGCTCCCGCTGATCGTGCTGTTCCAGCTGCTCGCCCCGCTGTTCGCCCCGCTCATCGACATCTTCGCCCTCTACGGCCTCATCTTCATGGACCCGGCGAAGACCGCCCTCGCCTGGTCCGCCGTCCTCGCCGTCCAGGCCGCGTGCGCCGCCTACGCCTTCCGGCTCGACGGCGAGCCGCTGCGCGACCTGTGGCCCCTGCCGCTCCAGCAGGTCCTGTACCGGCAGCTGATGTACCTCGTCCTGCTCCAGTCCTGTGCCACCGCCCTCGCCGGCGGCCGCCTCGGCTGGCACAAGCTCCGCCGCACCGGCGAGGTCGGCGCGCCGCCGCCCGTGGGCGCCGGCGGCCATCGATGACCTCGCGTCCACCGGTTGTGGGCAGGCGTTCCGCAGGGGCGGAACGGGCGGCCACAACCCGGCCACCGGGCCGCGGCCCGACAACGCAAACCCCCGCTCAGGAGGACACATTGCACGCCGCCGAAGTCACACCGGCAGCCGGGCCCGCCACGGCGCCACCAGGTCCCGCCCCGCAGACGGCCGGCGGCCGGGACCGCTACCTCGACCTGCTGCGGGCCCTCGCCCTCGTCCGGGTCGTCACGTACCACGCCTTCGGCTGGGCCTGGCTGACCCTGCTGTTCCCCTCCCTCGGCGTCATGTTCGCCCTCGCCGGGTCGCTGATGGCGCAGTCGCTCGCCCGTCCGGCGGCCGCCGTCCTGAAGAGCCGCCTGCGCCGGCTGCTGGTGCCCTTCTGGGTCTTCGCGGCCGTGGCGCTCAGCGCGATGTACGTCCACGGATGGCGGCCGCACTCCTGGCTGCGGGCGGCGTTCTGGATCCTGCCGCTCGGCGACCCGCCCAGCACCGCGTGGGCCGAGCAGATGACGGCGCCGCTGTGGTACATTCGTACGTACCTCTGGCTCGTCCTGCTCTCCCCGCTGCTGCTGAGGGCGTTCCGCCGCGCCCCCCTGCTCTGCCTCGGCGCCTGCCTGGGCCTGGCCGCGCTCGCGCAGTACGAGCTGCTGCCGCTCCCCGAGCCCGCGCTGTCCGCCGCGGTCGACCTGACGGCCTTCACCGCCTGCTGGCTGCTGGGCTTCGCCCACCGCGACGGCCGGCTCGACGCCGTGCGGGCCCGCACGGTCCTGGCCGCGGCGACGGTCTGCGTGGCCGCCGGTGGGGCCTTCGCGTACACCCACCCCACGGAGGAGGGCTACGACCTCAACGACATCCCCCTCGCCCAGGCCCTGTGGTCGCTCGGCTTCGTCCTCGTCCTGCTGCGCTTCCGGCCGCGCCGGCTGCCCCGGATGCCCTTCGTGGACGGCGTGGTGGGGCTGCTCAACGCCCGCGCGGTCACGGTCTACCTGTGGCACGAGATCGCGCTCATCGCCAGCGTCCCGCTGATCGACGCGATGTGGAACGTCCCGGCCTTCGCGGCCCATCTGCCCCTGGACGCCGTCTGGTTCCAGTACCTGGTCACCTGGCCGCTGATCGCGGTGGCCATCCTCCTGGTCGGCTGGGCCGAGGACCTCGCCGCCCGACGCGTGCCGCACCCGTGGCCGATCGGGAACACCGTACGGAAGGACCACGTTGACGCCGGGCATGAAGCAGCAGCCACACACGCAGACCCGGCCCACCGGCGGGACAGTCCTGCGGTACACCGCCTTCTCCGCTGACCCGGCAGGCGGCAACCCGGCCGGTGTCGTGCTCGACGCCACCGGCCTCGACGACGCCGCGATGCTCGCCACCGCCGCCGAGGTCGGCTACTCGGAGACAGCCTTCATCACCGGCCGCCGGAACCCGCGCGACCTCACCGTCCGCTACTTCAGCCCCAAGGCCGAAGTCCCCTTCTGCGGCCACGCCACCGTCGCGACGGCCATCGCCCTGGCCGAACGCCTCGGTCCCGGTGACCTCGTCTTCTCCACCGCCGCCGGCACCGTCCCGGTCACCGTCAGCGCCGACGACTCCGGCGCCCTGCGCGCCACCCTCACCAGCGTCGAGCCCCACGTCGCTCCCGCACCCCGCGAGACCGTCATCGAGGCCCTCGCCGCCCTCCGCTGGCCCGCCACCGACCTCGACCCGGCCCTGCCGGCCCGCATCGCCTACGCCGGCGCCCGCCACCTCATCCTCGCCGCCGCCACCCGCGCCCGGCTCGCCGACCTGGACTACGACTTCGACCGTCTCGCCGCCCTCATGCGCTCGGCCGACCTCACCACCCTCCAGCTCGTCTGGCGCGAGTCCTCGTCCGTCTTCCACGTCCGCGACCCCTTCCCCGTCGGCGGCGTCGTCGAGGACCCCGCCACCGGCGCCGCTGCCGCCGCCTTCGGCGCGTACGTACGCGAACTGGGCCTGGTCACCGCCCCCGCGACCCTCACCCTCCACCAGGGCCACGACATGGGCCGCCCCGGCCTCCTCACGGTCTCGCTGCGCGAGGACGACCCCCGGGTTCGGGTCAGCGGCACGGGCGTTGCGATTACCTGAAAACCCAACGTCCTTACATTGTTAACATTACATATCCAACATGGTCATACCGGGTGTACGGTTCCCCTCATCGCAGCAGCCCATCGGGCCGCCGCACCATCCCTTGGGGGGAACCGCACCATGCGCCACCGCACTCTCGCCTGTCTTGTCACCGCGATATCCGCGACGACCGCCGCCCTGATCGCCGCCCCCGCCGCGCAGGCCGCCGGGTCCGTACACATCGCCAAGATCTACTACAACAGCCCGGGCGTCGATCGTCGGTCCAACGCCAGCCTCAACGCCGAGTGGGTCACCATTTCCAACTCGACCTCCACCGCCCGCAGCCTCAAGGGATGGACCCTGACCGACGCCTCCCGCCACACGTACACCTTCCGCACCTTCACCCTCGGCGCCGGCAAGACCGTCAAGGTCCACACCGGCTCCGGCAGCGACACCTCGACGAACAAGTACCAGAACCGCCGCGCCTACGTCTGGAACAACGACAAGGACACCGCCACCCTCAAGAAGGCCAGTGGCACCAAGGTCGACTCCTGCAGCTACAACAACAGCCACGTCGCCTACAAGGTCTGCTGACGTGGTCGAGGTGGCCGGCCTGTACGTGGCGTCGACCCGAGCGGTGCGACACTCGCCCTGATCGCCGGCCACCTCAACGACAACCTCGAAGGAACACGCATGGACGTCCCGCCCGTACGCATCGGACTGGCCGGCTACGGCTTCGGCGGCAGGTACTTCCATGCGCCGCTGCTCGCCTCCGCACCGACCTGCGAGTTCCTCGGAGTGGTCACCACCTCGCCCGAGCGCCGCGACCAGGTCTCCCGCGAGCTGAGCCGGCCCGCGTACGCCTCGCTGGAGGAACTGGTCCGGGCCGGGGCCGAGGCGGTCGCGATCTCCACCCCGGCAGCCACGCACATCCCGCTGGCCCAGCAGGCGCTGAAGCTGGGCCTGGCGGTGGTCTGCGACAAGCCGTTCGCGCTCGACGCCGCTTCGGCCCGGGAGACCGTGGAGCTTGCGGAACGGCTGGGGGCGCCGCTGACGGTCTATCAGAACCGGCGCTGGGACTCCGACTTCCTCACCCTGCGGCGGCTCGTGTCCGACGGGGCACTCGGCACGCTGACCCGGTTCGAGTCGCGCTTCGAGCGGTTCCAGCCCGAGCCCGGCCCGCCGGCCGCGGGCGGCGGCACCCTGCTCGACTTCGGCAGCCACCTGGTCGACCAGGCACTCGTACTGTCCGGGCCGGTCGAGCGGGTGTACGCGGAACTGCGGCACCGTGACGACGCCGACGGGCTCGACGAGGACGTCTTCGTCGCCCTGACCCACCGGGGCGGGGCGCAGTCGCACCTGTCCGGCAGTTGGCGGCAGGGCGCGCCGGGCCCCCGTTTCCGCGCGACCGGCACCACCGGTACCTACCTGGTCGACGGCGTGGACGGACAGGAGGACCTGCTGATCGCGGGCGCCTCCCCGGCCTCGGAGGGCGACCGCTGGGGGATCGAGCCCGAGTACCGGTGGGGCCGGGTACTCCGTGGCGACCATGCCGAGCCCGCACCGTCCGCCCGTGGACGGTGGGACCTGTTCTACCCGGCGTTCGCCGCCGCCGTCCGGGGCACCCGGCCCCTTCCCGTCGACCCCTGGGACGCGGTGGCCACCGCGACCGTACTGGACGCCGCCCGCACCGCCGCCACCACCGGTGAGGTCGTACGCCTACCCTGACCTGCGGTCCGCACCTGCGACCGCGTCCACCAGGTCCGCGACCAGCCGCTCGGCCTGCGCATCCACACGTTCTCGCGGCAACTCCCGCAAAGGGCCGCGGGACGTGAGGGTGGCGAAGCCGTGCACTCCCGACCAGCAAGTGACGGCCGCGTCGGCGGCTTTGGCGGGGTCGAGGAGTTCCGCGCTCACGAGGTCGGCCAGGGCGTCCTGGAGTTGCCGGTACGGCGAGAGCGTGACCGCCGTGGAGTTGACCATGTCGGCCATCGCGAAGAAGGCGACGTCGAACCAGCCGGGCTCATCAAGGGCGAACTGGATGTAGCCCTCCCCCACCCCGCGCAGCATCGCCAGGCCGTCTCCCGCCTCGGCCCGCTTCTCCTTCTGCTTCTCCTCGATGGTCCGGGCCATATGGACCAGGGCATCCTGAGCCACGGCGCGCACCAGCGCATCCCGCAGACCGCCATGGTGGTAACTGCTTCTTGCCGCCGCCATAGCCGTCTACGCTTTGTACATCTACGTACACAGCGTGGACAACAACGGAGGAATCGGTGTCGCAACCGACGCTCGGCATGGAGAGCAAGACGCTCCTCTCCTACCTCAACGACCAGCGTGAGCACGTGCTTGGAATCCTGGACGGCCTCGACGACGAAGCCCTGCGCCGACCGGTCCTCCCGTCGGGCTGGACCTGCCTGGGACTGGTCCAGCATCTCGCCCTGGACGTCGAACGGTTCTGGTTCCGCGGCGTCGTCGCCGGCGAGCCGGCCGTCACCGACAGACCGCCCCAAGCCCCCGACGCGGCCTGGCAGGTCGGCCCCGACGTACCGGCCGCGACGATTCTCGACCTCTACCGGCGGCAGACGGACCTCGCGAACGCCATCATCACCGACACCCCTCTGGACGCCGCCCCCACCTGGTGGCCGGAAGGACTCTTCGGCGACTGGCGGATCCACTCCCTGCGGGAAGTCGTCCTGCACGTGATCGTCGAGACCGCAAGCCACGCCGGTCACCTCGACGCCGTACGCGAACTCATCGACGGCAGGCGCTGGCTCGTCCTGACCGAATGAAGCGCACGCTCCAGCCATGGCCGGGCTGCCCTCGATCAAGGGCAGCCCGGCGGACGGCGACGGCGTCAGTACCGTGACGTGAAGGCGTCCACGACCAGCAGGGCCGCGCTGTTGTTCACGATCTTCACCCGGTGAGACCCGGCGACCAGACCGGTGATCTGGTAGTTCACCAGCCTGACCGGATACGGCGAGGCGCTGGTTCGGGGCGTCAAGGCACCTTGGTCAACGCCGTCGACATAGATTTCGACAGGGCACTCGTACCGGTGAAGGCGAACTCAAAGTGACCGACGGTTCTCTTCGCCGACGATGGTGTGTTTCTCGAGGTTCTGGTCGGTACGGGCGGAGCACCCGGGCGATGCCGCTCCGCCCGTCGATACGGAACTCCAACCCCCTCACCACCTGGTGAGATAACCGGCAGCAAGAAATTCGTCGGTTTCACCAGGCAAAAGGCCTGGTAAGAGCCGAAGGCGGACGAGTCGGCCTGTACGCCGGGTTCTGTCTCCCCGGGGCCTTACGGCTCCGGGGGAGGCGGCCATCCATCTAGGGCCGACGTCGCCGCCGGCCTCGTGCGGTCTACCCGCGAACTCGGGCGAGCAGCCCTCGAACGTTCGCGCAGGGACCTGTCGGTCCCCTTCCTGACCTTGCTCCGGGTGGGGTTTACCTAGCCGGCCGGGTCACCCCGGCCGCTGGTGGTCTCTTACACCACCGTTTCACCCTTACCAGGTGCCTGACGGCTCCTGGCGGTCTGTTTTCTGTGGCACTGTCCCGCGGGTCACCCCGGGTAGGCGTTACCTACCACCCTGCTCTGTGGAGCCCGGACGTTCCTCGACGGGATCACAAGACCCCGTCGCGGCCGCCCGGCCGGCTCGTCCGCCGTGGTGACCATGGTAGTCGACCTCGGTCCCCGTCCACGCCGGGGCGAACGGCGGCGGCCTTCACGCGCAGGTGGCGACGGCGCCTGGAGCGAGCGTAAGCCGGGCCGCCGTAGGCTGCATCGTCACTGATGTCGTACCGCTGCGCCGAGGAGACCTGCCGTGCTCGTCCTGCTTCCGCCGTCCGAGGGCAAGGCCACCGGGGGTACCGGTCCGGCCGTGAAGCTGGAGGCGCTGTCACTGCCGGGGCTGACGCAGGCACGGGGCGCGGTCCTCGATGAACTGGTCGGGCTGTGCGCGGGGAACGAGGAGAAGGCGGCGCACGTACTCGGGCTGAGCGCCGGGCTTCGGGGCGAGGTCGCCAAGAACGCCGGGCTGCGCGACGCCCCGACCCTGCTCGCCGGTGAGCTCTACACGGGTGTGCTCTACGACGCCCTCGGGCTCGCCACCCTGGACGCGGCCGCGCGGCGCCGGGCGGCTAAATCCCTGCTGGTCTTCTCCGGCCTGTGGGGCGCGGTGCGGATCGGCGACGCCATCCCGTCGTACCGCTGCTCGATGGGCGTACGGCTCCCGGCGCTGGGCGGGCTCGGCGCGTACTGGCGGGGCCCGATGGCCGAGGTCATGCCGGCGGTGGCGGACGGCGGCCTGGTGCTGGACCTGCGGTCGGCGGCCTACGGGACGGTGTGGAAGCCGAAGGGTGAGGTGGCGCGGCGCACGGCGACGGTGCGGGTGCTTCAGGCCGATACCCGGAAGGTGGTCAGCCACTTCAACAAGGCGACGAAGGGGCGGCTGGTGCGGGCCCTGCTTGTGGCGGGGGCGCGGCCGAAGGACCCGGCGGAGTTGGTGGTTGTCCTGCGGGAGCTGGGGTTCGTGGTGGAGGTGCCGGGGCCCGGCCGGATCGACGTCCTGGTCGAGGACATCCACTAGGCGGGCGCCCGGGCGCGGGGATCTCCCCCGCCCCGCCTCTCCCCGAAACCGGTGGCTCCGCCCCCGGACCCCTACACCCTGGGGCGAGAACCCCGTCCTGCCCGTGCCGCGGCCCCAGCACGACGGCCGGAGGCCGGCGCAGCGCCCCGAAGCCCGCGAAGCGGTGCGAGGGGCGCGTTAAAAAGGGGTCCGCAGGTGCGACGTGTCGTTGAGCAGCCGCAGCGACGCGTTGCCGTCCGCGTAGTACGCCACCGCCGAGAAGGCCGCCGCTGACAGCTCCATGCGGAAGAGGGACTCGGGCGGGGCACCCAGGGCCAGGCGGACGAAGGTCTTGATGGGGGTGACGTGGGTGACGAGCAGGACGGTCTTGGCGGCGTAGCGGGCGAGGAGTTTGTCGCGGGAGACGGCGATGCGGCGGGCGACGGTGGCGAAGCTTTCGCCGCCGGGCGGGGCGGTCTTGGGGGAGGCCAGCCAGGCGTCGAGTTCAGCGGGGTAGCGGTCCTTGACCTCGGCGAAGGTGAGGCCTTCCCAGGCGCCGAAGTCCGTTTCGCGCAGGCCTTCGTCGATGCGTACGTCGAGGCCGAGGCGGGCGGCGACGGTGTCGGCGGTCTGGCGGCAGCGGGCGAGGGGGGAGCTGACGACGGCCTGGATGGTGCCGCGTGCGGCGAGGGACTCGGCGGCGCGCTGGGCCTGCCAGCGGCCCTTCTCGGACAGCTCGGGGTCGGTGCCACCGCTGCCGGAGAAGCGCTTTTCGGGGGTGAGGGCGGTCTCGCCGTGCCGGAGCAGCACGAAGGTCGTCGGAGCCCCGACGTCGCCGGACCAGCCGGCCGAGGGCGCGGCCTTCGGCTCATCGAGGGGCTCCTCGAAGGGCTCGTCCAGGGGTTCGGGGTCGGGGACCACGGACAAGGCCGCCCGGGACTGCCCCGGCTCCCACTGCTTGCCCTTCTTGCCCGCGTCCATGGCCTCGTTGGCGAGGCGGTCGGCGTGCTTGTTCTTCTCGCGGGGGATCCATTCGTACGTCACCTGGCCGACCGGGAAGACCGTGCGCGCCTCGGCGGCCAGCGGCCGCATGTCGGGGTGCTTGATCTTCCAGCGGCCGGACATCTGCTCGACGACGAGCTTGGAGTCCATACGGACCCGGATCCGCGCCTCGGGGTCGAGGGCGTGGGCGGCCCGCAGCCCGGCGATCAGGCCGCGGTACTCGGCGACGTTGTTGGTGCACGTCCCCAGATATTCGGCGGCCTCGGCCAGCGTTTCACCGGTGGCCGGGTCGAGGACGACGGCGCCGTAGCCGGCCGGTCCGGGGTTGCCCCGGGAGCCGCCGTCGGCCTCGACGATGAACGAACGACGGGTACCGGCAGGCATCAGAGACCGGACTCCGGGGTGCGGACGAGGATGCGGCGGCAGTTCTCGCACCGGACGACCGAGTCGGCGGGGGCGGCGCGCACCTCGTTGAGCTCGGTGATGTTGAGCTCCAGGCGGCAGCCCTCGCAACGCTTCTGGTAGAGCTTGGCGGCGCCGACACCACCGGACTGGACGCGGATCTTGTCGTAGAGCTTGAGCAGGTCGGCCGGCACGGCGCCGGCGATGACCTCGCGCTCCTTGGCCGCCTTGAAGCCCTCGGCGTCGATCTCCTCCAGGGCGGCGTTCTTGCGGGCCTCGGCCTCGGTGACCTTGGCGGTCACGGAGTCGACGCGGCCGGTGAGTTCGGCGACGCGCTCCTGCAGGCCTTCGCGGCGCTCCATGACCTCCAGGACGACGTCCTCGAGGTCGCTCTGCCGCTTGGCGAGCGAGGTGATCTCGCGCTGGAGGTTCTCCAGGTCCTTCGGGGAGGAGACCGCGCCAGAGTCGAGGCGCTGCTGGTCGCGGACCGAGCGCTGGCGCACCAGGTCGACGTCCTGCTCGGCCTTGGTCTGCTCGCGGGCGGTGTCGCTCTCCTGGGTCTGGGCGGCGACGAGGAGGTCACGCAGCTGCGTGAGATCGGCGGTCAGCCGCTCCAGCTCCGTGTGCTCGGGGAGGTTGCGGCGCTTGTGGTCCAGCTGCGCGATACGCGAGTCGAGGGCCTGGACTTCGAGGAGTCGGATCTGGTCGGCGGGCGCGGCGTTCAGCGGGGGGCTCCTGAGCTAGTTGTGGCGGGGGAAAGTGCGTGTGCCGTCCACGGATCGGTGACCGTGCGGGACACGTACGTCCGCAGGGCCCAGCCGTGCCGGTCGGAGATCTCGTCGAGCTGGCTCGCGGCCTGCTCGCACCACGGCCACTCGGTGGCCCAGTGGGCGGCGTCGATCAGTGCCGGCGACCCTGCCTGCTGGGCCTCGCTGGCCGGGTGGTGGCGCAGGTCGGCGGTGAGGTAGGCGTCGACCCCGGCCGCGCGTACGTCGGCGAAGAGGCTGTCGCCCGATCCGCCGCACACGGCGACGGTACGGATCTGCTGCTCCGGGTCGCCCGCGATCCGCAGCCCGGCCGCGGTGCGCGGCAACCCTTTCGCGGCCCGGTCGGCGAACTCGGCCAGGGTCAGGGGTGCGTCCAGCTCGCCGATCCGGCCGAGGCCGCGGCGGCCCGCCGGGTCGGCCGGGTCCGGGACGAGCGGCCCGGTGACGCGCAGGCCGATGGCGCCGGCGAGGGCGTCGGAGACCCCGGGGTCGGCGCGGTCGGCGTTGGTGTGCGCCACATGCAGGGCGATGTCGTTCTTGATCAGCGTGTGCACGACCCGGCCCTTGAATCCGGTGGCCGCGACCGTGGTCGTACCGCGCAGATAGAGGGGATGGTGGGTGACCAGCAGATCGACGCCCATCCTGATCGCCTCGTCGGCGACCTCCCGGACCGGGTCGACGGCGAAGAGCACCCGCGTCACATCGGCTTCGGGGTCGCCGCACACCAGGCCCACGGCATCCCACTGCTCGGCCCGCTCCGGGGGCCAGAGGGCTTCGAGTGCGGCGATGACGTCGGACAGTTTGGGCACGGGTGGAAGGTTACCTCTCATCCCTTACGGGGACGGAGTCGCGAGGCTCAGCACATGCGGGTCCGGATCTCCCGCAGATCCGGACAAGAGCCACCCTTACGTGTGAAGCACACCAACTCATGTCGGTCGGGCGAAGGTACGAAAACTAGCGTCTGGGGACGGAGGTGAGCTCACACCATGACAACCTGCGCCACCGAGACCGCCACGGACCATGTGCGGCGGGCGGGGTTCACGATTGCGGCCGACGGCTCGTACGCGGCCTGTCTCGCCGCCCGGGGCGACGGCGACGACTGGTACCCCGAGCGCTGGACGCTGGACGGCCCCGAGCCCTACACCGTCCCGCTGCCCGGCAACCAGCCCGAGGACCCGGGCTCCGAGGTGCTCCCGCTGCCCGACGGGCGGGTCCTCATCCGCCGCCGGGTCGCCGACCGGCACGATTTCGTCCTGCTGTATCCGACCGGGCCCGGCACGGGGACGCTGCCGCTCGGCTCGGCGGAAGGGGAGGAGGTCCGGCTGCTGCCCCCGCCCGTCTCCGGGGAGGCGCTGGCGCTGACGTACGACGGCACGACCAGTCACGTCTGGCTCGTGCACGGCGGCGAGGGCCTGCAGAAGCTCACCGAGGTGCCGGGACGCTGCGCGGGCGGCGTCTGGCTGGACCGTACGGGCCGGATGCTCGCCCTCGACCAGGAGGTGGAGGGGCGGACCAAGACGGTGGCGGTGGATGTGCGCGGCGGCGGGCAGGTCAGCCCGCTGCTGCAGATCACCGAGGACAGCAACGACCGGTTGCTGCTCGCCGAGCCCGACAGCGGGCTGCTCGTCGTGCGCAGCGACGCCCCCGGCGACGACCGCCTCGGCTGGGGCGTGCTCGGCAGCCGCCACCCGGTGCGCTTCCCCGAGGCACTGCGCCTGCCGGACGCCACGCTTGTGCCGTTCGCGGCCCAGCCCGGGCAGATGCTGATGCCCGAGGCGTGCGGGGTCGCCCTGCGGGTGGAGGGTCCGCACGGGACGTCCCTCGCCGTCTGGCGCCCCGGCGAACGCCGCCCCGCCACCTGGCTGACCGGCCCGGAGGGCTGGCTGCCCGGCGCGGGGCTGTGGACGGCGAAGGGCGTTCTGCGGCTGCCCTACGCCTGCGTGCACTGCCCCTGCGGGGTGGTGGACTACGACGCGCCTGCGGTCCTCCCGGAGGCGCCGCCGGTCCCGGAGGTGCCTGATGAGCCGGCGCCCAGTCCCGTACTGCCACTGCAGAAGGCGCCGCTCGCCGCGGCGGGGCGGATTTCGGCGGGATCTTGAGTTCCGATAAGATCGCGCGGGGGCGATGTCGGTGATCAATCGGCATGCGTGGATGGCTCGTTGGGCGTTTCCGCCGACCCCCGAGCGCAGACATCGTAAGCGATCGACGGAGAGAATCCCCATGTCCGAAGCCCGAAACGACACCGCCGAGGCACGCGTCCACGCCGATGCCGCCGAGGGTGCGGCCGCGGGCCGCCACCGGGGTCCGGCCTCGCCGGACGACAACGACAACTCAGCGCACGGCCGTCACCGCAGGCCTGCGGCGGAGTAGCGGAAACGTTCACCCCGTACTGCGGCGCAACGCCAGCACCTCCGTCGCCGCGAAGGTCTGCGACGGGTCGCGGTCGCCGTAGTACGGGGTGAGCAGCTCATCCAGCTCGTCGTACGTGAACGCGTCCTTCGCCGTGTCGAACTGCGCCGCCACCCTGGGCCGCTCCACCACCGCCACCATCCCCCCGTGCACCACGAACAGCTGGCCGTTCACCCGGTCGGCGGCCGGCCCTGCCAAATACCCCACCACCGGCGCCACATGCTCCGGCGCCAGCGGATCCAACCCCCCGCCCTCCGGCGCCCCGAACACATCCTCCGTCATCCGCGTCCGCGCCCTCGGGCAGATCGCGTTGCTCCGTACCCCGTACTTCCCCAGCGCCGCCGCCGTCGACGTCGTCAGCGCCACGATGCCACCCTTCGCCGCCGCGTAGTTGGGCTGCCCGGCGGAGCCCGCCAGGAACGCCTCGGACGACGTGTTCACGATCCGCCCGTACACCGGCGCCCCACTCCTCTTGGCCCGGTCGCGCCAGTGCGCCGCGGCGAAGCGCGTCGTATTGAAGTGCCCCTTGAGGTGGACCCGGATCACCGCGTCCCACTCCTCCTCCGCCATCGAGAACACCATGCGGTCCCGCAGAATCCCGGCATTGTTGACCAGAACGTCCAGAGCGCCGTACGTCTCCACCGCGAGCCCGATCAAAGCTTCCGCCGCACCGAAATCCCCCACGTCCCCGTGGTGCGCCACGGCGCTCCCGCCCCCCGCCACGATCTCCGCCACCACGCTGTCCGCCGGGCTCGCCGACGCCTCCCCCGAGCCGTCGCGCGCCGCCTGCCCATAATCATTCACGACCACATTCGCCCCGAGCCGCGCCAACTCCAGCGCCTCCGCTCTGCCGAGCCCGCGCCCGGCGCCGGTCAATATGGCCGTACGGCCCTGCAGTGGGGTGAGCGGCATTTGGGGTTCCCTTCACGATTGGTCAGTCCCCGTTTCCGTGCCGGTCCGGGGCCTCCGGGCCCCAAATCCTGGACGCCGCGTGCGCGGCCGCTGCGCTTGCTTCGGACGGCTGCGCCGGACTCCGTCCGCCGTGCCGGGGCACCGCCTACGCCTTCGCAGGGTGAGTGGCTGGGGTCTGTCGGGCGGCGTTCGCCGGGTGGCCGGGTTGGGCCAGCCCGTCCCGCCTCAGGCGGACGGCCTACCCCCAACCCGGGGGAGCAGAATGTGGACGACGTGAGGGGCCGGGGCCGGAACCACCCACCCCACCCGGGGGGCAGAAGTGGACGACGGGAAGGCCGGGGCCGCAGTCACCCACCCACTCGGGGAGCAGAAGGTGGACGACGGGAGGGCCGGGGCCGCAGTCACCCACCCACTCGGGGAGCAGAAGGTGGACGACGGGAGGGCCGGGGTCGGAGGGGTGGGGGTTCTGGACGCTCCGCATATTTGTGTGCGGCATGCAGGGTGAGGCAACGGACGGACCCGTCACGCACGTAAATATGTCGGTCCAGGACCCCCAGCCCCGGAGGCCCCGGACCGGCACCACGGGGGAGGGCCGGGCTGCGGTCACACCGTGATGCACGTACGGAGCGCCTCACCGGTCCGCATTTGGCCGATGGCCTCGTTGATCTCCTCCAGCCGCACCCGGTGCGTGATCAGCCCCTCCAGGTCGATACGCCCGGCCCGCCAGAGCCGGATGACGCGGTCGTACGACCGCAGCACGTCACCACCCCCGTACAGCGACGGCAGGATCCGCTTCTCGTCGAAGAAGAGCTCGAACATGTTGATCTGGAGCAGGTCGTCCATGGCCCCGGCACCCACGACGCACATCGTGCCGCCTCGCCGGGTGGTCTCGTACGCCGTTCGGGCCGTACCGGAACGGCCGACGACCTCGAAGACGTAGTCGAAGCCCTCACCTCCCGTGGCGCGGGCCTTCACCTCGGCGAGGTCGTCCGGGGCGACGGCGTCCGTCGCGCCGAAGCGGAGGGCGGCGTCACGCCGGGACTCGACGGGGTCGACGGCGATGATGTCGGCGGCGCCGGAGGCCCGCGCGCCCTGGATGACGCTGATGCCGACGCCGCCGCAGCCGATGACGGCGACCGACGAACCGGGTTCCACGCGGGCCGTGTTGAGCGCGGCGCCGATGCCGGTGGTGACCCCGCAGCCGATGAGCGCGGCGATCTCGTAGGGGACGTCGTCCGGGATGGGGACGGCGCAGGGGGCGGCGACGACGACCTCCTCGGCGAACGTGCCCGTACCGGCGAAGCCGAAGACGTCGCCGGTGGGGCGGCGGAAGTTGGGGGTGCCGGCGTTGACGAAGCCGGCGAGGCAGAGGTGGGACTGGCCGCGCCGGCAGGCGGGGCAGGAGCCGCAGGCGGGGAGCCAGCAGACGAGGACGCGGTCGCCGGCCGCCAGGCCGTCGACGCCGGCGCCGACCTCGACGATGTCGCCGGCGCCCTCGTGCCCCGGCACGAACGGCGCGGGCTGCGGCAGGACGCCACTCATCGCGGAGAGGTCGGAGTGGCACAGGCCGGTGGCCCGGATGCGTATGCGTACTTTCCCGGGGCCGAAGCCCACCGTGTCGATGTCGTCCACGACTTCGAGCTTGTCCTGGCCTATCTCCTGCAGCAGTGCTGCGCGCATGCCGGTTCTCCTTAGGCGTGCTTAGGCGTGTTCGACGACGGTGTCGGAGAGGACCGGCGCGTCGTCCCGTTCGACGGCGGTGGCCGACACCTGGATGCGGCCCTCGCCGGACCACATACGGATGCGCAGGGTCTCGCCGGGGAAGAAGATCCCGGCGAAGCGGGTGGAATACGCGCGGACGCGGGCCGCCTCGCCCCCGAGCAGCGTGTCGACGACGGCCTTGAGCACGATCCCGTACGAGCACAGCCCGTGCAGGATCGGCCGGTCGAAGCCCGCGCGCTTGGCGAACTCGGGGTCGGCGTGGAGCGGGTTCCAGTCGCCGGAGAGCCGGTAGAGCAGGGCCTGGTCCTCGCGGGTGGTGCGCAGGGCCGTGCGGTCCGGGTCGCGGTCGGGGGCCTCCGTACGGGCGGAGGGGCCGCGTTCGCCGCCGAAGCCGCCTTCGCCGCGTACGAAGATCTGGGTGTCGGAGGTCCACAACGGGCCGTCGGAGTCGGCGACTTCGCTGCGGAGGATGATGACGGCGGCCTTGCCCTTGTCGTACACGGCGGCGATCCGCGAGGACTGGACGGCCTTGCCGTGGACGGGGAGCGGACGGGCGACGTCGATGCGCTGGCCGCCGTGCAGCACGGTGGCGAGGTCGACGTCGATCCCCGGCATCGACAGTCCGCCGGCGGCGGCCAGCGCCCCGCCGGCGACGGTCGCGAAGCTGGGCAGCACCTGGAGGGCTGGGCTTTCGAAGGTGTAGCGGAGGTCGTCGGCACCGGCACCGGCGCCGATTCCGAGGTGGTAGAGGAGGACGTCCTTGTGGGTCCAGGCGAGCTCCGCCCGGCGGGGCTCGGCGGTGGTGGCCTTGGTGACATCGATCGGCATGCCCGGACCGCTCCTTCTAGAACGCGTTCTAGCAACGGCCTCCTGTATAACGCATCGCTCCTGGAGCGGGAAGAGCTGACGCACCATCAGCCGGTGGATGTCGGGGCAGGACATTTGTCCTGCCGGACCCACGACATTCGCATCTGCCCCGGCCCGCACCATCCCTCGTACGGTCAGGGCATGACCGATGATGGTCCCGGCCCCACAGGGACCAGGGGGAGGAGGCCCCCTCACCCCCCGCGAACGCGACGTCCTCAACGCCGCCGCCATCGGCAAAACCGGCACCCGCAACCGCCTCGAAGCCCTGCGCGCCGCGCGCCACAACGGCTGGCTGTAAGAGCACCCTCCGGGTGTGCGGCGCGACAGTCGCCGACGGCGCGCAACCACCCTCAAGAGGCCCCAGCCCGACGGTCAAGGGCGCCGGGTGGGCGGGTGGGAGAAGCCCGCCGCAGGCGCAACGGCACGCAACCGAAACCCCCAGCGCACCCCGCCGGAGGCGACTGGCACGATGGGCGGCATGACGCAGCACCCCGCACCAGCCGTGCTTGCCGCCTTCGAGGCGGCGAAGGGCTTCATGCCCGCCCATGAAGGCCTCGCTCTGTACGCGGCCGCCGCCGACGCGGCCCGGCGGCTGCCGGGGCTGCCGCTGCTGGAGGTCGGAACGTACTGCGGGCGCTCGACGATCCTGCTGGCCGGCGCCGCCCGGGAGGCGGGGACGACCGCCGTCACGGTCGACCACCACCGGGGCAGCGAGGAGCAGCAGCCGGGCTGGGAGTACCACGACAAGGAGCTGGTCGATCCGGAGGTCGGCCTGATGGACACGCTGCCCACCTTCCGCAGGACGCTGCACGCGGCGGGCCTGGAGGACAGCGTCGTCGCCCTCGTGGGGCGCTCGCCCCGGGCGGCCGCCCTGTGGGGGAAGCCGCTCGCCCTGGTCTTCATCGACGGCGGCCACACCGACGAGCACGCCACGAACGACTACGAGGGCTGGGCGCCGCACGTCGCGCCGGACGGCCTGCTGGTGATCCACGACGTCTTCGCCGATCCGGCCGACGGCGGCCAGGCCCCGTACCGGATCTACCGGCGGGCGCTCGCGTCCGGCGCTTTTACGGAACTCTCCGTGACCGGTTCGTTGCACGTCCTGCGGCGTACGGGCGCGGGGATCTGAGGCGGCGGCTAGCATCGCTGCCGTGTTCAGCAATGCATCCGGCCGGCGGGGCGGCACGCTCGCCATCGCGGTGGCCGCACTCGTACCGACGTGCTTCGCGGGCTGGCTGGTCTGGGACTCGATGCGCGGGCCCGGCGGCGGGGGCGAGCCGCAGCGCGTGCTGCCGCTGCCGTCCGTGTCGTCGGCGGCGTCCACCCTCGGCGGCGACAGCAAGGACGCCGGCAAGAGCGACAGCAAAGCGGCCGGCGGCACCCCCGCCACCCCTGCTGCCCTGCCCCTCAAGGGCAAGGTCGTCGTCCTCGACCCCGGCCACAACCCCGGCGACCGCAACCACACGGCCGAGATCGCGCGCCTGGTCGACATCGGCAACGCCCGTAAGGCCTGCGACACCACCGGCACCGCCACCAACGGCGGCTACGCGGAGGCGTCCTTCACCCTGGACGTCGTCCACCGCGCCCAGGCCCTGCTGGTCAAGCGCGGGGCCACGGTCAAGCTCACCCACGACACCGACGGCCCCGCCTTCGGGCCGTGCATCAACGAGCGCGCCGGCATCGGCAACCGGGCCAAGGCCGACGCCGCCATCTCCGTCCACGCGGACGGCTCGGCGGCCGGCAACCGCGGCTTCCACGTCATCCTCCCGGCGTCCGTCCACCAGGGCATCGCGGACACCCGGTCGATCGTCGCGCCGTCGCGCAGCCTCGGCAAGGCCGTGAAGAAGCACTTCGCCGCGGACACCGGCTCCTCCCCCGCCAACTATCTCGGCGGCGGCACCGGCCTGGTGACCCGCAGCGACCTCGGCGGGCTCAACCTCAGCACCGTCCCGAAGGTCTTCATCGAGTGCGGCAACATGCGTGATCCGAAGGACGCCGCCGAGCTCACCGACGCGGCCTGGCGCCAGCGCGCGGCGCAGGGCATCGCGGACGGCATCACCGCATACCTGGAAGGAAAGACGTGAGCACGTGAGAACGCCGTAGAGGCTGGGTCCCGATCCTGTACCAGAGCCAACACCCGGCTCACCGGCCTCTGATCACACCCGTACGATGGGGGATCGCCCCCGCGCCTGGACTACTGACGACTAAGGACCATTAGTGAATAACCGCTCCCTCACGCGAGGAGACGGCGCGGTGATCGGTGCAGCGGTGCTGCTTCTGATCGCCTCGTTCCTGACCTTCTACAGCAGCAGCGGCACCGGCTCCTTCGCCTCCTACCACGCCGAGACGAACGCCTGGAAGAGCAACCTCTTCCCGCTGCTGCCGTCCGTCCACCTGATGGGGCTCATCGCGGCCGGTCTGATCGTCGCCGCCCGCTTCCAGCCCGAGGGACGCAAGGTGCTGGGCATCGCCCTGGACCAGTGGGGCACGGTCCTCGCCTTCTCCGCCGCCTGGGCCGCCCTGTGGTCGCTGTTCGCAGGCAGCGGCGGCGACAGCATCGACCTGAGCCTGGGCGCCGGTGCGTACCTGTCGCTCGTCGGCGCCTTCGGGCTGGCCGCGCTCGCCGTGCTGACCCTGATCGGCAACCCGGCCCTCAAGGCCCCGCTGCTCCCGGCTCCGCGCCCGCAGCAGCCGCAGCCCACGCCGTACGGCCAGCCCTACCCCGGCACCCCGCAGCCCGGCGGCTACGGCTACCCGGCCCCGGGCGCGCCCGACCCGTCGTACGGCGGCCAGCCGCAGCCGCACCCTTACGGCGCCCCGGCCCCGGCCCCGCAGCCCCAGCCGACCCAGGCCGCCCCCCAGCCCGGCCCGGCCGCCCCCGCCGCCCCCGAGTTCGCCGCCTTCTGGTTCGCCGTCCCGGTGGCCCGCCCCCTCTTCCCCGAGGACGGCTCCCCCACCCCCATCGCCGAACTCACCCCCGGCACCTGGTACCTCGCGGTCGATCAGCGCGGCCCCGCCCTCATCGCCCAGACCCAGGACGGCCGCCGCGGCGTCCTCCAGGACACCAGCGGCATCCAGCGCGGCTGAGACCAACCCCAGCCCCACCACCACACGGCCCCCGCCCTTCCACGGCGGGGGCCGTTGCCGTACAGTCCCCTAGGCATCTGACTGGCCGTCAGTAGGGGGAGAGGCATGCGACTCGGGCTGGCACTCGGATACTGGGGGCGCGGGCCCGCCCAGGACCATGTGGCGCTGGCGCGGGAGGCGGAGCGGCTGGGGTATGACTCGGTGTGGACGGCGGAGGCGTGGGGGTCGGACGTGTTCACGCCGCTGACGTGGATCGCGGCCCATACGAGCCGGATCCGGCTGGGGACCGGGATCGCGCAGATGGCGGCGCGCTCGCCCACGGCGACCGCGATGCACGCGCTCACCCTGGACCACCTCTCCGGGGGGCGGATGATGCTGGGTCTCGGGCTGTCGGGCCCGCAGGTGGTGGAGGGCTGGTACGGCAGGCCGTTCCCGAAGAGCCCGCTGACCGCGACCCGGGAGTACGTGGAGGTCATCCGGCAGGTGCTGCGCCGGGAGGGGCCGGTCGCGGTGGACGGGCGCTTCCACAGCCATCCGTACAACGGGCCGGACGGCACGGGCCTCGGCAAACCGCTGAAGTCGATCACGCACCCCCTGCGGCCGGACATACCCGTCCTGCTGGGCGCGGAGGGCCCCAAGAACGTCGAGCAGACGACCAGGATCGCCGACGGGTGGCTGCCGCTGTACTGGTCGCCGTTCCGTACCGACCTCTATGAGGCGCCGATCGCCGCCGCTCCCAAGGACTTCATGATCGCGCCCATGGTGCGGGCCAGGGTCTGCCGGGATCCGGCCGAGGGGTTGCCGGCCGTCAAGGCGATGCTGAGCTTCTACATCGGCGGCATGGGCGCCCGCACCCGCAACTTCCACGCCGACCTGATGGCGCGGATGGGTTACGAGGCCGAAGCCCGCCGCGTGCAGGAGCTGTTCCTCGACGGCCGGCGCCGCGAGGCACTGCAGGCCGTCCCGGACGCCTTCGCGGACGAGATCTCCCTGGTCGGCCCGCGCGAGCGGATCGCCGAGCGCCTCGACCTGTGGCGGGAGGGCCCGGTCACGGATCTGCTGGTGACCGCGCCCGACCCGGAGACGCTGCGGGTACTCGCCGAGCTCAACCTCCGCTGAGCTGGGACAGCGACGGCACCTTGTCCGTCACCGTGGCCCCCGCGTCCTGGCCCGCCGACTTCACGTTGCTGATGGTGTCCTGGAAGCTGTTGACCACGCTGTCCGTCGACTCGCCCTTGCGCAGCTTGGCCGGCAGGTCCTTGAGGGAGTCGATGGCGCCGGTCAGCGGCACGACCAGCTTGGACAGCGTGGGGTCGCCCTTCGCGTTGTTCGCCGCGTGCTTCAGCCGGTTGTAGGCGAAGGTGCCCGCGAGCCCCGCCTTGACCAGGGCGACGGTCCGGCCGTTCGCGCCCTTCTTGAACGTGCCGTTCCGGTAGGGCTTGACGATCCACTGGTACGTGGCTCCCGCCGCCAGCCCGGCGTTGGCCACGAACCGGGTCTTGGCGAGTTTCTGCTTCGCCACCGAGGAGGTCGGGCTCGCGCTGCCACCGGAGATGTCTGACGAGGCGTTACCGCCGCACGCGGGAAGGACGAAGAGGGCGCCCGCGAGCAGGATCGCGGTGAGGGTGCGGCGCAGGGGCATGGCTGTTCTCCAGGGGGCTGGTGCGAGGCACAGACATCCGCATCGTCACCCGGCTCTGCCGACCCGGCCACTCGAGAAGGGTTTCGAATCGCCCATCCGGGCAACCCGCTATACATGTCCAGACGATACGGCGGCAACCCCGCCGCTACGATCATCGCGATCGTTGCCGATGTCGCGGCGTTCTTCCTTCTACTGTGGATCCTGCTGTGGTTGCTCGACGCCAACCGGGCGAACGACCTCGTCAACTGGATCCACAACGTGGCGTTCTGGCTTGGCGGCTGGGCCCACAACCTCTTCACCGTGAGCCGGGACTGGCAGCGCACGCTGCTGAACTACGGCCTGCCGGCCGTGGTCTATCTCCTCCTCGGCCACGCCATCGCAGGCCGGGTCAACAAGGTCTAGGCGGCGCCCAAGCCCTCAGCAGCAGCCGGTCGCACTGGTGTCCGGCTCCAACCCGACCGGGAGGCGGTCACCGCCGAAGACGGCGGTGGTCGCCTCGTCGCCGCCCAGCGCGGCCACGGCGAGCAGCACCGCGCCCGCCGTCCAGGTGGTGCGCTCCTGCGGCCATATGGCCCGGTCCTTGAACTCGTAGCCCGTCCAGTACATGCCGTCGTCCGCCCGTAGGTGCTGGATGTCGGCGAGGATCCGTACCGCGCGGTCGGACTCCCCCATCGCCCAGAGTGCGAGAGCCAGTTCGGCGCTCTCGCCGCCGGTGACCCACGGGTTGGGGACCACGCACCGTACGCCCAGGTCCGGCACGACGAAGCGGTCCCAGCCGCCGTCGATCCGCTCCAGGGCCGCCGCGCCGCGCAGGGCGCCGCCGAGGACCGGGTAGTACCAGTCCATCGAGTAGCGGTCCTTGTCCAGGAACAGCTCGGGGTGCTGGCGTACCGCGTGACCGAGGGCCCCGGCGGCCAACTCCCAGTCGGGCTGCGGGTCCTCGCGGTGCTCGGCGACGGCCAGGGCGCAGCGCAGGGCCTGGTAGATGGAGGAGGAGCCGGTGAGCAGCGCCTCGTCGGGGTGGCTGCCGTCGGTCTCGCGCTTCCAGGCGATCTGGCCGCCGGACAGCTGGAGTGCGAGGACGTACTCGATGGCGGCGTAGAGGGTCGGCCACATGCTGTCCAGGAAGGCGTCGTCGCCGGTGGACATGTAGTGGTGCCAGACGCCGACCGCTATGTACGCGACGAAGTTGGTCTCGCTGCCGCGGTCGCCGGGCTCGCCCTCGGTGCCGTCCGCGTAGAGGTAGGAGGCGTACCAGGAGCCGTCCTGGTTCTGCCGTGCGGCCAGCCAGCGGTACGCGGCCTCGGCCCGGTCGTGCTCGCCGGCGGCGTCCAGGGCCATGGCGGCCTCGACGTGGTCCCAGGGGTCGAGGTGGCCGCCGGCGAACCAGGGGATGGCTCCGTCGGGGCGCTGGACGGCGGCGATCCCGGCGACGGTCTGGGCGGCCTGTTCGGCGGTGAGCACCCCGGGGAGGGTGAGGTGCTCGGTGCGCCCGGGAGAGCTCACGCGTCCACCTCGGGCGCGACGGGCGCGTGCGGCTTGGTCGCGTAGGCCACGAAGCTCTTCCCGATCAGGGGGTTGAGGGCCTGCTCGGCGAGCCGGGTGGCCAGTGGCTTCTTCATGATGTCCCAGACCAGGAGCTTGTGGTACAGCTTCACCGGCAGGGCCTGGTCGTTGTCGACGCCGACCGCGCACTTGATCCACCAGTACGGGGAGTGCAGGCCGTGCGCGTGATGCGTGCCGTACGGGCGCAGCCCCGCCTCGCGGATCCGGCCGAGCAGTTCGTCGGCGCGGTAGATGCGGATGTGGCCGCCCTCGACCTCGTGGTAGGCGTCGGACAGGGCCCAGCAGATCTTCTCGGGGCCGTAGCGGGGCACGGTGACGGCGAGGAGGCCGCCGGGCTTGAGGACGCGCACCATTTCGGCGAGGACGCCCTTGTCGTCGTGGATGTGCTCCATGACCTCGGAGATGATCACCCGGTCGAAACTGTCGTCGGGGAAGGGGAGTTGGAGCGCGTTCCCCTCCATCGCGACCGCGCTCGCGGAGGCCGGTGCCTCGCCGGCCTCCTTCATGGCGGTGAACCACCTGGCGACCTCGCGGATCTCGTCGCCGTTCTGGTCGAGGGCGACCACGTTGGCACCGCGCCGGTAGCACTCGAAGGCGTGGCGGCCGGCGCCGCAGCCCAGGTCGAGCACCCGGTCGCCGGGGGCGAGCGGGAAGCGGGAGAAGTCGACGGTCAGCACGGAGGCTCTCTCTTATCCGGCGATGGGGGCGGCGGGGCGTATGGCAGGGGTTCCGGGGGCCTCACCGGCGCCGCTCTGGGCGGCGATGGCGGCGCGGTAGTGCTCGGCGGTGCGGGCGACGCTGCGCTCAGGCCTACGGGAGACAGAAAGCGGCATCACGACGACCTCCCCGCATGCGTGAGCGCAGTGGACTGCGCGGCGGTCCGTCCGGCGGGGGCCTCACCGGCGCCGCTCTGTGCGGCGATGGCGGCGCGGTAGTGCTCGGCGGTGCCGATGGCGGCCTGCCGCCAGGTGAAACGGGCCAGCACCCGGTCGCGCCCGGCCAGGCCGAGGCGGCGGCGCAGCCCGGCGTCGGCGAGCAGCCGGCCGAGGCCGTGCGCGAGGGCGCTCGCGTCCCCGGGGGGCACGGCCAGGCAGGTCTCGCCGTCCGGCCCGGCGACCTCGGGGATCGCGCCGCCGGTGGTCGCCACCAGCGGGGTCCCGGTGGCCATCGCCTCGGCGGCGGGCAGCGAGAAGCCCTCGTACAGGGAGGGCACGCAGGCCACCTGGGAAGAGCGAATCAGGTTCACGAGTTCGGCGTCGCTGATGCCCTTGACGAAGTCGACGGCGCCTTCGAGTCCGTACCGCTGTATCGCGGCGGCGACCGGTCCGTCGTCGGCGCGCTTGCCGACGACGACCAGGTGGGCGTCGGGGTGTTCGGTGCGCAGCTTCGCGAGGGCCTCGACCAGGTGGACCAGGCCCTTGAGGGGTACGTCGGCGCTGGAGGTCGTCACGATCCGCCCCGGCACCTCCGGCACGGCCGGGTCGGGCGAGAAGAGGTCGGTGTCGGCGCCGATGTGCACGACGTGGATCCGGTCCTCGGCGACGCCCAGGTGGTCCACGATCTCCTGTCGCGACGATCCGGAGACGGTGAGCACGGACGGCAGGCGGCGGGCGACCCGCTTCTGCATCCGTGTGAAGCCGTACCAGCGGCGGACGGAGGCGCGGCGCAGCCGGCCCTGCGCGGCGTCGAGGTCGAGCCGGCGGTCGACGGTGATGGGGTGGTGGATCGTCGTCACCAGCGGCACGCCGAAGCCGAGCTGCCCGTAGCCGAGCGTCTGGTTGTCGTGCACGACGTCGAACTCGCCACGCCGGGCGGCCAGATGGCGTCGCGCGCGCAGGGAGAAGGTCAGCGGCTCGGGGAAGCCCCCGGTCCACATCGTGGCCACTTCGAGGGCGTCGATCCAGTCCCGGAACTCCCCGGGCCGCGGCGTTCGGAAGGGGTCCGGCTGCCGGTAGAGGTCGAGGCTCGGCAGCTCGGTGAGGACGACGCCGCCGTCCAGTACGGGATACGGCTGCGCCCCGATCACCTCGACGCTGTGCCCGAGCCGGGCGAGCTCGCGGGACAGATGGCGTACGTAGACGCCCTGGCCCCCGCAGAAGGGGTTGCCCTTGTAGCTGAGCAGCGCGATCCGGAGCGGCCTGGCCTCTGCGGTCACTCACGGCCCCCTTCTCACAGCACTTCAGCCGGAGCGTAGCCGGTCGCGCTAATGTAGAACAAGTTTCAGACTCTCTGGTCCAGGGCTCGAATGTACCGGCACCGCAGCGGCCGGAAAGAGCCGGACCAGGTGATTCGCACCACGGTGCAGGTCCTGCCATCATGCACACCGCGGCTCGCGGTCAGCACGGCACGGCATCTGCGGCACGAATGAGAACGAGAACAGGGAACGGGGGAACGGCAGGGATGGCGACAGACCCCAGACCCTCGTCCCGTGCGGCCGTCGGCTCGTCCCGTGCGGCCGTCGGCTCCCCCGACTCCCAGCCGCTGACCGAGCGCCAGGAGGCCCGGCGCCGCCGCATCCTCCACACCAGCGCCCACCTCGCGTCCCGGGGCGGCTTCGACGCCGTCCAGATGCGTGAGGTCGCCGAGCAGTCCAACGTCGCCCTCGGCACCCTCTACCGCTACTTCCCCTCCAAGATCCACCTGCTGGTCGCCACCATGCAGGACCAGCTCGAACACCTCCACGAGGCACTGCGCAAGCACCCCCCGGCCGCCGCCGGCCCCGCCGACCGCGTCGCCGACACCCTCATGCGGGCCTTCCGCGCCATGCAGCGCGAGCCCCACCTCGCCGACGCGATGGTGAGGGCCCTGACCTTCGCCGACCGGTCGGTCAGCCCCGAGGTCGACACCGTCTCCCGCCTCACCACCGCGATCATCCTCGACGCGATGGGCCTGGACACCCCGCCGAGTCCCGAGCAGCTCTCCGCCGTCCGGGTGATCGAGCACACCTGGCACTCAGCTCTGGTCACCTGGCTCTCCGGGCGGGCCTCGATCGCCCAGGTCAAGATCGACATCGAGATGGTCTGCCGGCTGATCGACCTCACGGCGCCACCTTCACCCCCGGCGCCGTAATTCGTTCGACGGCCCGGGCGCGACTCCGGCAGCCTCTCGTCATGGAAGCCCGCTTCTGGCCGCTGTACGGCCTGCGGATCACGACCCCGCGCCTTGAGCTGCGCCTGCCGGACCTGCGTCTGCTCGACGAGCTCGCGGCGGTGGCGGCGGACGGCGTCCACGACCCCGACGCCATGCCGTTCACGGTCCCGTGGACCGACGAGCCCCCGGCCGCCCGGGCCCGGGCCACCTTCCAGCACGTACTGGGGACGGTCGCCGCGTGGCGTCCCGAGAAGTGGCACCTCAGCCTGGCGGTCATCCGCGACGGCAAGGTCCTCGGCCGCCAGGACCTGACGGCCGCCGACTTCGCCGTGACCCGCGTGGCCGACACCGGCTCCTGGGTCGGCCTCGCCCACCAGGGTCAGGGCATCGGCACCGAAATGCGCGCGGCGGTCCTCCACTTGGCCTTTGCCGGTCTGGGCGCCGACTCCGCGACCTCGGCCGCCATGACCGACAACCCGCGCTCCCTGGGCGTCTCGCGGCGGCTCGGCTACCGGCCGGACGGCCTGACCGTGGCCTCCGTACGCGGCCGGGCCCGCACCCTCCAGCGGCTCCGCCTGGACCGCGCGACGTGGGAGGCGACCCGCACGGTGCCGGTCGAGGTGGCGGGGCTGGAGCCGTGCCGGGTGCTCTTCGGGGCATAGCCCGGGGCCAGCCCCTCCCGGTTTCTCGGATGGCCGGGGTGGCGCGGGGCGGCGTGAATTGACGCGCCGATGGCGGGCAGCTGCGGATTCCCCACGCCCACTGGGCAGTTACGAATTCCGGCGGCCAGGCGAACGGGTGACGGGCGTGCAATTCACTCGTTTAACCGATCTTTACGAATTGCCGCCTATGTCCCCATGGCCCATTTTTAGGTGTGGGTGATGAGACGTCACCCTTCCAGGCAGACCACTGCCCGCGGCTCACTCGGGTGACTTGGCCTGCCCGGAATCCGTGGCTTGCCCCCGGAAGCCTCACCTGACGTGGCATCTGGGCACCACGGTCGTCCCAAGGCCGCAAGAAAGGTCTCGTCCATGGCTGTGAACGCCATTGCGTCGCCCTCTCCACATGCGAGGCGCACACGCACTCGACTCAAAGTGTTTTTCGCGCTGCTGCCCGGCTCACTGCTGCTGGCGGCCATTTCTCCGATATCGGGCATAGCCTACGCCGCACAGGCACCCGTGCAGCTCGGCACCGCAACCAACTATGCCCTTCTGGCCGCTTCGACGGTCACCAACACCGGGCCCACCGGGCCCACCGGGCCCACCGGGCCCACCGGGCCCACCGGGCCCACCGGGCCCACCGGGCCCACCGGCCATGCCGGACCCACTGGACCGGGCGGTGGCCCTACCAAACCTGCCGGACCTGCCGGACCTGCCGGCCCGATCGGACCTCAGGGACCCGCCGGACCCTCCACTCCCGGTACCCAAGGCCCTGCCGGACCTGCCGGACCTGCCGGACCTGCCGGACCTGCCGGACCTGCCGGACCCGCCGGACCGGCTGGGCCCCCCGGACCGGGTGCCCCCGGCTACCCGGACTACCCCGGTTACCCGCCGCCCCACCCGGGCTACCCGCCTTACCCGAACTACCCGAATGGCCACGGTCACCACGGCGACCACAAGGACGACTGCCACAACGATTACTACGATCACCCCGACCCCTGGAAGCACCCCGACCACGAGTCAGGTCACAACCAGGACTGGCCCCCGGACCAGTGGTCCCAGCCATGGTCGATCAGGCGACTGACGACCGTCTGACACCGACAGGCTCGGACCTGAGCCCCCGGACATCACGTCCGGACTCAGCGGCGCAGCGGCCGCGGCAGGCCGACGCGTCGGAGATTCCCGACACTTGACGCGTCGGGAATCTCCGACGTATCGTCGTGGCCGTGCCTACAGACGTCTTCAGCGCACTCGCCAACCCCGTCCGGCGCCGACTGCTCGAGTCCCTCCGGGACGGCCCCCGCGCCGTCAATGACCTCGCCGGCCAGTTCGAGCTGAGTCGGCCCGCCATCTCCGAGCACCTCCAAGTGCTCCGGCAGGCCCGCCTCGTACGCGAGGAGCCGCGCGGCCGACAGCGCTTCTACCACCTGGAGGCCGCGCCCCTGGCCGAGGTCGGCGACTGGCTGCACCCCTTCGAGCACTACTGGCGTGCCCGCATGCGCTCGCTGCGCGACGTCCTCGACCAGGAGAACCCATGACCGGCCCCACCGAGCCCACCGCCATCCACTGCGACCAGTTCCTCCCCCACCCGCCGGCCGCCGTCTGGCACGCCCTCACGGACCCGGACCTCCACGCCCGCTGGTGGGCCGCCGGCGATGTACGCCCCGTCCTCGGCCACCGCTTCACCCTCGACATGGGCCCCTGGGGCGAGCAGCCCTGCGAGGTCACCGCCGTCGACCCCGAACGCCTCCTCGCCTACAGCTTCGCCCCCGGCACTCTCGACACCACCATCACCTGGCGCCTCGAACCCGAAGGCACCGGCACCCGCCTCTTCCTCACCCAGGAGGGCTTCGACCTCAACTCCCCCCTCGGCAAAGCCGCCTTCGACGGCATGGGCGACGGCTGGCCCCACGTCCTGGACCGCCTCGCCGCGTTGCTCGCCGAGCTCACGATGTAAAGACCCAGTCCGCCTTGTAGCGTCCTGGGCATGCGGATCCTCCACCTGTCCGACACCCACCTCCAGCGCACCGACTCCCCAAATGCCAACGGAGTCAACGCCACCCAGGCACTGCGCGGCATGCTCGCCGACCTCCAGTCCATGCGCGACATCGACGCCATCGTGATCAGCGGGGACATCGCCGACGACGGGTCGCTGGAGGCGTACACAGCCACCCGCGACATCGTGCGTGCCTTCGCCCTCGAACGAGACGCCCCGGTGATCTACAGCACCGGCAACCACGACGAACGCCGCGCCTTCACCCAAGCTCTGGGAAGCGGTCATCTCGACCCGGCCGGGGACGACCGAGCCGACGCCGTCCTTACCTCCCCGGACACCCCGGACGGCGAACGCGCCGCCGTAAGCCACATCGACGGCTACCGCTTCATCACCCTCGACTCGCTCGTCCCGGGCAAGGTCTACGGCCGGATCACCCGCGCCCAACTCGACTGGCTACGCGACATCCTCAACACCCCCGCGCCCCACGGGACCGTCCTGGTCTTCCACCACCCCCCGATCAACCTCGGCATCGAGATCCAGCGCGTCCTCGGACTGCAGAACCCGTCCGACCTGGCCGACGCGATTCGCGGCACCGACGTCCAACTCATCCTCTGCGGCCACTTCCACCTCCAGCTCTTCGGCCACCTCGAGTCGGCCCCCGTCTGGGTAACCCCCGGCGTCGTCAACCGCATCGACCTCACCGCCCCGGCCGACACCAACCGCGCCGTCCGCGGCGCCTCCGCCACCCTCGTCCACCTCGGCACCCCCCACTCCCCCCTCTTCCACACCCTCCACGCCCGCGACCCCCACACCGGCGAAACCGTCTACGAACTGGATGAAGCCCAACTCCGTTCCGCCATCGCAAAACTCCGCCCCGAACCCCTCCCCGGCAAGCAGAACGGCAGGCCCACCCCATGAGCACCGTCCCCGTCCCCTTCGACGCTGTGCTGTGCGACATCGACGGCGTGCTGCGGCTGTGGGATCCGGACGGGATGTCGGCCGTGGACCGGGAGTACGGGCTGGCGGCGGGGACGCTGGCTGCGGCGGCGTTTCGGGAGGAGCGGCTGGGGCCCGCCGTGAGGGGGGTGGTTACGGATGAGGAGTGGCGGGCGTCGGTCGCCGAGGATTTGGCGGAGGCCTGCGGGTCGTTGGCCAAGGCAAAGGCAGCGGTGGCCAGTTGGGAGGCGCAGGAGGGGCGGGTCGACGGAGAGGTGCTGAGCCTGCTGACCACAGCGCGTCAGTACGTGCCCGTGGTGCTGGTGTCGAACGCGACGACGCGGCTGGAGGCCGACCTGGCTCGGCTCGGGGTGAGGGATGCGTTCGACGGGATCGTGAACTCGTCGCGTGTCGGGGCGGCGAAGCCGGACGAGGTCGTCTTCCGTATCGCCGCGGAGCGAGCGGGGGTCGCTGCCTCGCGTTGCTTGTTCGTGGATGACACGCTCGGCAACGTCACTGCGGCGGGCGCGGTCGGCATGACCGGCCTGCACTATCAGCGAGTTGAGCAGCTGGTCGAGGTTCTTGCGTTTCCGGGTCGTGGGTAGTCGCGACGCGGTGGGCCGGGAGGCGGTGAGGGGCGAGGTCTTCCCAAGCACGTGGGGAGAGAACTTCACCAAGTCCATCCCAACTGCCCGTATCACCCCTTGGGGTGACGAGGTGGCAGATGTTCGGACGAACGCGGTACGGTCGCGCGAACAACCGCACACAGACGACGGCCCCCGGCCGGGACTGGCATCCCGATCGAGGGCCTGACCACCAGGAAGAAGCACCTTCCCAATGACTTCAGCGCAGTTTAGCGCGGGGCCCCATGCCGGGGTCCGGCACGTCCGTCACCATCACGCCGAACGGTTCACCGTGGTCGGCAATCACCTCGCCCAGAACCGCGAGCTTTCAGCGGTGGCGATCGGTATCGCGGTGTATATCCAGTCGTTGCCCGATGGGGTGCCCGTGGGGATCCGGGAGTTGACGGCGCGCTTCCGGGAGGGCGAGATGACGATCGCCCGGGCGTTGCGGGAACTGGAGGCCGCCGGGTATCTGGAGCGGCGGCGGGAGCGGTTGGCGGACGGCAGGATGGTGACGCGGACGACGTTCTTCGAGCGGCCGGGGGCGGCTCCGGCGGCTCCGGTCGTACGGGAGAGGGCGGCGCCCAGGCCCGGGCCCAGGACCGAGCCGGTCCCGGAGGGGCCCGTGGATCCGGTGGCGGCCGCCGTGCTGGCGGGGCTGCGGGGGTGCGATGAGCGGCTGGTGCTGTCGGGACGGGACGTACGGCGCCTGGCCCCCGGCCTGAGCGCCTGGCTGGAGCGCGGCGTCACGCCGGAGCAGGCGCGGGCCGTCCTGTGCGGACTGCTGCCGGTCGGCGAGATCGCCAAGCCCGCAGGGCTGATCGCCTGGCGGCTCCGGGAGTTGATGCCGCCCGCGCTCCCCGCCGCGCCCCCGCAGGGTCCCGCTCGGCCGGAACCGATGCAGGTCTGCGAGGGCTGCGAACGCGGCTTCCGGGCACCGGACCCGGGCCACTGCCGGGAGTGCCGGGAGGATGCGGCGGCCGCCTAGGCAGGGGCCGGGCCCCGCCGGGGGGCGCTATCCGACGCGTTCGATCACGGCGTGCCGGATCAGGAACTTGCCGGGCTCTCGGACCAGCTCGAACGCCGCGTTGTTCAGCAGGGCACAACTGCCCGACGTCGAGGTCACGGTGACCACCGTCGACTTGTTGTTGTCCAGGTTCGTCACCTTGAGTTTCGTACCCTGCGGGAACTGGTTGCTGGACGCCGCCGGCGCCCCCGCCTCACCCGAAAGCGTCACCGTCGAGCCGGCGCAGACCACGGCCCCGGCCGGCGCGACCGATGCGGACGGCGCGACGGATGCGGCGGCCGACGTGGCCGGGGCTGCTGTCGTCGGGGCAACCGACGCGCTCGCCGACGGCTGCGCGCCTGCGACCGCCGCCCCGCATCCGGACGCCTCGCGCTGCACGCCGATCTGCTTGATCACGGCCTCCCGGTTGGCTATCCGGGCAGCCGACTGGGCGTCAGGATGCGCCTTCTGGTCGGCGATGAAGTTCTGGTTGTTGCGCAGTGCCGTGTCCAGCCCGTCGCAGACCACCGACGCGTGGCTGATGCCGGTCGTGACGATCGCGATCCCGCCGACCAGCGCAGCCGCGCCGACGAGTGCCGCTGCCTTCTTCTTACGGCTCAGTGTCCTCTTTCGCGTCATGTGCGACTCGATGTCCTTTCGTGAGGCCGGCTTCACGCGGTGCGCGCGTCCACCAGCCAGTACGAAGCGACGAGGAAGATCTCCCAATCCGTTCACCGGCTTGAAGTTGCCTTAAGGCTGCCTTGAGGCCGAAGCACGCCCAACCGGGAGGGAAAGGGCACCGGCGCCCGGCGTCCGCGTCGGCGTCGCCGCGTGACCGGCGCCCGCCCTTACTCCTCCGGTGGGAAGACCGCCTCCCCCGTGTCGCGCAGGGTGATGGTGATGGCCTCGACGGGGCAGCCTTCGGCGGCTGCCAGGACGGTTTCGGCGGCGGTGGAGTCGGGGGTGAGGGGGTGGGATTGGCGGGCGGAGTCGAGTTTGAAGGCGTTGGGGGCGGAGTTGACGCACATGCCGGAGCCGATGCAGACGGTGCGATCGACGTCGATGTGCCAGCGGTCGGGGGCGGTCACGGGGCCGTGGGCCCTGCGTAGCCGGGCGGGAGTTGGATCATTTTGTGTTCGAGGAATTCGCTGTAGCCCTCGGGGCCGAATTCGCGGCCGAGGCCGGAGTGTTTGTAGCCGCCGAAGGGGCCGAGCATGTCGAGGGCGAAGGTGTTGACGCTGTAGGTGCCGGTGCGGATGTGGCGGGCGATGTCGATGCCCTGCTCGATGTCGGCGGCCCAGACGCTGCCGGAGAGGCCGTAGTCGGAGTCGTTGGCGATGCGGATGGCGTCGGGTTCGTCGTCGTAGGGGAGGAGGCAGATGACGGGGCCGAAGATCTCCTCGCGGGCGATACGCATGGTGTTGGAGACGTCGCCGAAGAGGGTGGGCTCCACGTACCAGCCGGTGGGTTGGGCGGAGGGGCGGCCGCCTCCGGTGAGGACCTTGGCGCCTTCGGCCTGGCCGAGGGCGATGTAGTCGAGGGAGCGCCGGCGTTGGCGGCGGGCGACCAGGGGGCCGACCTGGGTGGCGGGGTCGAGGGGGTCGCCGGTGACGAGGGCGGAGGCAGCGGAGGCGAAGGCTTCGGCGATCTCGTCGTAGCGGGAGCGGGGGGCGAGGATGCGGGTCTGGGCGACGCAGGCCTGGCCGTTGTTCATCCAGGCGGAGGGGACGAGGCCGGCGACGGTGGCGGCGAGGTCGGCGTCGGGGAGGATGATGGCGGCGGACTTGCCGCCGAGCTCCAGGGTGACGCGGGTGAGGTTGCGGGCGGCGACCTCCATGACGCGCTTGCCGGCCGCGACCGAGCCGGTGAAGGAGACCTGGTCGATGCCGGGGTGGCCGACGAGGTATTCGCTGACCTCGCGGTCGGCGGGCAGGACGGAGAGCACGCCGTCCGGCAGCCCGGCCTCGCGGGCGATCTCCGCGAGGACGTACGCGTCGAGCGGGGCCTCGGGGGACGGCTTGAGGATCGCGGTGCAGCCGGCGAGCAGTGCGGGGGCGAGCTTGGCGGCGGCGGTGAACTGGGGGACGTTCCAGGGGATGACGGCGGCGACGACACCGACCGGCTCGCGGCGAACGACCAGGGGCCAGAGCACGCCGGGGCGCCGCTCCTCGTACGTGAAGTCACGGGCGACGCGGATCGCGGCGTCCCAGACCATGACGGCGCCCAGGGCCTGGCCCATGATGCTCCAGGAGATCGGTGAGCCGTTCTGGCTGCTGATGAGGCGGGCGATCTCCTCGTGGCGGGCGGCCACGGCGTCCTTGATGCGGGTGACGACGGCGATCCGCTCGTCGAGGGGCGTACGGGGCCAGGGGCCTTCGTCGAAGGCGCGGCGGGCTTCTGCGACGGCCCGGTCGACGTCGGCGCGGGAGGCGTGCGGTACGCGGCCGATGACCTGCTCGGTGTGGGGCGAGATGACGTCGATGGTGCCCGGGGTGTCGCCGTCGTCGCCGAGCGGGTCGACCAACTGCCCGCCGATGACGATCTGTCCGTGTTCGATGAGCTCGGTCATGGCGCCGGCCATCCTCTCTGACGTGCCGTCAGAATCGATACTGCTTCAGAACTGATACCAGTTCTAGTTATGGTGGGCAATGCATCGGGCGAGAGGGGATCCCATGGACCACGGCGGCGGCGTCTGGAGCATCCAGGTTCCGATCCCCGACAATCCGCTCGGCCACACGCTGGTGTACGCCATGGACACCGACCGCGGGCCGGTGCTCGTCGACACCGGGTGGGACGACCCGGAGTCGTACGAGGCCCTCACGCGCGGCCTGACGGACATCGGCACGTCCGTCGCCGACATCCACGGCGTTCTGGTCACCCACCACCACCCCGACCACCACGGCCTGTCGGCGAAGGTGCGGGAGGCGTCCGGCGCGTGGATCGCCATGCACGCGGCCGACATCGCTGTCGTGGAGCGCACGCGCGCCGCCGATCCCGGCGTCTGGGTGGACTACCTGCTCACCAGGCTCGCCGCCGCCGGGGCGCCCGACGAGCACCTCGCGCCACTGCGCGCGGCGAAGGCGGACGGGCGGATGCGGACCCTGCCGGGGACCCGGGCGGCGCTGCCGGACCGGGAGATCGTGCCGGGCGAGCGGCTGCCGCTGGCCGGGCGGCGGCTGCGGGCGGTGTGGACGCCGGGGCACACCCCGGGGCACGTATGCCTCTACGACGAGGACCGGGGGCGGCTCTTCTCCGGGGACCACCTTCTGCCCGGGATCACCCCGCACATCGGCCTCTACGAGGACCCGGAGGACGCCACGGTGACCGATCCGCTCGGCGACTACCTGGACTCCCTCGAGCGGATCGGCCGCCTGGACCCGGCGGAGGTGCTGCCGGCCCACCAGTACGCCTTCGGCGACGCGGCCGGGCGGGTGCGGGAGCTGCTGGCGCATCATGCGGAGCGGCTGGCGGCGTTGCGGGGGCTCGTCGCGGGGGCGCCACGGACGCCGTGGGAGCTGGCCGAGGTGATGGAGTGGAACCGGCCGTGGGAGCAGATCCCTTACGGGTCGCGGAACATCGCGGTCAGCGAGGCGGAGGCTCACTTGCGGCGACTGGTGAAGGCAGGGCTGGCGGAGGCGGTTCCAGGGAGCGACCCGGTGACGTATCGCGCTGTGTGACGGGTGCCGGTTGCGGTGCCGGTTTGCGGTGCCGGTCGTGGTGCCGGTCCGGGGCCTCCGGGGCTGGGGGTCCTGGACCGACATATTTACGTGCGTGACGGCCCCTCCGCTGCCTCACCCGGCATGCCGCACACAAATATGCGGAGCGTCCAGAACCCCCACCCCTGCGACCCCGCACCTCCCCGCCGTCGTTGCCTACCGGGTGGGTGACGTGGGTTGGTGGGTGCGACCCCGGACCTCCCCGCCGTCTTCCTCTGCACCATGCGGGGTTCCAAAGAAGCACCATGCGGGGCTCCGAAGAATCAGAGGCGCTGGATGATCGTCCCCGTGGCCAGTGCGCCGCCGGCGCACATGGTGATGAGGGCGAACTCCTTGTCCGTACGCTCGAGTTCGTGGAGGGCGGTGGTGATCAGGCGGGCGCCGGTGGCTCCCACGGGGTGGCCGAGGGCGATGGCGCCGCCGTTGACGTTGACCTTTTCGAGGTCCTGGTCGAAGACCTGGGCCCAGGAGAGGACGACGGAGGCGAAGGCCTCGTTGATCTCGACGAGGTCGATGTCGTTGAGGGACATGCCGGCTTTGCCGAGGACGGCTTTGGTCGCGTCGATGGGGCCGTCGAGGTGGTAGTGGGGGTCGGCGCCGACCAGGGCCTGGGCGACGATGCGGGCGCGGGGCTTGAGCCGGAGGGCGCGGGCCATGCGTTTGGAGGCCCACATGACGGCGGCGGCGCCGTCGGAGATCTGGGAGGAGTTGCCGGCGGTGTGGACGGCGGTGGGCATGATGGGCTTGAGGCCGGCGAGGGCGTCCATGGTGGTGTCGCGCAGGCCCTGGTCGCGGTCGACGAGGCGCCACATGCCCTGTCCGGCGAGTTGTTCCTCTTCGGTGGTGGGGACTTGTACGGCGAAGGTCTCGCGCTTGTAGCGTTCCTCGGCCCAGGCGCGGGCGGCGCGTTCCTGGGAGATGAGCCCGAGGCGGTCGACGTTCTCGCGAGTGATTCCGCGGCGGCGCGCGATGCGCTCGGCGGCCTCGAACTGGTTGGGCAGGTCTACGTTCCACTCGTCGGGGAAGGGCTTGCCCGGCCCGTGTTTGGATCCGCTGCCCAGCGGCACGCGGGACATGGCCTCGACGCCGCATCCGATGCCGATGTCGATGACGCCGGCGGCGACCATGTTGGCGACCATGTGGTTGGCCTGCTGGGAGGAGCCGCACTGACAGTCCACGGTCGTCGCGGCGGTCTCGTACGGCAGTCCGCAGGCGAGCCAGGCGTTGCGCGCGGGGTTCATGGACTGCTCGCCGGCGTGGGTGACGGTGCCGCCGACGATCTGCTCGACGGCATCGGGTTGGATGCCGGTGCGGCCGAGCAGTTCGCGGTAGGTCTCGCCCAGAAGGTAGGCGGGGTGGAGGTTGGCGAGCGCGCCGCCGCGCTTGCCTATGGGGGTGCGTACAGCTTCGACGATGACGGGTTCTGCGGCCATGACCTCGTCCTCTCCTCGGCCGCGGGGCGTCCCGGCGCCCGCGGGCAGAACTAGTACGCGTTCTAGTTCCACATGCAGTCTGCTTACCGGCGGTAGGGGCACGCAAGGGTCGTGCACACAATCCGTGGTGTCACTTCCCTTGCGACTTGGAGAACCCGTTACTACCGTCAACGGCGCATACGATCTGATTGACCGTCAGACTTGGAGTGGCCGATGTCCTCCTGCCCCGTCATTTCCGAAGGCTTCGACTTCACCGACCCGGGCGTCAACCAGCAGGCCATCCCGCTCCCCGAACTCGCGGCGCTGCGCCAGAGCGACCAGGTGTGGTGGGTCCGACAGCCGCACGGCATCGCCGGGTTCGGCGACGACGGCTACTGGGCCGTCACCCGCCACGCCGACGTCAAAGCGGTCTCCGTGGCGCCCGAGGTCTTCTCCTCGCGTACCAACACCGCGATCATCCGCTTCAACGAGCACATGCGGCGCGACCGGATCGACGCCCAGCAGCTGATCATCCTCAACCAGGACCCGCCCGAGCACACCCGGCTCCGCCAGATCGTCCAGCGCGGCTTCACCCCGCGGGCGATCCGGGCCCTGGAGGACTCACTGCGCGAGCGCGCCGAGCGCATCGTCTCCGGCGCGGCGGCACGCAAGAGCGGCAACTTCGTCACCGAGATCGCCGCCGAACTGCCGCTCCAGGCCATCGCCGACCTGATCGGCGTCCCGCAGGAGGACCGCGCCAAGATCTTCGACTGGTCGAACACGATGGTCGGTTACGACGACCCCGAACTCGCCATCACCGAGGAGATCGGCACCAACGCTTCGATCGAGCTTATTTCCTACGCCATGAACATGGCCGCCGAGCGCAAGGCCTGCCCGGCCCACGACATCGTCACCAAGCTCGTGGCCGCGGAGGACGAGGGCAATCTGACGGACGACGAGTTCGGCTTCTTCGTCCTCACCCTCGCCGTCGCCGGCAACGAGACCACGCGCAACGCCATCACCCACGGCATGCACGCCTTCCTCACCCATCCTGAGCAGTGGGAGGTCTTCCGGGCGCAGCGCCCTTCGACCACGGCCGACGAGATCGTACGGTGGGCCACCCCCATCACGTCCTTCCAGCGGACCGCCACCCGCGACACCGAACTCGGCGGCGCGCAGATCAAGGCCGGGGACCGGGTGGGGCTCTTCTACGCCTCCGCCAACAACGACCCCGAGGTCTTCGACCGCCCCGAGGCCTTCGACATCACCCGCGATCCGAATCCGCACCTCGGCTTCGGCGGCGGCGGCCCCCACTTCTGCCTCGGCGCCAGCCTGGCCCGTATGGAGATCGGCCTGATCTTCGGCGCCATCGCCGACACCCTCCCCGGCATCCGTCTCACCGGCGACCCACGCCGGCTGCGCTCGGCGTGGATCAACGGCGTGAAGGAGCTGCCGGTCGCCTATGGCCAGGGCAGCCTTTAGCCCTTGGCGGCGGCTTTGCGTACGTCGTCGAGCAGCGCGTACATCGTCGCGCCCGGGCAGTCCGTCGCCATCCAGTCGCGGTGGCCACCGACCGTGGTGACGTCCTTGGTCACGCCGTTGACCGGGTTGACGTATGTCACCTTCGCCTGCGGGTCGAGCCCGTGGAACCGGGTCAGGACCGCGATCAGCCGGGTGAGCGAGCTGCGGGCGGCGTCCGTCGGGCCCTGGTCGACCAGCGTGCCGAGCAGGGCGATGCCCAGGTTGCCGGAGTTGTAGCCGCCGGTGTGGAAGGCGGTGACGACGTTGCCGTCCTTGTCGTGGGCCGGGATGCCGTCGTCGCCGGAGTAGCGGCCCTCGTAGATCCGGCCGGCCTCGTCGATCAGGAAGTGGTAGCCGATGTCGCCCCAGTCGTTCGTGATCGCGTGGTACTGGTAGATCGCGCGGACCGTGGCGGCCGGGTCCGGGTCGCCGTTCGGGGTGTCGGTGTGATGGACCGTCAGCACCTGCGCCGGGTAGTACTTCGTCGGCGAGTTCTCCGTGCCGTCCGCCTTGAACCGCAGGGACTCGTCCGCGCCCCACGCGGCACGGGACAGATACGCCACCCCGCGCACCCGCGTCGTGTCCGCCGGCACCGCGACGCTCCGCTGCGGGCCGCCCGTGGTGTCGATCGCCAGCGAGCGTACGTCGGTCGCCCCGTCCGGCGCCTTCACGTCGTACGCGGTGGCATTCGGGGCGGCCAGCAGAGCCGTTCCACCGCCGTTCAGGTTCGTGCTCGCGCACCCGTCACCCTTGACGTCCTGCCAGGCGTCCGCGAAGCGGATCCCGGCGCCGTCCTGGTCGCCGGTCCAGCGCAGCCCCACGTAGTTCACCGGGAAAGCGACGGTGGCGGCTCCGGCGCCGCCGGCCGCCTTCGACCGGGTCTCCGGAAACTTCTCGGTCTTCGTACCGGCGGTGGACGCGGCGGACGTGGTGGACCCGTCGCTTTCGGTGGCCGCGAACACCATCGGCGTCACAGCCGCGCCGGCGGCCACCGCTCCGGCGGCCCCGATCACGCCCCGGCGCGACAGGCGCGACTTCGCGCGGTGGGACGGCGTGGTGGGGGGATGGGACATGGAGGTGACCTTTCGGTTCCTTGCATCTCACTGCGCGCCCGGCGTCGTCACAGGACGCTTCAACTGTCAACGGACCCTACCGGGCCCTCCCGCCCCCCGCCCGTCGGGGTCCCACCGTCCACCCCGTCGCGCCCGCCCACGACTCGGCAACCTCGACCACCAGGTCCACCACCGGGTCCTTGACGTCGACGTACGCGTCCAGATCGGCCACCGATCCCGCCAGCACCCTCTTGAACCGCGCATACGCCGGCACCGCCTCCGGATGCGCCCGGAACCAGTCCCGGAACAGCAGCGCCAGCCGCTCATTCGGCGAACCGGCCAGCCGCACATGGAGGTTGACGTCCAGATGGCCGGGGTGCCCGCGCCGCCGCCAGTACCGCTTCACCCAGCGCCCCGGGTCATCCTCGCGCCCGGCCGGCACGTGATCCCTCTCGTACGGCAACCGCTCGAACCCCCGCTCGCCCAACGCCCGCCCGAACGCCTCCGCCGCCGCATCCAGGTCACCGACGCTGAGCTGGAGGTCAAGGATCGGCTTGGCATCCATCCCCGGGATCGACGTACTGCCGATGTGCTCGGCCCGCAGCCCCAACGGCCCCAGCGCGGAACGTAGTTCGGTCAGCAGCGCGGTCGCCTGCGGCCGCCACGCGGGGTCGTACGGCACCACGACCGGGCGAGGGGGAGATACGTCGGTAGGCATTCGGCCGAGTGTACGCACCCGCGCCTGCCTGGCAGATCGAGCAGTTTTCGGTCCACCCCGACAGCTCCCGTCGTGCCCGAGCCGCGCGGTGCCCTCAGCGCAGGTCTGACGGGACCAGTGAGAACAGCACGAGGTCGACGCGGCCGGCGTGGACGAAGCCGGCGTTGCGGAGGATGCCCTCTTGGTGGAGGCCGGCCTTGAGGGCGACGCGTTGGGAGGCGGCGTTGGCGGTGGCGGCGCGGACCTCGGTGCGGGCGAAGTTCTGGTCGGTGAGGGCCCAGGCGGCGAGGAGGCGGGTGGCGTCGACGGCGATGCCCTGGCCGCGGGCCCAGGGGGCCGTCCAGTAGCCGATCTCGGTGACGAGGGAGCTCCAGCTGGTGCGGTTGAGGCCAATCGCGCCGAGGAGCCGGCCCGAGGGGGCGTCGGTGACGGCGAACTGGACGCCGTCGCCCGATTCGCGCAGCTCGTGGGCGGTGCGGGTGCACCAGTCCGTGGCGTGGTCAAGGGTGTAGGGGTTGGGCAGCGGCAGCCAGCGCTGGGTGAGTTCGTCGGAGCAGGCCGCGGCGGCGTCGGCGATGTCGGCGGCCTCGAAGGGGCGCAGGACGAGGCGGTCCGACTTCAGGACGGTTTCGGGGAACGTACTGGTCATGGTTACCGGGCTCGCCGGTAGACGCTGCAGTCCCGGGGGCGGGTGAGCCAGCCGCCGACGACGAGGTAACGGCGCAGGGCCGAGCAGTCGTCGTGGACGGTGAGGAGGGCGTGGTTGACCTCGGGCTCGGTGTAGTCACGGCCCTGCTCGAAGAGGGTCTCGGCGAGGTGGGCCAGGAGCTGTTCCCGGCGGGCTGTGCGGCGCGGGATGGAGGTCAGGCGGCCTCGGGAGAAGAGCGCGGACACCTCGTGGGCGCTGGTGGCGGACATGGCGGAAGCGTGGCACACCCCGTCCCCCACCAGCACCGCATTTAGGGGTGGGGCAGTATGGACGGCATGAGCGTCGTGAAGATCAATGTGCTGGCCGTCCCCGCTGAGCAGCGGGAGGTCCTGGAGAAGCGGTTCGCCTCGCGGGCCGGGTCCGTGGAGGGCTCGGACGGCTTCGAGTGGTTCGAGCTGCTGCGCCCGGTCGAGGGCACCGACAGCTACCTGGTGTACACCCGCTGGCGGAGCGAGGAGGACTTCCAGGCCTGGATGTCCGGCCCGATGCAGGCCGCGCACCAGGGTGGGGCCGATCGCCCGAAGCCCGCGGCGAGCGGCTCCACCCTGTGGTCGTTCGAGGTCGTTCAGTCAGCCGGCCCGCGGGCTTAGCAGCCGCTGTACGACTTCGCGGTACTGGCGCAGGACGACCCGCAGTTCCTCGGTGTCGGCGGCCTTGGCGCCGGCGCCCTGGCCCTGCCACGAGGAACGCAGGCGGGCCAGTGCCTCGTCCAGGACGTGGTCGGCCTCCTCGACCGCGTGGCGCGGCTGGTCGACGAAGCCGGTGACGGCCTGCTGGAGGCGCAGGGTGAGCTTGTCCGCGTCGCCGTTGACCTTCTCGGGCGGCTCAGGCGGGCGCTGGGCGGCGTACTCGGCCTGCCTGGTGGGCTCGGGCCGGTCGGGCCGCCTGGGCGGCTCGGTCGGCCTGGTCGGCTCGGGCCGTTCGGTCTGCTTGACGGGCTCGGTCCGCTCGGTCGGCCTGGTCGGCTCGGGCCGCTGCGCAGGCCTGGCGGACTCGGGCCGGTCAGTGGATTCGGGGTTGACGGTGCGATCGGCCGATTCGGCGTGTCGCTGCTCATTCATCAGCTGTTGCTCCTCGACGAGAGGTGAAGGCGGCCGGCACGGTGCTTGCTGCCATTGCCATTGCCGTTGCCCTTGGCGTTGCCGTGGTGCGGGTCGGGGTCCTGCGGGCCGGGCTTGACGAGTTCGTCGAAGAGCCCGCGGGCGCGTACGAGAACCGTGCGCAGCTCTTCGGTCGAGCCCTCGCCCTTCTGTGCCCGGGCGACGGCCGACCGCACGTCGCGGTACGTCTGGACGTACCGGGGCTGGTGGACGGACAGGGCGTCGATCTGCTCGCCGGACTCGGCCTCCGGGTAGCCGCGCTCGTGGACCAGGCGACCGAGCAGCGCCTCGGCCTGACCGACGGCCTGGGCAGGGGAATCCACGAACTGCTCCTGGACGCCGGTCCATTCGGCCGAGTAGCGCTCCCGCTCCTGCCAACTCAGCGGCCGCGCCTTGATCTCGCCGTGCCGCCGCAGCCGCTCCTGCAGCTCCTCGCGGGCGGCAGCCGTGTCTCCGTCGTGCCGCTCCACAGCGCGCTCGTACTCGGGGCCGAAGCGCCGCCGCAGGCTGCCCGCGCCGCTGCCGGGCCGCCGTACGATGCCGAATCCGACCGCGGCGACGAGCGCGAGGACGATCACGATCGCGGCGATGATGATGCCGGTTGTCATAGCTGCCTCTCAGGGCTGGACCTTCGGACGGAACAAGTGCCGTTGGGCATCGGGTTGCCGCCAGGACCGCGCTGAAACGCCGGCTACGTCAGGTGACCGCCTCGCCGGGCCTGTATTTGGCGGAGTCTCTCTGGCCACCGGGGCGGTCGGTGTCTCCTCCGCACAACTCGCCGGTGAGCTTGCTGAGTAGTGCCGCGAGTTCGGCGTGGCGGTCGGGGTCCCAGTCGCCGAGCAGGTCAGCGAGCACTTTGCGGCGGGCCTCGATGAGGAGCGCGGCGACTTCCTGGCCGCGTTCGGTGAGGACCAGCGGATTGCCCTCGCGGCGGGCGAGATGCCACTCCTCGACCTCCACCGCCGCCCGTTCGATGACCTCGCGCGGCACGGTGGTCTTCAGGGCGAGGTCGACCGGGTCGGCCGGTCCGGCCTTCGCGATCCGCAACAGCAGCCAGCTGGAGCCGGGGAAGAGGTCGAGCCCGGCCATCGTGGTGATGCGCGTGTACAGATCGCGCCGGGCGTCGCGGCTGCCGAGGATGGCGAGCCCGCGGGCGATCTCGTCCAGCGAGGAGCGTTCGACGGGGTTGGTGCCGATGGTCTCGCTCGCGTCGGGGACGGTCACCGAGCCGCGCAGCGGCTCCTCCTTGAGGAACCACGCCAGTACGAACGCGACGAGGACCACCGGCACCGCGTAGAGGAACACGCTCGTGATCGCGGTGGAGTAGGCGTGCAGCACGGCGGGCCGCACGTCCGCCGGGAGCCGGCCGACCGCGCGCGGGTCGGAGGTGATGGTCGACGGGTTGAAGCCGGCCGGGAGGGGCTTGCCCACCAGGGCGGCGGCGATTTTGTCGCCCAGCGTGTTGGCGAAGATGGTGCCGAAGATCGAGACGCCGAAGGACGCGCCGATCGACCGGAAGAAGGTCGCGCCGGACGTGGCCGCGCCCAGGTTCTCGTAACCGACCGCGTTCTGCACGGCGAGGATCAGCACCTGCATGACCAGGCCGAGCCCGAATCCGAAGACGACGAAGTACCCGCTCATCACCCAGGTGCTGGTGAACTCGTCGAGCTGGTGCAGGAGGAACAGGCCGACGGCGGTGACCGCCGTGCCGAGGATCGGGAAGATCTTGTAGTGGCCGGTGCGGGAGACGATCTGGCCGGAGCCGGTCGACGCCACGAGCATGCCGATCACCATCGGGATCATGTGCACGCCGGACAGGGTCGGCGAGTATCCGTGCACCACCTGGAGGAAGGTGGGCAGGAAGGTCATCGCCCCGAACATCGCGAAGCCGATGACGAAGGAGATGACCGAGCAGAGCCAGAAGGTGCGGATCCGGAAGAGGCGCAGGGGCATGACGGGTTCGACGGCGCGGCGCTCGATGAGGACGAAGGCCACGATCAGTACGCAGCCGAGCACCGCGAGACCGATGATCTGCGGAGAGCTCCAGGCCCAGGTCGTACCGCCGAGGGAGGCCATGAGGACCAGGGAGGTCGCGGCGGCGGCGACCGCGGCCATGCCGAGGTAGTCGATGCGGTGGCTGGTGCGGCGTACCGGGATGTGCAGGACGGAGGCGATGACGGCGAGGGCGATCAGGCCGATGGGCAGGTTGATGTAGAAGACCCAGCGCCAGCTGAGGTTGTCCACGAACACCCCGCCCAGCAGCGGCCCCAGGACACTCGACGCGCCGAACACCCCGCCGAACACGCCCTGGTAGCGGCCTCGGTCGCGCGGCGGCACGATGTCGCCGACGATCGCCATCGACAGCGCGATCAAGCCGCCGCCGCCGAGGCCCTGGAGGGCGCGGAAGGCGATGAGTTCGGCCATGTTCTGGGAGATGCCGCAGAGGGCGGAGCCGATGAGGAAGATGACGATGACGGTCTGGAAGAGCTTCTTCCGCCCGTACATGTCGCCGAGCTTTCCCCAGAGCGGGGTCGCGGCGGTGGACGCGAGCAGGTAGGCGGTGACCACCCAGGACAGATGCTGAATGCCGCCGAGTTCGCTGACGATGGTGGGCAGGGCGGTCGAGACGATCGTCTGGTCCAGCGCGGCCAGCAGCAGGCCGAGGGCGAGGGCGCCGATCGCCAGGTTCACACTGCGCTTGGCGGCGGCCGTCGTCGGGCCCTCGGGGGGCGCTTCGGAGGTCGTGTTCTGCGCCATGCCGCGCTCCTCGCCTTGATTCTCCGGTCAATATTCACACTGATCGACGGTATTGGCGCTATTTGCGCGCCCGGCTGGGCGGGGGGTGAGCCTGTGCACGGTCTGTGTCGGTCTGCATAATCACAGCGTCCAGGGGAGGTAGGCGGTGGCGACGGAAATGACGGAGCGCTGCGCGACGTGCAACGCGCCGGCCGAGGTCGACGGCAGACCCGGCTGCGGCTGCGCCACGCGCGCGGCCCAGCGGGAGGACGCGGTGGCCGAGGCGGCGGACTTCCATCCGCTGCGGGTACGGCCCTATGTGGCGGTCTCCGGTTCGGGCGGGGAGCCGGGCGGCGCCGTTCCCGAGCCGTACGTCGTGGAGCCCGCAGAGGCCGCCGACGCCGCGGCCGCGCCGCCGGAACCGCCCGAGGGCTCGGAGCCGTACGACGCCGATCCGGAGCCGTACGGCGATCCGGAAGCCTACGACGACGAGCCCGGCCGCCGCCGGGGGCCGGTCGTTGTCGCCGCCGCCGCCGTCGCGGCGACCGCTGTCGTCGTCGGCGCGGTCGTCCTCGCCACACAGCTCCTCGCCGGCAGCGACAGCTCCGAGCGGGTCCTGCCGGACAGCGACACCTCCGCACCCCAGCTCGTCCTTCCCTCCGCCGGCGCCTCCGTCTCGCGCGCCCCGTCCGCCTCCGCCTCCCGGTCCGCATCGGCCTCCGCCTCGGCGTCGGCCTCCCGCAGCGCCGCTTCGGGCTCCACGGGCGTCTCCGCCTCGCGCTCGCCCTCCCGGTCGGCGAGCAGCTCCCCGTCGCCGCGCCGCTCCGCCTCGCCCACCTCCGCCCCGGTCCTCAGCATGGGCGACCACGGCCCCGAGGTCGTCGAGCTCCAGACCCGGCTCCACAAGGTCTGGCTCTACAACGGCACCGTGGACGGCAACTACACCTCTGCCGTCCGCGACGCCGTCTCCCGCTACCAGGCCATCTACGGCGTCAAGGGCGACCCGGACGGCGTCTACGGCGCCCATACGCGGGCCTCGCTGGAGTCGAAGACGACCTATCCGTAGGAGCCCGGGGCGGGCCGGGTGACAGAATCGGCCCGTGGTGACAGACGGCTTCGGCCCGGCGGAATTCCAGCTCGTCCTGCTCCGCCGCATGGCGGACCACCAGCCCGCCCTGGTCGAGGACGCCCTCCGCACGCTCGGCGCGAGCCACGCCGACCTCCGCGAGGCCAACCGCCGCTGGCAGGCCTGGGGGCACGGCCGCCACGGGCCCCGGGGCGAGCGGCGGTACCGGATGGCACTGGGCGAGCCGGAGGCGGAGGAGACCCGCCGGGTGGGCGACCTGACGTTCCGGGCGCTGCGGTGGCCGGTACCGCTGTGGCCGAGCCTGTGCTTCGAGGTGCTGTGCGCGCCGCGAGGGACCGCCACGTGGAACGAGTGGCTGATCCGCGCCCCGGGCGAGGCCGGGCCGGCGCTGCGTGCGACCGAGGATCTGAAGCCGTGGTCGTGCACGGTCGACGAGGTGGCCAGGGCGTTCGCGCCCGCCGTGCCGATGGAGGGCGACGCGCCCAGCCGCTGGCGGCTGGGGTTCACGGACCCGGAGGACGGCGGGGCGCGCGTGGCGCACTTCACGTGGGGGCTGCTGCAGTACGTGGACTGACCCCTGCCGTACACGGACTGGCCCCCTGCCGTTCATCGACTGACCGCGTGACCCCCCTGGCGTAAAGCCCCTCGGGTTTTGTATCGTGTAGGAACAAAGTGGTTCCGCCCGTTTTCCCTGACCGGCGGGCGGGGCCACTGAGTACGAACGAGGAGCACGTATGCCGCAGTCCACGACCCCGTCCACTGCTGCGCTGTCCGCCCGCGCGCTGCTCCTCGACATGGACGGCACGCTGGTCAACTCCGACGCGGTGGTCGAGCGCTGCTGGCGCGGCTGGGCCGCCCGGCACGGCCTGGACGCCGACGCCGTCATGAAGGTCGTACACGGCCGCCAGGGCTACGCCACGATGGCGGTGCTACTGCCGGACCGCCCCATGGAGCAGAACCTCGCGGAGAACCGTGAGCTGCTCGCCCAGGAGACCGCCGACGTGAACGGCGTCCTGCCGATCGCCGGAGCGCCCGCCTTCATGGCCGCCCTCCAGGCCCTGCCGCACGCACTCGTCACCTCCGCCGACGACGCCCTCGCCCGCGCCCGCATGCAGGCGGCCGGGCTTCCGCTGCCGGAGATCATGGTGACGGCGGAACGGGTGAGCGCCAGCAAGCCGGACCCCGAGGGCTTCCTCAAGGGCGCGGCCGAGCTGGGCTTCGGCCCGGAGGACTGCGTCGTCTTCGAGGACTCCGAGGTCGGCATAGCCGCCGGCCGCGCCGCCGGAATGCGCGTCGTCGGCGTCGGCCCCCGGGCCGCCGCGCACGGCCCGACCGCCCACGTGGACTCCCTGGAGCAGGTGCGGGTCGAGGCCACCGCGGACGGCGGCCTCGTCCTCCACATCGGCTGACCAGCCCTGAGCCAGTGCCGCGCCCGGCAACGTTTGCCCCGCTCGCCGCCCTGGCACGGCCATCTGCGGCGTTGCCGAATCACGCAAGTACGGCCCAGTACGAGCGCG
>NZ_JBHYXC010000034.1:0-77004 GCF_042751495.1 Streptomyces sp. NPDC059373 | reverse complement strand
TGGCGGACGGCCTACCCACAACCCGGTCGGCCGTGAATTCAGCCCGTCCGGCGTTTGAGGACACGCCCGGAGGGCGTTCGGGGGTCCAGGGGGCTTGCCCCCTGGTTTCGGGAAGGGAGCGGGGTGGGGAAGGGAGAGGCACGGGCGGCTGTACGGTGAGGCAGAATCGGAGTGAGTCGCACTCCAGCCTGGAGAAAACGCCGTGCCCCCTACTCTCGCGTCGCTGCTGCGCAGCACCCCGCTGAAGCTCACCGTGCTCGCCGGAGGCGACCGGCTGGATGCCCCGGTGCGGTGGGTGCACACCAGCGAGCTGGACGACCCGGGACCGTATCTCGAGGGCGGGGAGCTGCTGCTGACGACCGGGTTGAAGCTGGAGGTCGGCGACCCGGCGGCGCTCAAGGCGTACGTGCGGCGGCTCGCGGACGCCGGCGTGGTGGGCCTCGGCTTCGGGGTCGGGCTGACGCATGAGGCCGTGCCGCAGGCGCTGGTCGAGGCGGCGGCCGAGCACCGCCTGCCACTGCTGGAGGTGCCGCGCCGGACGCCGTTCATCGCGATCAGCAAGGCGGTGTCGGCGGCGATCGCGGCGGACCAGTACCGGGCGGTGACCGCGGGGCTCGAGGCGCAGCGCGATCTGACGAAGGCCGCGCTCGCCCCGGAGGGGACGACCGCGCTGCTCGGCAGGCTCGCCGCGCACCTCGACGGCTGGGCGGCACTGTACGACGCCTCCGGCGCGGTGCTGGCGGCGGCGCCGGAGTGGGCGGGGCGGCGGGCGGCACGGCTCGCCGGGGAGATCGACCGGCTGCGTGACAAGCCGGCGCCGGCCAGCGCGGCGGTGGCGGGCCCGGCGGGCACGGAGGACCGGGTCGAGCTGCAGTCGCTGGGGACGGGCCGCCGTCCGCGCGGGTATCTCGCGGTGGGGACCGAGGAGCGCCTCGACACCTCGGCGCGCTATATCGTGCACGCGGCCGTCGCCCTGCTCACGCTCTCCCTGGAGCAGTCGCGCGTACTGCAGGACACCGAACAGCGGCTCGGCGCGGCGCTGTTGCGCATGCTGCTCGCCGGTGAGGCGGCGCACGCCCGTACGGTCGCCGGCCGCCTGTACGGGGACCTGCTGGACGCCCCCGTGAGGATCCTGGTCGCCGAATCCGCCGAGGCGGGCTCCGAAGCGGTCACCGTCCTCGCCGAACGCGTCGACGCGGCGGCCGCCCGCGCCGCCGAGCCGGTGCTGGCCGTCCGCGACGGCGACCGCCTGACCGTGCTCGCCGCGGAGGCCGGCGCCGTGCTGCCCGCTGCCGCGGACTTCGCCGAGGCCGACGACGCGCTGGTCGCTGGCCTCTCCGCCACGGCGCCCGGCTCCGGGGACGTGCCGGCCGCCCACGCCCAGGCCGAACGAGCCCTGGCAGTCGCCCGCCGTCGGGGCCGCAGCCTGGTCGAGCACGACGAGGTCGGTGCCGGGTCCGTTCTCCCGCTCCTCAGCGACGACGCCGTGCACGCCTTCGCCGACGGCCTGCTGCGCCCCCTGCGCGAGCACGACGCCCATGCCCGCGGTGACCTCGTCGCCTCGCTCCAGGCCTGGCTGTCCCGGCACGGCCAGTGGGACGCCGCCGCTGCCGACCTCGGCGTGCACCGCCACACCCTCCGCTACCGCATGCGGCGCGTGGAGGAGATCCTGGGCCGCTCGCTGGACGACCCGGACGTACGGATGGAGCTCTGGCTGGCCCTCAAGGCCTCGGACTGACCGGCGCACCCCCGCCGAAGCCCCCTGCCAAAACGGAGCACGGCGCACCGCACGTACTCCGTACTGGACAAGCCCCACAATGCCCGCCCCGCCCTACCGTGTTCGCATGAGCACCCCCACCGCCTTCTGGCTCGCCGGCCGCCAGGCCACTGGCGAGGACAGCTTCGACGTCACCAACGCCTGGGACGGCCGCGTCGTCGGCACCGTCAGCGTGCCCACCGCCGAGCAGGTGGAGGAGGCCGTCGCCGCCGCCCACGCCGCCGAGGCCGCGTTCGCGGCGACTCCGGCGCACGTACGCAGTGCCGCGCTGGACCACGTCGCCAGGCGGCTGACCGAGCGGAGCGAGGAGATCGCCCAGCTCATCAGCGCCGAGAACGGCAAGCCGGTGAAGTGGGCGCGTGGCGAGGTCGGCCGCGCGGTCTCCGTCTTCCGGTGGGCGTCGGAGGAGGCCCGGCGCTTCAACAGCGGTGAGGCGCAGCGACTGGACACCGACGCGGGCGGCGTCGGCCGCCTCGCGCTGACCCGGCGGTTCCCGCGCGGCAGCGTGCTCGGGATCGCGCCGTTCAACTTCCCGCTGAACCTGGTCGCCCACAAGGTCGCCCCGGCGATCGCGGTGGGCGCGCCCATCATCCTCAAGCCGGCTCCGGCGACCCCGCTGTCCGCCCTCGTCCTGGGCGAGATCCTGGCGGAGACCGATGGCCTGCCCGCCGGTGCCTGGAGCGTGCTGACCGTCCCGAACGACCAGATGCCCGCGCTGGTGCAGGACAAGCGCCTGCCGGTGATCTCCTTCACCGGCTCGGACAAGGTCGGCTACCAGATCCTGGACTCGGTGCCGCGCAAGCACGTCACCCTGGAACTGGGCGGCAACGCGGCCGCCGTCGTCCTCGCCGACTGGTCCTCCGAGGAGGACCTGGAGTGGGCGGCCACCCGGATCGCCACCTTCGCCAACTACCAGGGCGGCCAGTCCTGCATCTCGGTCCAGCGCGTGATCGCCGACGCGAGCGTCTACGACCGCCTCGCCGAGAAGATCGTCGCCAAGGTCGAGGCCCAGGTCACCGGTGACCCGTCCGACGACGCCACCGACGTCGGTCCGCTGGTCGACGAGAACGCCGCCAAGCGCGTGGCGTCCTGGGTCGAGGACGCGGTCGCCAAGGGCGCCAAGCTCCTCACCGGCGGCAGCCGCGAGGGTGCGACGTACGCGCCCACCGTCCTCGCCGAGATCCCGGCCGACGCGATCGTGGCCACCGAGGAGGTCTTCGGCCCGGTGCTGTCCCTGCAGAAGGTGGACGGCACGGACGAGGCCTTCGCGGCCGTCAACGACTCCCGCTTCGGCCTGCAGAGCGGTGTCTTCACCCACGACCTGCAGATCGCCTTCCACGCCCACCGCGCCCTGGAGGTGGGCGGCGTCATCATCGGCGACGCCCCGTCCTACCGCGCCGACCAGATGCCGTACGGCGGCGTCAAGGACTCCGGCATCGGCCGCGAGGGCGTGAAGTACGCGATGGACGACTACACCTACGAGCGGGTGCTGGTCCTGACCGGCCTCGCTCTCTGAGAACCACCCCTTCCAGCGGCCGGGGCGCGTGTGCGGCGCGCCCCGGCCGCGCTTTTTCCTGTGTGCGAAAGCTGGCGGGCATGCCGGATATGGGGTACATACGGACAAGTAGCACCGCCCGGTAACCGGAGAGGTGGCCTCCCCCATGTCCGCACCCGCACCCGCCCCCCGCCAGGTCTCGGAGCGCGAAGCGCGCCAGGTCGCCGAGGCCGCCCGTGAGCAGGACTGGCGCAAGCCCAGCTTCGCCAAGGAACTGTTCCTGGGCCGCTTCCGGCTCGACCTGATCCACCCCCATCCCCTGCCCGCCGCCGACGACGTGCAGCGCGGCGAGGAGTTCCTGGCCAAGCTCAGCGACTTCTGCGAGACGATCGACTCCGCCCGCATCGAGCGCGAGGCACGGATCCCCGACGAGGTCATCGACGGCCTCAAGGAACTCGGCGCCCTCGGGATGAAGATCGACACCAAGTACGGCGGCCTGGGCCTCACCCAGGTGTACTACAACAAGGCCCTGGCCCTCGTCGGCTCCGCCAACCCGGCGCTCGGCGCCCTGCTCTCCGCGCATCAGTCGATCGGCGTACCGCAGCCGCTGAAAATGTTCGGTACCGCGGAGCAGAAGGAGAAGTTCCTGCCGCGCTGCGCGCGCACGGACATCACCGCCTTCCTGCTCACCGAGCCCGACGTCGGCTCCGACCCGGCCCGGCTGGCCACCAGTGCCGTCCCCACCGAGGACGGCACGGAGTACGTCCTGGACGGCGTGAAGCTCTGGACGACCAACGGCGTGGTCGCCGACCTCCTGGTCGTCATGGCCCGCGTGCCCAAGTCAGAGGGCCACAAGGGCGGCATCACGGCCTTCGTCGTCGAGACCAACGCCGAGGGCGTCACCGTCGAGAACCGCAACGCCTTCATGGGCCTGCGCGGCCTGGAGAACGGCGTCACCCGCTTCCACGAGGTCCGGGTCCCCGCCGAGAACCGCATCGGCCCTGAGGGCGCGGGCCTGAAGATCGCCCTCACCACCCTCAACACCGGCCGCCTGTCGCTGCCGGCGATGTGTGTCGGCGCGGGCAAGTGGTGCCTGAAGATCGCCCGCGAGTGGTCCGCCGTACGCGAGCAGTGGGGCAAGCCGATCGCCAAGCACGAGGCCGTCGGCTCGAAGATCGCCTTCATCGCCGCGACCACCTTCGCCCTCGAAGCCGTGGTCGACCTCTCCTCCCAGATGGCCGACGAGAACCGCAACGACATCCGCATCGAGGCCGCCCTCGCCAAGCTCTACGGTTCCGAGATGGGCTGGCTCATGGCGGACGAGCTGGTCCAGATCCGCGGCGGCCGGGGCTTCGAGACCGCCGAGTCGCTCGCCGCCCGCGGCGAACGCGCCGTCCCCGCCGAGCAGGTGCTGCGCGACCTGCGCATCAACCGCATCTTCGAGGGCTCGACCGAGATCATGCACCTGCTGATCGCCCGCGAGGCCGTCGACGCCCACCTCTCGGTCGCCGGCGACCTCATCGACCCGGACAAGTCCCTCGGCGACAAGGCCAAGGCCGGCGCCAAGGCCGGCGGCTTCTACGCCCGCTGGCTCCCCAAGCTCGTCGCGGGCCCCGGTCAACTCCCCACCGCTTACGCCGAGTTCGGTGACCTGGCCGGACACCTGCGCTATGTGGAGCGCAGCGCCCGCAAGCTCGCCCGCTCCACCTTCTACGCCATGTCCCGCTGGCAGGGCCGGATGGAGACCAAGCAGGGCTTCCTCGGCCGGATCGTCGACATCGGCGCCGAGCTGTTCGCCATGAGCGCCGCCTGCGTACGGGCCGAGATGCTCCGCTCCCAGGGCGACGAGAACGGCCGCGCCGCGCACCAGCTCGCCGACGCCTTCTGCCGCCAGTCCCGGGTCCGCGTCGAGGAGCTCTTCGGACGGCTGTGGAGCAACACCGACGACATCGACCGCCGCGTCGTCGACGGCGTCCTCGGCGGCGCCTACACCTGGCTCGAACAGGGCATCGTCGACCCCTCCGGTGATGGCCCCTGGATCGCCGACGCCACCCCGGGCCCCTCCAAGGCGGAGAACGTCCACCGACCTATCCGGTGAACAGGCGCATGCGGTGAAGATGTCGCTTTCGCCCCCGACCGGCGGTCGGGGGCGGGCTACTCTGACCGCATGCGTATCGCCAGTGACGGAACGACCGGCGGGCAGCCGCAGCACGACGGGCCGATCATTCCGATGCCCGAGCTCACGCTGCCCGCGCTGCGCCAGGCCATTGCCACCGTCGTGCCGTCGCGCTTGCCGGAGTTCTTCGAGGAGATGCAGAAGGCCTTTGTCCAGGCCGGTGACGACGGCAGCGTCGTACCCATCCGCATGTTCTACGAACGGTGGGGCGCCGTCGTGGCGATTGAACGGAACCCGGCCACCGCGCAGCGGCTGCACGCGGCGGAACACGCGCTGGACAGCGACGATCCGGATGTCAGAGCGAAAGCGATCCGCGAGGCCGGCGATATTGTCCGGGCCGCGCATCGCGAGGTCGCCGGTGGCTGACTGGCATGGGGAGTACGATCCGGACGACCTGCTGGACGGGCTGCCGCCCGAAGCTCTCCGCGAGGTGGATCAGCTCGCCACTGAGATCGCCGTGCGCGACTCGATGGTCTTCCTGGACGGCGCCTCGTACACGGGCCGCTCGCCGGGCCTTCGCAGCGAAAGCCGAGGACAGCTCATGCTGACCTACCTGACCGATGTGCGCGGCGAGCGCATCGTCATCGTCCAGGTGAGCTGGTACGGCTGACCCCGGCGCCCGACGGCACCGGGAGCGGCCACAATGGTGGGATGGACGACTCTCTCGCCGACCCACATCTGCGCCTGCCCGGTCAGACCACGACCGGCGCCCCCCGGGACATAGTGATCCTCGGCTCGACCGGGTCGATCGGCACCCAGGCTATCGACGTTGTGCTCCGCAACCCGGACCGCTTTCGCGTGGTGGCCCTCTCGGCGGCCGGCGGCCGGGTCGCGCTGCTCGCCGAGCAGGCCCACCAGCTGGGCGTACAGGCCGTCGCGGTGGCCGGCGAGCAGGCCGCGGGCCCGCTGCGCGAGGCACTGGCCGTACGGTACGGAAAGGAGCCGCTGCCGAGGATGCTGGCCGGGCCCGACGCGGCGACCGAGGTGGCGGCCATGGAGTGCCACTCGGTGCTCAACGGCATCACCGGCTCCATCGGCCTGCGGCCCACGCTGGCCGCCCTGGAGGCCGGCCGGATCCTGGTCCTGGCCAACAAGGAGTCGCTGATCGTCGGCGGCCCGCTGGTCAAGGCGGTCGCGAAGCCCGGGCAGATCGTGCCGGTCGACTCCGAGCACTCGGCACTCTTCCAGGCCCTGATGGGCGGCACGCGGGCCGAGGTCCGCAAGCTCGTCGTCACCGCCTCCGGCGGCCCCTTCCGGGGACGTACGAAGGAGGAGCTGGCCGGCGTCACCCCCGAGCAGGCCCTCGCGCACCCGACCTGGGACATGGGCCCGGTCGTGACCATCAACTCGGCGACGCTCGTCAACAAGGGCCTCGAAGTGATCGAGGCGCACCTGCTCTACGACATTCCCTTCGACAGGATTGAGGTCGTAGTCCATCCGCAGTCGTATATCCACTCGATGGTGGAATTCACTGACGGTTCGACACTGGCCCAGGCCGGCCCCCCGGACATGCGGATGCCGATCGCCCTCGGCCTCGGCTGGCCCGAGCGGGTGCCGGACGCCGCGCCGGGCTGCGACTGGACCAAGGCAGCGACCTGGACCTTCTTCCCGCTCGACGAGGAGGCGTTCCCCTCGGTGGCGCTGGCCCGTCATGTCGGTAACCTCGGGGGCACCGCGCCCGCGGTGTTCAACGCTGCCAACGAGGAGTGCGTCGACGCCTTCCTCGCGGGCAGGCTGCCGTTCACCGGGATCGTGGATACCGTCGCACAGGTGGTGAAGGAGCACGAACCGTCGATCACCGGGGTCACGGGAACTTCACTCACCGTCGAGGACGTCCTCAATGCGGAGCAGTGGGCCAGGATCCGTGCACGGGAACTGGCAGAGCAGGCGACTACGGAGGCAGCGCGCGTATGACGACCCTCATGTGGGCCATCGGGATAGTCGTCTTCTTCTTCGGACTTCTCATCTCGATCGCCTGGCACGAGCTGGGCCACCTCTCGACCGCCAAGCTCTTCAAGATCCGCGTGCCGCAGTACATGGTCGGCTTCGGCCCCACCATCTGGTCCCGGCACAAGGGCGAGACCGAGTACGGCTTCAAGGCCGTCCCGCTCGGCGGCTACATCCGCATGATCGGCATGTTCCCGCCCGGCGACGACGGCCGGATCACGGCCCGCTCCACGTCGCCCTGGCGCAGCATGATCGAGGACGCCCGCGAGGCCTCGTACGAAGAGGTCAAGCCCGGCGACGAGACCCGGCTGTTCTACACGCGCAAGCCGTGGAAGCGCGTCATCGTCATGTTCGCCGGCCCGTTCATGAACCTGATCCTGGCCTTCGTGCTCTTCCTGCTGGTGCTGATGGGCTTCGGCAGCACCACCCAGACCACGACGGTCGGCGCCGTCTCGGACTGTGTCATCTCGCAGTCCGACTCCGCCGCGCTCAAGGCCAAGGACCCCTGCACCAGCAGCAAGTACCCCGAGTCGCCGGCCAAGAAGGCCGGGCTCAAGGCCGGTGACCGGATCATCGCCTTCAACGGCACCTCGGTCGACTCCAGCCAGTGGTCCGTCCTCCAGAAGGAGATCCGCGACACCACGGGCCCGGCCACCATCACCGTCCTCCGGAACGGGAAGACGGTCACCCTGCACGCCGACCTCATCAAGAACAAGGTCACCAAGACCGACGGCAACGGCGGCTACTCCGAAGGCCAGTACGTCACGGCCGGATTCCTCGGCTTCACCCCCGCCAGCGGCGTCGTACGGCTGGACTTCACCCAGTCGGTCGCGCGGATGGGCGACATGGCCCAGAGCGGCGTCCAGTCGCTCGTCGCCCTGCCGTCCAAGGTGCCGGACCTGTGGAACTCCGTCTTCAACGGCGCCCCGCGCAAGCAGGACTCCCCGGTCGGCATGATCGGCGCCGCCCGCATCGGCGGCGACGTCTTCGCCCTCAACATCCCGGCCACCCAGCGGATCGCCTTCTTCCTCAGCCTCCTCGCCGGGATCAACCTCTCGCTCTTCCTCTTCAACATGCTCCCGCTGCTCCCGCTCGACGGCGGGCATATCGCCGGCGCCCTGTGGGAGTCCCTGCGCCGCAACGTCGCCCGGGTCTTCCGGCGGCCCGACCCCGGCCCCTTCGACGTGGCCAAGCTGATGCCGGTCGCTTACGTCGTCGCCGGTATTTTCATCTGCTTCACGGCGCTGGTCATGGCCGCGGATCTCATCAATCCGGTGCGTTTGACCTAGGTGCGAGGCGAGGTGGGCGGGCCGGGTGCCGTAATCTCGGTAAGCGGAGCCCGCCCACGCCGCCGGGACCTCGATCCACACTTTGGGGACAGCACGCACATGACCGCGATTTCGCTCGGGATCCCGTCCGTTCCGACCAAGCTCGCCGACCGCCGCCCGAGCCGCAAGATCCAGGTCGGATCGGTGGCAGTGGGCGGCGACGCTCCTGTGTCAGTGCAGTCGATGACGACGACCGTGACCGCGGACATCGGCGCCACCCTGCAGCAGATCGCCGAGCTCACCGCCTCCGGCTGCCAGATCGTACGGGTCGCCTGCCCCTCGCAGGACGACGCCGACGCCCTCGCGACCATCGCCAGGAAGTCGCAGATCCCGGTGATCGCGGACATCCATTTCCAGCCGAAGTACGTCTTCGCGGCGATCGACGCCGGATGCGCGGCGGTCCGGGTCAACCCGGGCAACATCCGGCAGTTCGACGGCAACGTGAAGGAGATCGCGCGAGCGGCCTCCGAGAGCGGCACCCCGATCCGGATCGGCGTCAACGCCGGATCGCTCGACAAGCGCCTCCTGGAGAAGTACGGCAAGGCCACGCCCGAGGCGCTGGTGGAGTCGGCGCTGTGGGAGTGCTCGCTGTTCGAGGAGCACGGCTTCCGGGACATCAAGATCTCGGTCAAGCACAACGACCCGGTCGTGATGGTCAACGCCTACCGGCAGCTCGCCGCCCAGTGCGACTACCCGCTGCACCTCGGCGTGACCGAGGCCGGCCCGGCCTTCCAGGGCACGATCAAGTCGGCGGTGGCCTTCGGGGCGCTGCTGAGCGAGGGGATCGGTGACACGATCCGCGTCTCGCTGTCCGCGCCTCCGGCGGAGGAGGTCAAGGTCGGCATTCAGATCCTGGAGTCGCTGAATCTGCGGCAGCGCCGGCTGGAGATCGTCTCCTGCCCGTCCTGCGGGCGGGCCCAGGTCGACGTCTACAAGCTCGCCGACCAGGTCACGGCAGGCCTGGAGGGCATGGAGGTGCCGCTGCGCGTCGCGGTCATGGGCTGCGTCGTCAACGGTCCCGGCGAGGCCCGCGAGGCCGACCTCGGCGTCGCCTCAGGCAATGGCAAGGGGCAGATCTTCGTCAAGGGCGAGGTCATCAAGACGGTGCCCGAGTCGAAGATCGTCGAGACCCTCATCGAAGAGGCCATGAAGATCGCCGAGCAGATGGAAGCCGACGGCATCACCTCCGGCGAGCCCTCCGTCAGTATCAGCTGAACGGCGGTTATCAGCCTCCGGCCGGGGCGCGTACGGTAACCCCGGCCTCGCGGACAGCGTGAAGGATCGGCCCCGGCGAGGTATCGTGCGGGGACCCATGCCGCTGCGGCCGTACGGTGAGGCGCCCAACCGTGTTGACGACGACCACCACAAGAGTCCTGGAGCCCGGCGATCTCGAAGCCGCTCTTGAGGTGCTCAACCGCGACCCGGTCGCCAACGCCTTCGTCGCCTCGCGCGTCAACGTAGCTGGGCTCGACCCCTGGCGGCTGGGCGGCGAGATGTGGGGCTGGTACGCAGGAGGCCGGCTGACCTCGCTCTGTTACGCCGGGGCGAACCTCGTCCCGATCTGCGCCGGGCCCGAGGCGATCCGCGCGTTCGCCGAACGGGCCCGCCGTACGGGCCGCCGCTGCTCGTCCATCGTGGGACCGGCCGAGCCGACCGCCGAGCTGTGGTCGCTGCTGGAACGCAGCTGGGGCCCCGCCCGCGAGGTCCGGACCCGGCAACCGCTGATGGTCACCCGGGCCCTGCCCGCCGAGATCGCCCCCGACCCGCTCGTGCGCCGGGTACGGCGGGACGAGATCGACCTGATCATGCCGGCCTGCGTCGCCATGTTCACCGAAGAGGTCGGCGTCTCCCCGCTCGCCGGCGACGGCGGACTGCTCTACCAGGCCCGCGTCGCCGAACTCGTCACCACAGGGCGGTCGTTCGCCCGCATAGAGAACGGCCGGGTGGTCTTCAAGGCCGAGATCGGTGCGGTCACCCGGCACGCCTGCCAGATCCAGGGAGTCTGGGTCGCCCCCGAGCACCGCGGCCGCGGCCTCTCCGAGACCGGGATGTCCGCCGTACTGCACTACGCGCTCCGCGACGTTTCCCCCGTCGCCAGCCTGTACGTCAACGACTACAACGCCCCGGCCCGTGCCGCCTACCGCCGGGTCGGTTTCACCGAGGTCGGCGCTTTCATGAGCGTGCTGTTCTAGTAGTGTCCCCGCCCATGGATGACGTGGTGATCGAGCCGGTCGATCTCGCTGCGCGGGTCGACGACGCGCTGGCCGTACAGGCCGTGGCCTTCGGACTCGCCGACGACGAGATCGCCATCCGCCGGCAGATCGTGCTGCGGCACCTCCAGTACCCCGGCGTGCGCGCATTGGCCGCCACCGCGCCCGGCGACCGGATGGTCGGCTTCGTCTACGGGATGCCCAACAGCCGCGGCCACTGGTGGTCGACCGTCGTCGAGCCCTACATGCGGCAGACCGGCCACGACGACTGGCTCGACGACTCCTTCACCATCACCGAGCTGCACGTCCACCCCCGCTTTCAGGGCCGTGGCCTGGGCCGCGAGCTCATCACGACGATCACCGACACCGCCGCCGAACCGCGCAGCATCCTCTCCGCCATCGACGTCGAGAGCCGCGCCCGCCGCCTCTACCGCGCCCTCGGCTACGTGGACCTGGCCCGCCCCGTGCACTTCCCGAGCGCCGCGAGCCCGTACGCCGTGATGGGCGCCGTGCTTCCGCTGCTCCGGTAGCCGATATCCTCGGGCAGAACCCGCGTCACCACCTCCCTGGAGTCCACCATGGTCCTGCGCATGTCCCGTCTGATGCTCAAGACGCTGCGCGACGACCCGGCCGACGCCGAGACCGCGAGCCACAAGCTCCTGGTCCGCGCCGGGTACGTCCGCCGCACCTCCGCGGGGATGTGGACCTGGCTGCCGCTCGGCAAGAGGGTCCTGGAGAACGTCTCCCGCGTCATCCGCGAGGAGATGGACGCCATCGGCGGCCAGGAAGTCCTCCTCCCCGCGCTGCTGCCGCGCGAGCCGTACGAGGCGACGGGCCGGTGGTCGGAGTACGGCGACCTGCTCTTCCGCCTCAAGGACCGCAAGGGCGCGGACTATCTGCTCGGGCCGACGCACGAGGAGATCTTCACGCAGACGGTCAAGGACCAGTGCACGTCCTACAAGGACCTGCCGGTGATCCTCTACCAGATCCAGACCAAGTTCCGGGACGAGGCCCGGCCGCGCTCGGGTGTGCTGCGCGGCCGCGAGTTCCAGATGAAGGACTCGTACTCCTTCGACACCACGGACGAAGGCCTGGCCGAGTCCTACCGCCTGCACCGCGAGGCGTACATCCGCATCTTCCAGCGGCTCGGCTTCGACTACCGGATCTGCTCCGCCGTCTCCGGCGCGATGGGCGGCTCCGCGTCCGAGGAGTTCCTCGCCCCGGCCGCGGCGGGGGAGGACACCTTCGCCGACTGCCCGGCATGCGACTTCGCCGCCAACACGGAGGCGGTGACCACCGCGCTGGTGCCGGTCGACGGTTCCGCACACGGGCCGGTCGAGGAGCTGGACACCCCCGACACCCCGACCATCGAGACGCTCGCCGCGCACCTGGGCGTGCCGGCCTCCGCGACCCTGAAGAACCTGCTGGTGAAGGTCGACGGCGAGATCACCGCCATCGGAGTCCCCGGCGACCGCGAGGTCGACCTCGGCAAGCTCGCCGAACACCTCGCCCCGGCCGTCGTCGAACTGGTCACCGCCGACGACTTCACCGGGCGCCCCGACCTGGTGCGCGGCTACGTCGGCCCCCAGGGGCTGTCCGGCGTCCCCTACATCGCCGACCCCCGCATCGCCCCCGGCACCGCCTGGATCACCGGCGCCAACGTTCCGGGCAAGCACGCCCGCAACGTCGTCGTCGGCCGTGACTTCGACGTCGACCGCTACCTCGACGTCGTCACCGTCCAGCCCGGCGACCCCTGCCCCGCCTGCGGCACAGGCCTCCGGCTCGACCGGGCCATCGAGGTCGGCCACATCTTCCAGCTCGGCCGCAAGTACGCCGACGCCTTCGAGCTCGACGTCCTCGGCCAGAACGGCAAGCCCGTGCGGGTGACCATGGGGTCGTACGGCATCGGCGTCTCCCGCGCCGTCGCCGCCCTCGCCGAGCAGACCGCCGACGACCAGGGCCTCTGCTGGCCCCGCGAGGTCGCCCCCGCCGACGTCCACGTGGTCGCCGCGGGCAAGGCCGTCCAGACCGAGCTCGCCCTCGAACTCGCCGAAAAGCTTCACGCCGCCGGCGTCCGCGTCCTCGTCGACGACCGCCCCGGCGTCTCCCCGGGCGTCAAGTTCACCGACTCCGAGCTCATCGGCGTTCCCACCATCCTCGTCGTCGGCCGCCGCGCCGCCGAGGGCATCGTCGAGCTCAAGGACCGCCGCACCGGCACCCGCGAAGAACTCCCCGTCGACGACGCCCTCGCCCGCCTCAGCTCCTGACCCGGGGCCCGATCCTTCCCGCCGTCCTCGCACCGTTCGGCCCCGGGGGGCCTCTCGGGCTTCGCCCGGCTGCGCCGGGCCCGATCCTTCACGCCGTGCTCGCACCGTTCGGCCCCGGGGGGGCCTCTCGGGCTTCGCCCGGCTGCGCCGGACTCCGTCCGTCGGCCGGGGTGCCGGCGACGCCTCTGCTGGGTGGGTGGCTGGGGTCGCGTTGGCGCCTGCCGGTGTGTGGCCGGGTTGTGCCAGCCCGTTCCGCCTCAGGCGGACGGCCTACCCACAACCCGGATGGGCAAATTCAGCCCGTCCGGCGTTTGAGGACACGCCCGGAGGGCGTTCGGGGGTCCAGGGGGCTGGCCCTCTGGTTTCGGGAAGGGGCGGGGTGGGGGAGCTCCGCCGAACCAGGCGCACCCGAAGCGGCAGCCCCGGCACGGCGGAGGGGGGCACCTCCCAGACGGAGTCTGGGGGAGAGTCCGGCGCAGCCGTCCCGAAGCCCGGGAGGCCCCTGGGCCGAGCGGTGCGAGGGCGGCGTAAAGGAATGGGCCCGGCGCAGCCGTCCCGAAGCCCGGGAGGCGCTCCGGCGCCGAGCGGTGCGAGGGCGGCGTCGAAAAATCAGAGCCAGGCGGCGAATTCCAGGAGGAGCTCGGCCCAGTCGCGGTCGCCGACGGAGAGACCCCAGGTGCCGGCTTCGACCGCGCGGAAGAGGGTCCAGCCGCGGAGGCGGTCCCGGTCGAGGTCGAGGGAGTCCGCGAGCTTGGTGATGCGGCGCCGGGCCGCGGACTCGGCGCCGGGGGCGGCGGCGAGGGTGTCGAGGCGGTCGCGGGTGAGCCAGGCGAGGTCGTAGGCGGGGTCGCCGACGAGCGGCTTGGGGTCGATGGCGAGCCAGTGGGCGCGGTCGGCGGCGAGCACGTTGCCGTGGTGGTAGTCGCCGTGGAGCAGGACGTCGACCGAGGGCTCCGCCAGCAGTCGCTCCCGGGTGTCCAGGGCGTTGTCGATGAGGTGGGCGATGTCCGCCGCCCAGGGCTGCTCGCGCCGTTCGCGCAGGGTCGCGGCGAGCCCGGCCGTGTAGTCGGCGACCGACGTGAAGGGGTGACCGTCGGCAGCGGGTACCCACAGCCGCTGCAGGATGGCGGACGCCTCGAGCATGGCCTTGGACTCGGGGAGGGACCGCAGGGAGACGTCGCCCTGGAGGCGTTCGAGCAGCAGCATGCCTTCCGCCGGGTCGGCGTCGAGCAGTCGGACCGCGCCGCGGCCGTCCCAGTGGGCCAGCGCGGCGGCTTCGTTGCGGGTCTCGACGGTGACCAGGCCGGCCTTGAGGACCGCCGGGGTGTCGTCGGCCCGGCGTACGAGCACGATCATGCTGATCTGGCCACCCGGCGTGAAGACGCGCTCCGGCCGCAATTCCCACCGCTCCAGGTAGTCCGCGACGCGTCCGGGGAGGGTGTCGAGCCAGGCGCGGCCGGCGTCGCCCTCCCAGGCGTTGATCGTACGGACCAGCCGTTCCGGCGGCTGAAGCGGCTGAAGGTGCGTCATCGTCGGTCTGTCCCTCCGTCAGGTCCGGGTCTACAGGGCGGTGGCAGCGGAGGACGCCGAGGGGGATGCGTCCGCCGTGCCCGCCGCCCGTTCGGCCAGCCCCGGGAAGGCTACGCTCTCGCCGCGCCAGCGAACCGCCCGTACGGCGGCCTCGCGCAGCCAGCCGGCGGCCTCGGCGCGAAGGTCGGCGGTGGCGGCCCGGACCAGGTCGGCGTAGACCGCGGCGACCCGGTCCTCCAGCTCGGCCGCGAGCCGTATGGCCGCCGCCGAGTCCGGCACCGGGAAGGGCAGCGCGTACGCCGGCTCCGCCGCGACCGGGGTGCCGCCGAGGTCGGTGATGGTGCGGCGCAGTGTGTCGCGCCGGGCGCGGTGGGCGTCGTACGCCGTACGGGCCTCGACCGCCCGGCCGGAGGAGACCCGGGCGCCGACCACGCCGTAGCCGTAGACGGCGGCGTGCTCGGCGGCCAGAGCAGCCTGGACGGCCCTGAGCGGCGTGAGTGCCATGCGGGGGTCAGCCTTCCTTGAGCAGCAGCACGTGACAGGACCCGGCCGCGGCGACCGAGGCCAGCAGCCGCGCCAGCTCCGGCGGGGCGTCGAGCAGCGCCCCGGTACGGGCGTCCGCCAGCGACTTCTCCGCCGACGCGAGAGCCGCCAGGGCGGCATCCTCGGTACCCGGCGCCACAGGCGACGCCGACGCCGAGGACGAGGGTGACGCCGAGGGTGACTGCGTGGCCGACTCCGTTGCCCCGAAGGCCTTCGCGTGCCGCGCGACCTCGGCCCGCAGCGGCGCCAGACGGCCCGCCAGCGCGGGATACGCGGTGATGACGGCGTCGTACTCGGCCATCAGCCCCGCGCTGTCGCGGCCTGCCGCCGCCTGCAGCACCGCCCCGGGCGACGCGGACGGCGAGGCCTTGAGCGACGTGGCCGACCTCCGCGCCGAGTCGTCGTTCGAACAACCGCCGAGCAGCGCACTCACCGCCGGCAGAGCCGACGCGGCCAGCACAGCACGCCTGCGCGGCGCCGCCTGATTCTTTCCCGTGATCATCAAAGGTGAGGGTACCCGGGCAGCCCTGAGCAACGCGCGGAGGGAGGGGCTCCGGCGGTGCGTGGCAGAGTCCCGGTGGTACCCCTGGCACGGCGGTCGGAGGCCGGCGCGGCGCTCCCGAGGCTCGCGGAGCGATGCGAGGGGTGCGAGGCAGGGGGGGACGCGCGGAGGGAGGGGCTCCGGCGGTGCGCCGCAGAGTTCCGGCGGTGCCCCTGGCACGGCGGTCGGCGCAGGACAGGAGGGGGCAGGCGGGGCGGCCCGAATCGCGATCGCGGTGCCGGAACCGATAGGCTTTGGGCCGACACGCGACCTACCACCACAACAGCACACGCGGCCGAGGAGTCACCCGGATGAGCACCACCCAGAGCGAGAGGCTGCGCGGGCTGCTGGAGCCGCTCGTCACCAAGGCGGGACTGGATCTGGAAGAGGTCAAGGTGACGCAGGCCGGCAAGCGCCGGCAGCTGCAGGTCGTGGTGGATTCCGACGAGGGCGTACAGCTCGACGCGGTCGCGGAGCTGAGCCGGGAGATCTCGCAGGCGCTGGACGCGTCCGATGCCATGGGCAACGGCGAGTACCTGCTGGAGGTCAGCTCCCCGGGCCTGGACCGCCCCCTCACCGAGCCGCGGCACTTCCGCCGCAACACCGGTCGGCTGGTCAAGTTCATGCTGACCGCCGGGGGCGACACCGTCGCACGGATCATCGAGGTGGACGACGAGGGACTCGACCTCGAAGTCCCCGGCGTCAAGGGACGCAAGCCCAAGCCCGCCCGCCTCGCCTTCGGCGAGATCGCAAAGGCGCGCATCGAGATCGAGTTCAACCGCAAGGAAGACGGCGCAGCGGATACGGCCGACGCCGAAACCGACCGCGACGAGAACACTGAGGAGGCGTAGCCGTGGACATCGACATGAGTGCCCTGCGGGGTCTGGTACGGGAGAAGGAGATCTCGTTCGACCTGCTGGTCGGGGCGATCGAATCGGCTCTCCTCATCGCGTACCACCGGGAGCCGCACAGCCACCGCAACGCCCGTGTGGAGCTTGACCGTACGAACGGCCACGTGACCGTCTGGGCCAAGGAGGACCCGTCCGAGGTCGCCGAGGGCGAGGAGCCGCGCGAGTTCGACGACACCCCGACCGGCTTCGGGCGGATCGCGGCGACCACCGCCAAGCAGGTGATCCTCCAGCGCCTGCGGGACGCCGAGGACGAGATCACTTTCGGCGAGTTCGCCGGCCGCGAGGGCGACATCGTCACCGGCATCGTCCAGCAGGGCAAGGACCCCAAGAACGTGCTGGTCGACATCGGCAAGCTGGAGGCGATCCTGCCGGTCCAGGAGCAGGTGCCGGGCGAGGACTACAAGCACGGCATCCGGCTGCGCTCGTACGTCGTCCGGGTCGCCAAGGGCGTGCGCGGACCGTCGGTGACGCTGTCCCGTACGCACCCGAACCTGGTCAAGAAGCTCTTCGCGCTCGAGGTGCCGGAGATCGCCGACGGATCGGTGGAGATCTCGGCGATCGCCCGCGAGGCCGGTCACCGCACCAAGATCGCGGTCCGCTCGACCCGCTCGGGGCTGAACGCCAAGGGCGCGTGCATCGGCCCGATGGGCGCCCGGGTGCGCGCGGTGATGGCGGAGCTGCACGGTGAGAAGATCGACATCGTGGACTGGTCGGACGACCCGGCGGAGATGGTCGCGAACGCGCTGTCACCCGCACGGGTGAGCAAGGTCGAGGTCGTGGACCTCGGCGCGAGGTCGGCCCGGGTGACCGTGCCGGACTACCAGCTGTCGCTGGCGATCGGCAAGGAAGGGCAGAACGCCCGCCTGGCCGCGCGGCTCACCGGCTGGCGGATCGACATCCGTCCGGACACCGAGCAGCCCGCCGAGTGATTTCCGGACAGTAACGATCGAACGACCGTGCGTCGAATAACCCGGAGGGGTGAGGTCGGCGCGGGGAGGTAGACTTAAAGGTGTCTGGCCGGACGCACGGCCCAGCATGCCCGGAGCGTACGTGCATCGGTTGCCGGGAACGAGCGGCCAAGAAGGATCTGCTGCGTGTGGTGGTGGTCGGGGACGAACTCGTCCCGGATGATCGCGGTACGCTGCCCGGTCGGGGTGCTTATGTGCACCCCGCCACCATCTGTCTCGACCTGGCGGTCCGCCGCCGGGCGTTTCCCCGGGCCCTTCGGGTGCAGGGAACGCTCGATACCGCCGACTTGCGTCGGCACGTCGAGCAGGCAACACCGTAAGCAAGCAAGGAACGCACGGGACACCGTGCGGTCAGGTACCCCCGCGAGTTGGAAGTAGGTCGAGATTGCGATGAGCACTCGATGAGCACGCGATGAGTACGCCCATGAAGTAGCGACGGTCCGGCGGACGACCACCCCGGACCTCAGAAGGAGCGAAGTGGCTAAGGTCCGGGTATACGAACTCGCCAAGGAGTTCGGAGTTGAGAGCAAGGTCGTCATGGCCAAGCTCCAAGAACTTGGCGAATTCGTCCGTTCGGCGTCCTCGACGATCGAGGCGCCGGTTGTCCGCAAGTTGACTGACGCATTGCAGGGCCCCGGCGGCGGTTCCGCCGGGAAGCCCGGTGCGAAGCCCGCGGCGCCGCGCAAGGCTGCGCCCGCGAGGCCGGGTGCGCCCACTCCGGGTGCGCCGGTTCGTCCCGCCGTCCCGGCCGCCAAGCCGGCCGCGGGTCCCTCTCCCGTAACGCCCGTGGCTGGTTCCAAGCCCGCGGGTTCGGCGCCGGCCCCCGGCCCGCGCCCCGGCCCGAAGCCGGCCCCGGCGGCTCCCGCCGCACCGGAGGCTCCGGCCGCTCCGGCCAAGGCCGCCCCGGTCACCCCGGTGCCGCAGGCGGAGTTCTCCGCCCCGGCCCCGGCGCAGCCGGCGGCTCCGTCCGGCCCGTCCGCTCCGTCCGGCCCGCGCTCCGGCGCGACCCCCGGCCCGCGCCCCGCGCGTCCGGCCCAGGGTGGCCAGCAGGGCGGCGACCGTCGCGACGGCGGCCGTCCCGGCGAGCGTGCCCCCCGCCCCGGCGGTCAGGGTGCAGCGCGTCCCGGTGGCGCCCGTCCGGCGGGTCCCCGTCCGGGCAACAACCCCTTCACCTCCGGCTCCACCGGTATGCCGCGCCCGCAGGCGCCGCGTCCGGGTGGTGCTCCGGGCGGTCCCGGTGACCGCGGTGACCGTGGCCCCCGCCCCGGCGGCCAGGGTGCTCCTCGTCCCGGTGGCCACGGCGGCCCCGGCGGTCCCGGTGGCGCTCCGCGTCCCCAGGGCGGTCCCGGCGGTGCTCGTCCGGCCCCCGGTGGCATGCCTCGCCCGCAGTCTTCCGGCCCGCGTCCCAACCCGGGCATGATGCCGAAGAGCCCCGCTGCCGGCGGTGCCCCCGGTCGTCCTGGCGGCGGCCCCGGCGGCCGTCCCGGCGGTCCGGGCGCGCGTCCCGGTGGCGGCGGTGGCGGTGGCGGTCGTCCCGGTGGCGGTGGCGGCGGCTTCGCCGGTCGTCCCGGCGGTGGCGGTGGCGGCGGTGGTCGTCCCGGTGGCGGCGGCGGCTTCGGCGGTCCCCGTCCGGGTGGCGGCGCCCCCGGTGGTGGCGGCGGCTTCGGTCCTCGTCCCGGTGGCTTCGGCGGCCGTCCCGGCGGCCCGGGTGCCCGTGGTGGCACGCAGGGTGCGTTCGGTCGTGGCCCGGGCGGTCGTCCGGCCCGTGGCCGTAAGAGCAAGCGTCAGCGGCGCCAGGAGTACGAGGCCATGCAGGCCCCGTCCGTGGGCGGCGTGCTGCTGCCCCGTGGCAATGGCGAGGCCGTGCGCCTCTCCCGTGGTGCCTCGCTCACCGACTTCGCCGAGAAGATCGGCGCCAACCCGGCGTCGCTCGTCCAGGTGATGCTCAACCTCGGTGAGATGGTCACCGCGACGCAGTCCGTCTCCGACGAGACGCTGCAGCTGCTGGCCGACGAGATGAACTACGTCCTGCAGATCGTCAGCCCGGAGGAGGAGGACCGCGAGCTTCTCGAGTCCTTCGACATCGAGTTCGGCGAGGACGAGGGCGGCGAGGAAGAGCTCACCGCGCGTCCGCCGGTCGTGACCGTCATGGGTCACGTCGACCACGGTAAGACCCGCCTCCTCGACGCGATCCGCAAGACCAACGTGGTCGCGGGCGAGGCCGGTGGCATCACCCAGCACATCGGTGCGTACCAGGTGGCCGCGACGGTCAACGACGAAGAGCGTCGCATCACCTTCATCGACACCCCCGGTCACGAGGCGTTCACCGCCATGCGTGCCCGTGGTGCCAAGTCCACCGACATCGCGATCCTCGTGGTGGCGGCGAACGACGGCGTCATGCCCCAGACGATCGAGGCGCTGAACCACGCCAAGGCGGCCGGTGTGCCGATCGTGGTCGCGGTCAACAAGATCGACGTCGAGGGCGCGGACCCGACGAAGGTGCGCGGTCAGCTGACCGAGTTCGGTCTGGTGGCCGAGGAGTACGGCGGCGACACCATGTTCGTCGACATCTCCGCCAAGCAGGGACTGCACATCGACAGCCTGCTGGAGGCCGTGGTCCTCACCGCGGACGCCTCGCTCGACCTGCGTGCCAACCCGCACCAGGACGCGCAGGGCATCGCGATCGAGGCCCACCTCGACCGCGGCCGTGGCGCCGTGGCCACCGTGCTCGTCCAGCGCGGCACCCTGCGGGTCGGCGACACCATGGTCGTCGGCGACGCGTACGGCCGTGTCCGCGCGATGCTCGACGACAACGGCAACAACCTGGAAGAAGCGGGTCCGTCGACCCCCGTCATGGTCCTGGGACTCACCAACGTCCCCGGCGCCGGCGACAACTTCCTGGTCGTCGACGAGGACCGTACGGCCCGGCAGATCGCCGAGAAGCGGGCCGCCCGCGAGCGGAACGCCGCGTTCGCCCGCAAGGGTGTCCGCATCTCCCTGGAGGACCTGGACAAGGCCCTCAAGGCCGGCGAGATGCAGCAGCTCAACCTCATCATCAAGGGCGACGCGTCCGGTTCGGTCGAGGCTCTCGAGTCCTCGCTGCTCCAGCTCGACGTCGGCGAAGAGGTGGACATCCGGGTCCTGCACCGCGGTGTGGGTGCGGTCACCGAGTCCGACATCAACCTGGCGGCGGGTTCCGACGCCATCGTGATGGGCTTCAACGTGCGGGCCGAAGGCCGCGCCACACAGATGGCCGAGCGCGAGGGTGTCGACGTCCGCTACTACTCGGTGATCTACCAGGCCATCGAGGAGATCGAGGCGGCCCTGAAGGGCATGCTCAAGCCGGAGTACGAGGAGGTCGAGCTCGGTACCGCGGAGATCCGCGAGATCTTCCGGTCCAGCAAGCTCGGCAACATCGCCGGTGTCCTCATCCGTTCCGGCGAGGTCAAGCGCAACACCAAGGCGCGCCTCGTCCGTGACGGCAAGGTCGTCGCCGAGAACCTCAACATCGAGGGTCTGCGTCGCTTCAAGGACGACGTCACCGAGATTCGTGAGGGTTACGAGGGCGGTATCAACCTCGGCAACTTCAACGACATCAAGATCGACGACGTCATCGCGACGTACGAGATGCGCGAGAAGCCGCGAGGCTGATCCAGCGGTAGACGCGACCGGGGCCGGTCGGCGGAGTAAATTCCGTCGATCGGCCCCGGCCGTTGCCCGTACTGTTGTGATGACTGTTCATGCTGTTCACAACGAGGCCTCACAGGGCGGCTTGCCCTGACGCCCATGTATGTAGGCACGCTGTCCTTCGATCTGCTTCTCGGTGACGTACGGTCACTGAAGGAGAAGCGGTCCGTCGTCCGGCCCATCGTCGCCGAGCTGCACCGCAAGTTCGCGGTCAGCGTGGCCGAGGTCGACGGCCATGATCTTTACCGCAGGGCCGAGATCGGCCTGGCGGTGGTGTCCGGGGACCTCGGACACCTCAATGACGTACTGGACCGGTGCGAGCGCTGGATGGCCGCCCGGCCCGAGGTGGACCTGCTGTCGGTACGGCAGCGGCTGCACGGCGACGACGACTGAAGACCGAAGAGAGAGAAGAGCACGCATGACCGACACCGCGCGGGCGCGCAAGCTGGCGGACCGCATCCGGGTCGTGGTCGCCGAGACCCTTCAGCGCCGGATCAAGGATCCGCGCCTGGGGTACGTCACGATCACCGACACCCGGGTCACCGGTGACCTCCGGGAGGCGACCGTCTTCTACACGGTCTTCGGCTCCGAGGAGGAGCGCACGGCCTCGGCCGCCGCTCTGGAGAGCGCCAAGGGCGTCCTCCGCTCCGAGGTCGGACGGCAGACCGGAGTGCGCTTCACTCCGAGCCTGACCTTCGTCGCCGACGCGATCCCGGAGAACGCCCGCACCATCGAGGACCTCCTCGCCAAGGCCCGCGCCATCGACGAGGACGTCCGCAAGACGGCCACGGACGCGGCGTACGCGGGCGAGGCGGACCCGTACCGCAAGCCCTCCGAGGACGACGAGCTCGAGGACGAGCAGGGCGACAAGGCATGAAGGACGGGCTCGTCATTGTCGACAAGCCGGCCGGTCTGACCTCCCACGGCGTGGTGTCGCGTATGCGGCGCCTCGCCGGCACCCGGCGCGTCGGCCACGCCGGCACCCTGGACCCGATGGCGACGGGCGTCCTGGTCCTCGGCGTCGAGAAGGCCACCCGCCTCCTCGGCCACCTCGCCCTCACCCGTAAGGAGTACGTCGCCACGATCCGGCTCGGCCGGACCACGGTGACGGACGACGCGGAGGGCGAGGTGACCGCGTCCGCCCCGGCGGCCGGCGTCACCCGCGAGGCCGTGGACGCGGGCATCGCCAAGCTCACCGGCGACATCCTTCAGGTCCCCTCCAAGGTCAGCGCCATCAAGGTCAACGGCGTACGGTCCTACGCGCGGGTGCGCGGCGGCGAGGACTTCGAGCTGGCCGCCCGGCCGGTCACCGTCTCCTCCTTCACCCTGGACGACCTGCGCCGTGAGGGCGACCTCGTCGACCTCGACGTCACCGTCGAGTGCTCCTCCGGCACCTACATCCGCGCCCTCGCCCGCGACCTGGGCGCCGACCTCGGCGTCGGCGGCCACCTCACCGCCCTGCGGCGCACCCGGGTCGGTCCGTACGGGATCGGGGTGGCCCGCACCCTGGAGCAGCTCGAGGAATCCCTCGACATCATGCCCATCGGTGAGGCGGCGGGCGCTGCCTTTCCCCGTTGGGAGGTCGACGCCGAGCAGGCCAAGCGGCTCTCGCACGGCATCCGGCTGCCCCTCCCCTCAGGTGTCGGGGATGTGCCCACGGCCGTTTTCGGCCCGGACGACCGTTTCCTGGCCCTGGTCGAGGCCAAGGACGGCGAGTCGAAGATCCTCGCCAACTTCGCCTGACCGGTGTAGGACACGGCCAGTTCCGGAACCGGGGGAGCGAAAGCCGTTCGATTGACGCGTACATGTATGCCTTGAGATCGTCGCAGCCCTGATTTCTGTGAGTCGGCTGTTATGGGGGCGGCACATGCGCAGAGGACGGTCCAAGGTCACCGGTGTGGCGTTAGCGGCCCTGGTGCTCACGGGGCTCCAACCGGTGGCGCAGGCAGCCGCAGCCGTCGTGACGGACATCGCGAACGCCGACGCCGCCGTGGTGAACGTGACGGGGACGGCGGTCAAGGCCAGGCCCAAGGCGGCCGACACGACACCCGCGCAGGCAACGCCCGCCAAGGTGCGGTGGCCCAAGGGCGGTTCGGGGACCGTCGCCGTACGCTCGGGCGCCGCACCGGCCGAGGTGGGCGCCAGCGCGGTGTCCGTCACCGCGCCCAGGGCCCGGGCCAAGGCACCGGACCAGGTCTCGGTCACCGCGTACGGCAATGACACCGCCCGCCGTTCGGGCGGCCACGGCACGGCGTTCCGGGTCTCGAAGGCCGAGGGCGGCGGCAAGGTCGGCGTCCGGATCGACGTCTCCGGGTTCGCGGACGCGTACGGCGGGGACTTCGAGTCCCGGTTACGTCTGGCGGCCAAGCCCGCCTGCGTACTGACCGCACCGGAGAACCCGGACTGCGCCACCGGCACGCCGGTGCCCAGCCATGTGGACCTGACCACCCACACCCTCGTCGCCGACGTTCCCGCCTCGGATCCGGGCACCGTCTTCGTCGTCATCGCCGCAGTGTCCGGCGAGACCGGCTCCGCGACCGCGACCAAGCTGTCGTCGTCCAGCAAGTGGTCGGTCGGCCTGCAGTCCGGCGACTTCAACTGGTCCCTGCCCCTGCCGCAGGTGCCCGCGCTCGCCGGGGACGCGCCCGACATCAACCTCGGCTACTCCTCGCAGGCCGTGGACGGCATGGTCGCCGCCGAGAACAACCAGCCGTCCTGGGTCGGTCAGGGCTGGGACCTGGCGCTGCCCTTCCTGGAGCGCCGCTACAAGGGCTGCGCCGACGACGGCGGCGACACCGGCGACCTGTGCTGGGCCGGCGACGAGCTGCGGCTGTCCCTGCAGGGCACGTCGTCCGCGCTGGTGAAGGACAAGGCAGCCGGCGACGACATCTGGCGCGCCAAGGAGGACCCCGGCTGGCGCGTGCAGCGCTTCACCGGCGCCGACAACGGCGACAACAACGGCGAGTACTGGGTGGTGACCACCCCTCAGGGCACCGAGTACACCTTCGGGCGCGGCAAGCAGGCCACCACGGGCAGCGCCACCGACTCGGTCTTCACCGTCCCCGTCTTCGGCGACGACTCCGGCGAGCCCTGCCACGCAGCGTCGCTGGAGGACTCCTGGTGCCAGCAGGCCTGGCGCTGGAACCTCGACGGCGTCGTGGACGCCCACGGCAACTCCAGCACCTTCTTCTACACCCAGGAAACCAACCGCTACGCCCGCAACGGCATCGCCTCCCGCTCCACCGAGTACGTACGCGGCGGCTCGCTGCGCGACATCGTCTACTCCCAGCGCTCCGGCGCCGAGGACACCCAGGCCCCGGCCCGGCTGCACTTCACCACCGCCCCGCGCTGCACCGAGGCCGCTGGGGGAAGCGGCGACTGCCCGGCCTTCGACGCCGACCACGCCTCCTCGTACCCCGACGTGCCGATGGACTCGCTGTGCACCAGCGGCGACTGCACCGGGGACGACCAGAAGGCGCCGACCTTCTTCACCGGGGAGCTGCTGCGTTCGGTCACCGCGCAGCGCTCCAACGCCGACGGCGGCTGGACGGACGTCGACCGGCTCGGCTTCACGTACTCCTTCCCCGAGCCGTCGGACGGCACCAGCGCCGCGCTGTGGCTGGAGAAGGTCCAGCAGACCGGCCTCGCCGGGGACGGCGAGGAGTCCCTGCCCGCCGTGGAGTTCACCGGCAAGGAGTACGCCAACCGGGCCGACGCCGACCCCGCCTCCGGAGCCCCCGAGATGCGCAAGCTCCGCATCTCCTCGGTCACCGACGAGCTGGGCCGGCGCGTCGACGTGGTGTACGGCCAGCCCGACCCGTGCCCGATCGACAACCTGCCCGAGGGCCATTACGACAGCAACACCCAGGACTGCTTCCCCGGCTGGCGCACCAACGGCGACAGCTCCGGATTCGGCGTCTGGCACAAGTACCTGACCACCAAGGTCACCGTCAACGACACGGCGGGCGGCGGCCCCGCCCAGGCCACCGAGTACCGCTACCGGGGCACACCCGCCTGGCACTACGACGACGATCCGCTCACCCCCACCGAGCGCAAGTCCTGGAGCGACTGGCGCGGTTACGGCAGCGTCGACGTCGCCAAGCTCTCCGACCCGGCCTACCGCGACGAGAGCGCCGCCCGCACCCTCTCCCTCTCCCGCACCCTCTACTTCCGCGGCATGGACGGCGACCGCACCGCCGACGGCGGCACCAAGTCCGTCCAGGTCACCGACTCCGAGGGCACCGCGCTCACCGACCAGCCCTACCTGCGCGGCAAGGAGCGCGAGAGCCGCCAGTTCCACGTCACCGGCGCGGGGGAGGCCGACTACGAGCTCGGCGGCACCGTCCACGGCTACACCTCCGCCCGCACCACCGACGCGGGCACCGACAACGGCGCCGAGGACGACGCCCACCTCGTCGTCGAGAACGACGCCGTGACCCGCGAGACCGTCATCGACGAGGCGAGCGGCGCCCGTTCGGCCCGTACGACCCGGCTGCGGACCACATACGACAGCTACGGCCAGACCACCGCCGTCACCGACACCGCCGAAGGCACGGACACCCGCTGCACCAAGTCGAGTTACGCCCGGGACAGCGCCACCACGGAAGCCATGATGGTCGCCTTCCCCTACCGCGTCCGCACCTACGAGGGCTCCTGCGACGACCCCGGTGCGCTGATCACCGGCAAGGACCAGTACTACGACGGCTCCGCCACCGTCGGCGGACCGGTCACCAAGGGCGACGTGACCCGTACGGTATCCGCCGTCCAGGCGTCCGGGCCCGACACGGTCACCCGGTCCGTCAGCACTGCGGCCGCCTTCGACGCCTACGGCCGGACCGTCAGCGAGACCGACGGCAACGGCAACGTCTCGACCACCGCCTACGCCCCGGCCACCGGCCGCCCGGCGACCGTCACCGAGACCAACGCACTCGGCCAGGCCGAGGTCACCACCCTCGACCCCGACCGCCAGCAGCCCACCGCCGTCAAGGACGCCAACAACCGCACCACCGCCAACACCTACGACCAGCTCGGCCGGCTCACCTCCGTACGGGAGGCCGAGCAGGCGGCCGACGACCCGCCGGCCCAGACCTTCACGTACTACCTGGACCCGGACCACACCAAGCCGCCACTGGTGACCACCCGCCAGCTCCAGTCCGGCGACAGCTACGTCACCACCTGGGCCTTCCTGGACTCCCTCGGCCGCGACCGGCAGACCCAGGAGGTCTCGCCGGCCTCCACCGGCGACGCCCCGAAGACCGTCGTCACCGACACCCGCTACGACGACTACGGCGACGTCGCCGCCGAGTCCCTGCCCCTGGTCGCCACCGGTGAGGCCGGCTCCGCGCTGCTGTCGGTCCCGGCGGACCAGGTCGACGAGACGCGCTACACCTACGACTCCCTCGGCCGGGCCGTCCGCAAGGCCGAGTACGGCAGCGGCAAGGAGCTGTGGGCGAGCACCATCGCCTACTGGGGCGACCACGTCCGCACCACGCCGCCCGCCGGAGGCGTCCCCACCACCTCCTGGACCGACACCCGGACCCGCGAGATACGCAAGCAGGAAGGCAGCGGCGACGACCTCGTCACCACCGCCTACGCCTACACCACCGCCGACAAACTCGCCTCGGCCACCGACCCGGAGGGCCACAGGGCCACCTACACCTACGACCTGCTGGGCCAGTCCCTCACCGCCGACGACCCGGACTCCGGGGCCTCGAAGACCGAGTACGACGCCAACGGCAACCCCGTGAAGTCCTGGGACGCCAAGGCCCTCGCCGAAGGCACCGGCAAGCTCGCCGTGACCACGGACTTCGACGCCCTCGACCGGCCCGTCGCCCGCTGGACCGGCCCCTCCGGCAGCGGCACCAGGACGGCGTCGTGGACCTACGACTCCGCCGACATCAGCAACGGCACCGGCCGGCTCGCGGCGCAGACCAGCTACGCGGGCGGCAAGCAGTACACGGTCGCCGTCACCGGCTACGACCCCCGGGGCCGGGTCGACGGCAAGAAGTGGACCTTCCCGGCCGGTACCGGAGGCTCCCTCCACGCGCTGTCGTACACCGTCAACTACACCTACGACGCCGCCGACCACGTCGTCGGCACCGAATACCCCGACGCCGTCATCGGCACCCCCGCCGAGAAACTCACCACCACCTACGACGCCCTCGGCAACCCGGTCACCCTGTCCGGCACCACCGACGGCAAGACCCGCGACTACGTCTCCGGCACCGACTACGCCGCCGACGGCAAGCTCGCCGGCCGCGACTACGCCGACGAGCACTTCCCGCTGCGCCGCGCCTACGCGTACGAGGACGGCACCCAGCGGCTGTCGCGCATCCAGACGCTGATGGGCAACCCGCTCACCGACGGCACGAAGACCGAACAGGACGACACCTACGCCTGGGACCCCTCCGGCAACCTCACCTCGGTCACCGACACCACGCTGCCCAAGCCCGTCGCGACCTGCTACACCTACGACGGCCTCGACCGGCTCACCCACGCCTGGACCACCCAGCAGGCCGACTGCTCCGATGCCGGCTCCACGACCACCCACGAAGGGCCGGCCGGCTTCAACTCCTCCTGGACCTACACCGACGACGGCAACCTCGCCTCCCGCCGCTCCCTGCTGGGCGGCACCGTGACGTACGCGTACCAGGACAGCGCCCACCCGCACGCGGTCACCAGCGCAGGCCACGACTCGTACAGCTACGACGCCAACGGCCAGACCGCCAAGCAGACCGAGCTCCTGATCCCCACCACCTACGAGTGGGACGACCGGCACCAGCTGGTGTCGGCCACCACGGCGCTGCTGAAGAAGACCAGCTTCGTCTACGCGCCCGACGGGACCCGGCTGGCCAGAACGGACCCCGCCGGCGTCGCCACCCTCTACATCGACGGCCAGGAGATCACCGTCGCCCTCGGCATCTGCAAGGGCACCCGCTACTACGCCATCGCCGGCACCACGGTCGCCGAACGGCTGCCGACCGGGCTGCTGAAGTGGCAGCTCAGCGACACCCAGGGCTCGGCGCAGATCGCCGTGCTCGAAGGCACCGGACTGTTCGAGCGCACCTACTACGACCCGTACGGGGAGGTGCGCACCGGATCCGCGTCGCCGGTCACCGACCGGGGCTGGCTCGGCAAGACCAAGGACCCCAGCACCGGCCTGGTGGCGCTCGGGGCCCGCTACTACAACCCCGAGCTGGGCCGCTTCCTGTCCACGGACCCGGCGTACGACTCGCTGTCGGCGCAGACCGCCAACCCGTACTCCTACGGGGCCAACAACCCGGTCTCGTACACCGACCCGACCGGGCTGTGGTCGCTGTCCGGGGCCTGGAACTCGGTCAAGTCGGGTGTGTCGTCGGCCTGGGACTGGGCCGACCAGCACAAGGGCCTGATCGCGGACGTGGCGGTCGGCATCGGGGTCGGCATCGCGGTCGGCGCGGTGTGCGCGACCGGCGTGGGCTGCCTGATCCTGGCGGGCGCGGCGGCCGGTGCGGCCGGTGCGGCGGCCGGGTACGGGGTCGATGTCGCCGAGGGCAAGGAGCAGTTCTCCTGGGGCGGCCTCGCGACCACGGTGGGCGTGGGCGCCCTCACCGGTGCGGCGACCGCCGGGGCCATGGCCGGGCTGGGCGCGGTCGGCCGGGCGGCCCTGAACTCCACCGCCGGGCAGGCGGTCAGGAGCACCGCCGGCCGGGCCGCCTCCGCCCTCACCGGCGCGGCGGCCAAGACCGGCCGGGCCCTGGCCAACGGCGCCCGCGCCTCCGGGGCCAAGGTCGCCCAGGCCGCCCGGGGCATGGGCAAGGGAATCGCCGACCTCGGGAAACGGGTGGCCGGACGGGCACCCAAGGGGGAGGTCGTCGACATACCCACGACCAAGCTGGTCACCCAGGCCGAGAAGGACGCGCTGAACGAGTACGTGTCGCGCACCAACGCCTGGCTGGCCGCCAACGGGCCCAAGGTCATCCAGTCCACCCAGGGCCAGCTGTCCAGGGAGAGCAGCGCGGCCGCCCGCGCCGAGCGGCTGCGCGCCCGTCGCTCGGGCACTCCGTACACTGGCCAGGCCGGGCACGTCCCCGACTCGGCCATCTCGGGGACCGCCCAGCCGCCCGCCGGCTGGCTGGACATGCCGGGCAAGTCCAACTCGGTGGCCGGAGGCGTCCTGGGATCCAGGATCGGCGTACTGCTCAGGGGATTCACCATCGACGGAGGACCGCCACTGTGACGGTGCACGACACGGTACGGGCGTTGAGGCCGCTCGCCGGCGACCTCGGCGCCCCCTCCGGGGCCGACGCCGGGTACGAACTCCCGGAGGGCCACCGGGAGTTGCTGCGGGAGCTGAACGGCTTCACCGTCTACCACGGTGCCTTCCGGCTCTTCGGCACCGACCGGCCGGCCCACCTCGACCTCGCGGCCTGGAACGCCCCGCAGACCTGGCGCTTCGCCTGGGACGAGCGGGCGGAACCCTTCGTCTTCTTCGGCGAGACCGCCTGGGGCGACCAGTACGCCTACCGCAGGGAGCCCGGCGGCGGCCTCGCCCCGGAAGTCCACTTCCTGGAGGGCAACTTCCTGCGGTCCGAGGTGATCGCGGGCTCCTTCGAGGAGTTCCTCGCGGACGAGCTCCTGCGCAACGCCAAGAAGCCGTACGACGAGCTGACGGTGGAGGCCGTGGAACGCTACGGCCCCATCGCCGCCGACCAGCACTGGGCCTTCGTGCCGTCGCTCGCCCTGGACGGCACGGAGGACATCGGACAGGTGACGCGACTGCCGGCGGTGACCGCCATGACCTACGCGGGCGACATCGCCACGGCCGTCGGAGCCGCAGCGCCCGACGACCTGCTCACCGGGGTCGCCCCCTGGACGGACGAGCAGGGGCGGCCACGGTTGCGCGTGCTGTCGGTCGGACTGTCGTAGGTCCCAGGCCGTGATTTCGGCCTGACCGTCCAGCGCGGGCCTGCCCTCCCCCGGTCGGCCCGCGCTGCACGATTCCCCTCCTGCGCTGCTCTCTATCCAACTCCGAAGGTCAATTCACCCCATCGGACGGGCGCTCGGAGTGAACCGAGGGGTGCACGGGGGCGCGTTCGCCAGGACATCTGTTGGAACGATCAACGGGCGCATACCGTCGAAATACAGTCGAACCGGTGCACTGTGGCGGGGAGGTGCGCGGATGCCGGGGCGGGCCGCCGATGTCGACGATGCGCTGGTACGCATCTGTGATCTGGCCGGACGGCCGCGGGGAACGGGGTTTCTCGCCGACGGCGCCGGCACTCTTCTGACAAGTCATGAGGCCGTCGACGGCCTCGCCCGGCTCGTGCTGCACGCCCATGGCGACCAGACCGTGCTGGCCGAGGCGCACGCGGTCACCGCGCTGCCCGAACTCGGCCTGGCCCTCGTCGCGACCGAGGGACTGGCCGTGCGTCCGCTGCCGGTGGCCGGGTCCGGACCCGCGCACCCGGACGGCCGGGTGCGGCTGCGGGGGCGTACGTGGATGGACGCGGCGATCGTGGGCAGCACCCCGGTCACGTACACCGCGACCGACCGCTTCCACCTCCTGGACGAGGTGTACGAACTCGCGGTGGACCCCCTGCACCCGCAGGCCTCCGGGACGCCGGTGCTGGACGCCGAGACGGGCGCGGTGCTGGCGGTGGTCGTCACGGCGATGCAGGCGGGGCACCGCGCGAGCGGCTTCGCGGTGCCGCTGCGGCGGCGGGAAGGGCCGCTGGGCGAACTGCTGGCCCGGAACGCGGCCACCGTCCCGGCGTACGGGAGGCACCTCAACCTCGCGGGGGCGCTCCAACTCACGGCGACCTCGGTCGGCTCGGCGGCGGGGCCGCGCGCGTGGCGGGAGCCGGTGGACCGGCCCGGGACGGCGGAGGAGCTGGGACGATTCACGTCGGGCGGGGCCAACAGCGCGCTCGTGCTCGGCCTCGTCGGCGATCCCGGCTGCGGCCGTACGACCGAGCTCGCCGCACTCGCCGCCCGCCGCGCCGTCGGGGCCCAGCCCGAGCCCACCATCTGGCTGCGCGGCGCCGAACTCCGCCCGGGGGACGGCGGGGTGAAGGACGCGGTGGAACGGTCACTGCGTACCGCAGCCCGCATCGTGCACGCCGCGGCGGGCGGCACCGGTGAGCCGCCCGACGCCTCGCCGGACGCCGTCGCCCACCTCGCCCGGGTGTCGGGGCGGCCGCTGCTCGTCCTCCTCGACGGACCCGAGGAGATGCCGCCGGTGCTGGCGCACGCCCTGCCCGACTGGACCGCCGGCACCGCGAGTTGGCTGCGGGCGGCCGGCGTACGCCTGGTCGTGGCCTGCCGCGCCGAATACTGGGAGCAGGCGGGCACCCTCTTCCCCGCCGGTATGCCGTACGTCGCCGAGGATCCGTCGGGTGCCCGCGCCCTGCCGCCCTGCGTACGCCTCGGCGACCTGCCACCCGAGGAGGCCGGGCACGCCCGGGATCGCTACGGCATCCCCGCCGGGGCCTTGGCCGACGAGGACGCCGCGCACCCGCTGGCCCTGCGGCTGCTGTCGGAGGTGCGGGCCGCGCTGCCGGAGGCCTCCGCCATCGGGACGCCGAACCGGGCCGAGGTCTTCTCGGCGTACCTGGACCTGGTGTGCCTGCGGATCGCGGTGCGGCTGGCGGCGGCCGGTCAGGCCCGGGGGAGTGGCACGGCGGTGCGGCGGCTGGCGGCGCGGGTCGCCGGGCAGGCGCACGAGGCGGCCCGGCGGTGCCTGGGGCCGGGGCAGGGGGAGTTGGACCGGGAGTCCTTCGAGGAGCTGTTCCCGTGGCGCGAGGGCTGGGCGTCGGCGGTGCTCACGGAGGGGCTGGTGGTACCGGCGGGGGCCGGATACCGCTTCGCGCACGAGGAGTTCGCGGACTGGCTCCAGGGCCGCCACCTCGACCTGGACGCCGCCCTGTACGCCCTGGTCAGCCGCTGGTTCGCCGCGCCGGCCCCGGGCGCCCCGGGTTTCGCCGATTCCGCGGAGGCCCCCGTACGGCTTCCCTCGCGCCCCGGCTCGCCCGCCCGCCACGCCGCCGGCCCCCCGGTGCCGCCCGCCCCGCCACTGGCGCCGCCCGCCGCGCCGCGCGCACTCCCGGTGCCCCGGCACCGGATCGGGCCGGTCGTCGAGTCCCTCCTGCTGGCCGCGCGGGACTCCGGTCCCGCCGCACTCGGCCGCCGCCTGCGCGAGCTGGTCCGGGTCCTCGACCGTGCCGCCGCCGAGCCGACGGCGCCGGCCACGCCCGCCGATCCCCGCCGGGCCGACGCCGTGTGGTGGGCGGCCCACCTGCTGGGCGAGGTGCTGCTCCGGCTACCGGACGCCACCGCGTACCGGGGCGTGCTGCGGCTGCTGGCGGAGCGCGTCACCGCCCGCTCGGTCGAACGGGGCGGCTTCCCGGGCGGCTTCTCGGGCGGCCTCCCTGGCGGCCTCCCGGGGGAGGCGGATGGCGGCCTCGCCGAGTTCGGGCCCTGGTTCTGGCGCCGGCTCCGGCTTCCGCTCGCCGACCGGCTGGAGGTGCTCCGGCTGCTGCTGCCGGCCGACGCCCCGCCGTCCCCGGGGCCGGCGGGGGAGCGGTTCCTGACCGCCGCCGGGGAGCTGCTGGCCGCCGAGCCACGGGCGGCGATGCCCGTGCTGTGCGGGTGGTTCGACGACGAGCGGCCCTTGCAGGCGGCACCGGGGGGCGGGGGGCCGCGCCCCACCGTGGCGGCGGCCGCCCAGGCGTTGCTGCACACCCACCGGCAGCGGGCCGTGGACGACCTCACGGAGGCTCTGGTGGCCGCGGGCCATCCGCGCGCCGACGAACTGCTGGCGGCCCTGGCCGAGGACGAGCCGTCGGCGGTGTGCCGCGCCGTGGACCGGTGGGCGCACGAGGAGCGGCCCGAGCGCCACGTCGCCGCGACCTCGTACGGCCTGCGTGCCGCCCCGCACGTCACCTCGGGCGCCGACCGCGAGTTGCTCCGCTACGCCGCCCTCGCCATCCTGGGCCGTCCCGCCGACTGCACCCTGCACGGCGGTGCCCTGGCCCTCCTCGTACGCGACCCCGCCACCCGCTCCCGTCACCTGCCGGCCGCCCTCGCCCACTTCGCCGCCGGCGATACCCCGCTGCCGGCCAGCGCGCTCGCCGCCGCCCTCACCACGCACCCCGAACCGGTGCTGGCCGCCTTCCAGGCCCGGCTCCGCGAGCCCGGGGACGGCGCCGCCGAGGTGCTGCGCGCGCTGGCCGAGGTGACGACGCCCGCCCTCGCGCGCCGGGTCGCCGTCCTCGTACGCGATCACCTCGACCACCGTCCCGAAGGCGCCGTCCATGTGGCCGCCTACCTCGACCGGCGCCTGGAGCACGGGCCCAGCGCCCGTTCCGTGATCTTCCCGCTGGCCGTCGGCCTGCTCCGGGACCAGCCCCCTGAGGTGCGGCGAACCCTCGCCCCCGTACTGGCCGGGCCCGGCACCCACACCTCGCGCCCGCTGCGCCAGGAGCTCCTCGACGCCCTCCTGGACCACGAACGCGACCCCGCCGTCCTCGACGCCCTGCTGCGCGCCGCCGCCGACGGCTGCGCCCGCCGCCCCGCCCCCATGACCCGCGACCTCGTCCACCGCGTCGGACTGCTGCTCTGCCGTACGCCGGAGGGCGCGGCGTCCTTCGACCGGCGCCTGGTGCAGCTGGCCGTCGGCTCGCCGGGCTTCGCCCGCCAGGTGCGCGGCTGGCTGGCCACGGGCGGCGGCGGATGGGACGCGGTGATCGGGCCGAGCGCCCGCCGGATGTTCGAGCGGCTCGAGCCCGACCCCGGACCGCCTGCCGCGTTAGCCCGATGAAACACGGCCGGTTCCCGGGGGGACCCGGCGGCATGGCAGTCTTGGACCTGCAGATTGCCGAATGGAATGGCGAGGAGCGGTCACAGTGCAGCGCTGGCGGGGCTTGGAGGACGTTCCCAGGGACTGGGGGCGTAGCGTCGTCACCATCGGCTCGTACGACGGGGTCCACCGCGGCCACCAGCTGATCATTGGCCGCGCGGTCGAGCGGGCCCGTGAGCTGGGCCTCAAGTCGGTCGTCGTCACCTTCGACCCCCACCCCAGCGAGGTCGTACGCCCCGGCTCCCACCCCCCGCTGCTGGCCGCGCACCACCGCCGCGCGGAACTGATGGAGGGGCTCGGCGTCGACGCCCTGCTGATCCTTCCCTTCACCTCCGAGTTCTCCAAGCTCTCCCCGGGTGACTTCATCCGTACCGTCCTGGTCGATGCCCTGCACGCCAAGATCGTCGTCGAGGGCCCCAACTTCCGCTTCGGCCACAAGGCCGCCGGCGACGTCGAGTTCCTCACCGCCATGGGCCTCAAGTACGACTACGACGTCGACGTCGTCGACCTCTACGTCACCGGCGCCGCCGGTGCCGGCCTGCCCTTCTCCTCCACCCTCGCCCGCCGCCTCGTCGCCGAGGGCGACGTCGAGGGCGCCATGGAAATCCTCGGCCGCCCGCATCGTGTGGAGGGCGTCGTCGTCCGCGGCGCCCAGCGCGGCCGCGACCTCGGCTACCCCACCGCCAACGTCGAGACCCTCCCCCACACCGCCATCCCCGCCGACGGCGTCTACGCCGGCTGGCTCCACGTCAACGGCGAGGCCATGCCCGCCGCCATCTCCGTCGGCACCAACCCGACCTTCGACGGCACGGCCCGCACGGTCGAGGCCTACGCCATCGACCGCGTCGGCCTCGACCTGTACGGGCTCCACGTCGCCGTCGACTTCCTCGCCTACCTGCGCGGCATGGAGAAGTTCGACACGATCGACGCCCTGCTGGAGCGCATGGCGGACGACGTGAAGCGCGCCCGCGAGCTGGTCGACGCGCACGACGGAGCGTAAGCGCCACGCGCCAAAAGGGCCCGGCACCGCGATGCGCGGTGCCGGGCCCTTTTGGTTTGTGTACGGGCTAGACCGGCGGGGGTGACGGCGGGTAGCCGTAGCCGGGTTGGGGGTCGGCGGGGGGTTGTTGCTGCCAGCCGGGCGGGGGTTGCTGGCCGTAGCCGGGCTGCTGGGGAGGTTGCGGTTGGGGCTGGGCCTCCGGGGGTGGCGGGGGTTGCTGGGCCCAGCCCTGCTGCTGCTCGTACGGCTGCTGGGGCTGCTGGGGCGGATAACCCTGCTGGGGAGGCTGCTGAGCGTACGGGTCGTACTGCTGCTGGCCGTAGAGGCCCTGGGCCTGCTGGGCCCGGACCATGTCCTCGGCGACGAGGGCGGAGAGGTTGAAGTAGGCCTCGCGGGTCTTGGGGCGCATCATGTCGAGGTCGACCTCGGCGCCGGCGGCGAGGTGTTCGTCGAAGGGGACGACGATGACGCCGCGGCAGCGGGTCTCGAAGTGGGCGACGATGTCGTCGACCTTGATCATCTTGCCGGTCTCGCGGACACCGGAGATGACGGTGAGGCTGCGCTGGACCAGGTCGGCGTAGCCGTGCGCGCTCAGCCAGTCGAGCGTGGTGCTGGCACTGCTCGCGCCGTCGACGGACGGGGTGGAGATGATGATGAGCTGGTCGGCGAGGTCCAGGACGCCGCGCATGGCGCTGTAGAGCAGACCGGTGCCCGAGTCGGTGAGGATGATCGGGTACTGACGGCCGAGCAGGTCGATGGCGCGGCGGTAGTCCTCGTCGTTGAAGGTGGTGGAGACCGCCGGGTCGACGTCGTTGGCGATGATCTCCAGACCGGAGGACGCCTGCGAGGTGAAGCGGCGGATGTCCATGTAGCTGTGCAGATTGGGGAGATTCTGCACAAGGTCGCGGATGGTCGCGCCGGTCTCGCGGCGGACGCGGCGGCCGAGGGTGCCGGCGTCGGGGTTGGCGTCGATCGCGAGGATCTTGTCCTGGCGCTCGGACGCGAGGGTCGAGCCGAGGGCGGTGGTCGTGGTGGTCTTGCCGACACCGCCCTTGAGGCTGATCACCGCGATCCGGTAGCAGGACAGGACCGGAGTACGGATCAGCGCCAGCTTGCGCTCCCGCTCCTCCTGCTCCTTCTTCGCGCCGAGCTTGAACCTGCTGGGCTGGGCATTCGCCCCGGGCTTACGGGCCTTGGGCTGATTGCGCAGCAGACGGTCCGAGGACAGCTCGACGGCCGCCGTGTAGCCGAGCGGTGCGCCGGCGACGCCACGGTGCTGGCCCTGCTCGGGCACGGTGGGCCAGCCGCCACTGCGCGGGTCGACCGGCTGTTGGGGGCCGGCGACGGGCTGCGGAGCTTGCGGCTGCGGCTGTTGCTGCTGGGGCGGTGCCTGGGGGCCGGGCTGGGCCTGGGCCTGCTGGGGCTGGGGCTGGGGCTGGGGCTGCGGCGGCTGGGCCTGGGGCGGGATGGGCGCGCCGGGCTGGGGGTAGCCGTAGCCCGGCTGGGGCTGCGGCGGGTACTGCTGCTGCGGGGGCTGCGGCTGGCCGGCGTACTGCTGCGGCGGGTACGGCTGCGGCTGGGCCTGCGGCGGGACGGGTGCGCCGGGCTGCGGGTAGCCGTAACCGGGCGGCGGGGGCGGGACGTTGGGGCCGGGGGCGGGGTAGGGCTGCTGCGCCTGTTGCTGCTGGGGCGGCGGCCAGGCTGCGCCGGGGGCGGGCTGGCCGGGGCCGGGCTGGGGGTAGCCGTAACCGCCCGGCGGCTGCTGCTGGGGGTACGGCTCGGCGGGCGGGTAGCCCGGCGGCAGCGGCGGCACCGCGCCCTGGTCCGGGGCGGGCGGCTGCGGCTGACCCTGCGGAGGCGGACCCCACGGCGCGCCCTGGGCGGGGCTGCCGGGCTGGGGGTAGCCGTAACCGGGCGGCGGGGCCGGGGTGGTGGGCGCGACGGGCGGCATCGGGGCGGCGGGCTGCGGCTCGGGGGCAGGCTCCGCCGCGACCTCGGCGACGGGCTCGGCGACGGGCTCGGCGACCGGCTCCGCGGCAGGCTCGGGCTCCGGTTCGGCCTGGGGTTGCGGGGCCTCCTCGGCCGCCGCGGGCTCCGGGTCGTCCGACGCACCCCAGACCGACGCGGCGGGATCCGGCGCAGCCACGGTGGGCGCGGCCTGCTCAGGGCGGGAAACCGGAGCCGGAGCCGGTGCCTGGGCTGCCGGCGCCGGAGCGGGCGGCTCCTCCGACACGTTGGGCCGGAGCATCGGGAACCCGGGCGCACCGGCCGGCGGCGCGGCGGGCGCGGCCTGCGCAACGGGAGGAGCCGGAGGGGCGGGTTCGGACGCGGGCGTCGGCGCCGCCGGAGCCGGGGTGCCCCCAGTCGACAGCGGCTGCACGCCGCCCAACGGCACCGGCTGGCCCAGCGGTGGCGGGGGAGCCGGCGCGGACGATGCCGGCGGCGAGGACGATCCCGTATCGCCACCGGCACCACTTTGCTGCGTGTACCAAGCCGGAGGCGTGAAATCGATGCTGAATTCGCTCGTAAGCGGCTCTTCGCCCCGCTCGTCGTCGGGCACGTTCCCGTCCCGGTCGCTGCTCACTGTGCCTCCTGGTCAACTACTGCATTCCCCGTCGCGAGCGGCACAGCCGGATGGAGGGGGGATCATTCGGTCATTACGCCCGCAGGGCCGAACCATCCAATACCGCACCGGAGAAGTGCTCCTGCCGCTCGTAGGACAGCCTAATCATGCGGAGCACCAATACGGCAGGCCGGTGGGCAGCGCCCACCGGCCCGCACCGGCACCTTCCGGCCCGGCCGTGTCAGTCCATACGGCGCGGAGCGCCAAGCAGACCCGTCTCCGCGTCCGTGGGCTGCGTCATCACGAACTGCTGCCGTTCCCGCGTGCACCACAGCATCACGTTGTCGCCCAGTGTGGGAAGTGCGGCGGACACCTGACGCGGCAGCCGCAGCACCCGCGTGACGACCTCGGTCTCCTCCGGCGACAGCCGCTGCAGGCCGACCAGGTCCGCCCGGCCCAGCAGCCGGGGCGCGTCGGGTCCGAGGAAGGGCAGCAGCGTCAGCAGCGACTGCCACGGGCTCGGCGCCAGCAGGCTGCGCGGCGGCCGGGCACCGCAGTCGCGAACGACCAGCACCGGACTGGTCACCGACGGGCCCTGCGGCGCGATCTGCCGCACCTCATGGACCGTCACCGACTGCTGGCCGCCGCCCGCGGCCTGCGCCATCGGGCCCCAGGCCGGCGGCCGCGCGGTCTCCACCGCGACCCGGGCGCCCACGGCGACCGTACGCAGGGCGAGCAGTTGGGCGATCCACATGCTGCCGACCACGACGATGTCCAGCGGGGCCGGCCGGGCGATGCCGAGCACCGCGGGCTGGTTCTGCGGGTCGACGCCGATCACGACGCCGTCGTCACCCACCGGCACGGTCAGCCCGCCCAGCGACTGCTCCGGCAGCACGTGCTGGTCGCGGCGCGGGCCGCGCAGCCCGAAGCCCGGGCGCAGCCGTCGCACCGGGGCGAGCGGCGCCTCCTCCGGGCCTTGGGTCGGCAGGTGCGTGGGCCGCCCGGCGGCCTGCCCCGGCACCTGGCCGGGGAACCGCCCCTGCGCGGGGTCCTGGTTCCAGCCGCCGCCGGCGGGGGCGTACGTGGGCACGGACATCAGCGCGTACCTCCGAGGGGAAGCGTGGCCAGCAGACCGGGCAGCTGCTCGCGGTCCAGCCGTACGAGGCCGGCCCGCGCGGCACCGGAACGGCGCTCCAAATCGCGGCGGGCGGCGACGAGTTCGTTCTCGCTGCGCGCGGCGAGGCGTACGTAGCCGGACATTGCGGGGGAGTTGAGCGCGCCGCGCGAGGCGGTCAGCGCGAAGGTCGTCGCCATCACCGGCGTCGCGGTCAGCAGCGCCGCCAGATCGGCCAACTGCACGGCGCCGGGGCCGAGCTGGGGCCAGCTTCCGACCCAGTACGTGGTGTGCCAGCGGTCGTCGCAGCGCCAGGCCCGCACGGACTCCTGGGTGCGCCGGGCGGCCCGGCCGTTCTGCGAGGCCGCGTTGTTGGCCCGGGGGTTGATGCACGAGGCGATGCCGACCGCCGTGACGATCTCCCGCTCGTCGAGCACGCTCGCCCGGAAGCCCAGCCCGGTCAGCCGGCTCGCCAGCTGGTCGGTGGCCCGCAGCAGCGCCCGCTGGGCACCGCCGATGCCGCCGCCGCGCGCCTGGACGGCCTCGGCGCACAGCTCGGGGTCGAGCTTGAGCGCGACCCAGGTCAGCCGAACCGCCGGGGTCTGCGACTGCGCCTGCAGCGGCGCGTAGGAACGTACCGAGACCGCCTGCTCGGGCACGTGCGGCGCCGGGGCGGGCTGGGTGTACTGCACCAGCTGCACCGACTCCAGGTGGATGTCCTCCACGTCGAGTGCGGCGTGCAGCAGGTCCAGCGGCAGCGGCCGCGTCCCGCGCTGCGGGCGCAGCGGCTCGTCCGGCGCCTCCACCTGCACGATCGCGGTCAGGAAGGTGCCGTCGCCGACGAAGCCCACGGTCCGCTCGTCGCGGTCGGCGTAGGCGTACGTACGAAGCGCCGGATCGCACTCCACCGCCGGCACGAAGGCCGGGTCGGTGCCGTGCGGCGCCGGGTCCGAGCACTCCTTCTTGCGCCGCTTCATGGCCTGCACCGTGGCCATCCAATCCGGCATCGGGCGCTTGCGGCGACGGCCGAGGCCGAAGAACAGCAGCGCGATCGCGGCGACGGCGGTGATGCCGAGCGCGATCGGGTGGATCACCCAGCCCACCAGCAGCAGCGCCGCGGCGAGTTCGATGAAGACCAGCTGCTGCACCCGCACCGGGCCGACGCTCCCCGACCGCGTACGCAGTCTGGGCGCCACCGGGCCGGTACGGGTCGCAGGCGCCTGCTGTGTCGCAGGCCCACGACGTTGGTCCTGCTGGCCCTGTTGTGCGGCCTGCCTGCCGCCATGTCGGGTCCTGGTAGCGCTGGACATCCCCCGGTTTGCTCCTCTGCTGGTGTGCTGCCGATGTGCTGCTGGTGTGCTGTCGGTCAGCCGTCTCGGCTGGCGAACGCGTTCGCGGTACCCGTACCGTACGGGTCGATCACCACACGGCATAGTAGAGGGCCCGTCGGCCTAACGGCCGGGGGCGGGCCCCTGGTTGGCCGGGGTGCATCCGACGTACGGGCACCGACAAACGGGCATACGGGACACGGGGAGACAAGGCACCAATGACATCACGACGGGATGAGCTCAACGCGTACACGTTCGCGCGCAAGCGCACGATCGCCGCGTTTCTGAAGCCCCTGCCGAACGGTTCGGCCGACGACGCGCCCCGCCCCATGAAGGCGCTCCTGCCCGGCATCGTCGTCGGCGCGCTGATACTGGTCGCCTTCGGCGGCTACGGCATGATCAAGCCCAGCGCGCCCACCGGGTGGAACTCCCCCGGCGAGAAAGTCCTGGTGGGCAGCAAGTCCACCACGCGCTACGTCTACCTCGACTCCGGCAAGAAGGACAAGAACGGCAACGAGATCGACCTGCTGCACCCGGTCCTCAACCTCGCTTCCGCCCGCCTCCTCCTCGACCCCGCCAAGTACGAGGTGCTCAAGGTCGACGAGTCCGTTCTCGACGACCCCAAGATCCAGCACGGCCCCACCATCGGCATCCCGTACGCCCCCGACCGCCTGCCGGAGAAGGACGAGGCGGCCAAGAGCAAGGTCTGGGCGCTGTGCGAGCGGCCCGGCGCCGGCAGCGACAACAAGGCCCAGAAGGCCGTCTTCGTACTCGGCGGCAACGACAAGAAGGACGTCGAGAACAGCAACAAACTCAAGGCCAACCAGGCGCTGTTCATCCAGGCGCCCGGCGGCGGCTGGTACCTCGTCGACAACAGGGGCACCGCCTACCCGATCGGCAAGAGCTCCACGTACGACATGACGGCCGCGGAGAAGGACACCCTCCGCCGCGCGCTGTTCGGCAACTCCTCGCAGCCGCAGTCGGTCACCCAGGAGTTCATGGACACCCTGAACGTGGGGTCTCCCATTCTGTTCCCGACGATCGACGGGGCGGGCGGCACGTCGTCCGCCTCCGGCCTGCCCGCGGGGCACAAGACGATCGGCACCGTTCTGGTGGCCGACGACGCGGCCGGCAAGCAGCAGTACGTCGTCCTGAAGGACCGCCTCGCCCCGATCTCGAACTTCACCGCCCGGCTGCTCCTGCAGGGCCCCAACGCCCACCTGGCCTACGGGAACGTCAAGGCCGGGGCGATCGGGGTCAACACCGGTGACCTGGCCCCCGGCGCCGCCTTCCAGGACTCGATGTGGCCCAAGGAGGACCCGACCCAGGTCAACAACGCCGACGGCCGCAAGGTCTCCTGCAACGTCTTCTCCGGCTCCGGCGACTCCTCCGGCCACCCCGTCCTGAGCACCTGGGCCGGCACGGACTACCCCGAGCAGGTCTCCGACGGCGGTACGAGCGCGTACGTGACCCCCGGCAGCGGCATCCTCCTGCGCCGCGTCTCGTCGCTGAACACCAACATCGGCTCGGTCTTCCTCGTCACCGACACCGGCCTGCGCTACTCGGTGCCGTCCAACGGCGACAGCGACACCGCCGCCGCCAACACCATGTCCGCCTCAGGCTCCACGTCCACCTCGGCCGACCCGGCTCAGGACAACGCCCCGCAGAAGCGGCTCGGTTACGACGGCGTCACCGCCGTCCCGGTCCCGAACGCCTGGGCCGACCTGTTGGCGGCGGGCCCGACGCTGGACACGGCGAGCGCCAAGCAGCCCCAGAATCAGTGACGTTGGCGAATTCTGTGAAGACTTGTTGTGGCTCTGTCACAAGTGGCTCTCCCACTTGGGCGTTGTCACAGCGGATCGCTAGAGTGGTTTGAGGCATCAGACGTAGATGCTGCCGTATCGAATACGGACACGGGTTACGAGTCTCATGGGGGACGCTGGCTTATGGCTGGACAGCAGTACACGACGACTGAGGAGGAGATGGTTGCGTTCAGCAACAAGATCTCCACGGTCAACGGATCCATCCAGGGTGAGATCAGCCGCCTGCAGACGGTGATCGACACGATCACCTCCGGGTGGAAGGGCTCTGCCGCGACCGCGTACAACAACCTGCAGACGCAGGTGAACGAGGACGCGAGCAAGCTCAACCAGATTCTGGGTGAGATCAAGGACGCGATCGACACCACCACCAAGAACTACTCGGCCTCGGAAGAGGACCAGGCGGCGTCGATCAGCCAGGTCTCGTCGTCCGCTTCGCCCTTCGGATGACCGGACCGCGTACGCACTCCGTACGCGCGGCGAAGCAGCACACACGACCAGTCCACACCAACTCCCCGAGGAGACACCATGTCCGGCCAGATCCTCGTTAATTTCACGACGATCTCGCAGGCCTCTTCCGACGTTCGGCAGACGGCCGGCAACATCCGTACCCAGCTCGACGACCTCGAGAGCGGCGTCAAGAAGATCGCCCAGAGCTGGCAGGGTTCGGCCCAGGAGGGCTACCAGGCCAAGCAGGCCGAGTGGGACAAGCGCGCGGCCTCCCTGCACGCCACCCTCGAGGCCATCGCCAAGGCCCTCGACACCGCGGCCCAGAACTACCAGAGCACAGAGCGTCAGAACGCCAGCATCTGGAACGGCTGATACGAGCCGCCTCACCGGCTCTCGCACAACACTGAGGGTGGGCGCGCTGCTTCACAGTGCGCCCACTCTTCGCGTCCGTCACAAAACAGGGGGAAGAAGACCCGTGCGATCCCGCGCCGCACACTCCACCGCTGCAGCGCTCTGCGTCCTGAGCCTCGTCGGCCTGTCCGGCACCGTCGTCGCCACACCCGCCGCGGCGGACGACAACCCGAACATCCCGATCGCCAGCAACTCCTGCCAGTTCGGCGGCGACGACATCGCGGGCACACCCTGGTCCCTCCAGCGCATCCTTCTCGACGAGATGTGGGCCAACTCCCGTGGAGAGAACGTCAAAGTCGCCGTCATAGACACCGGCGTCGACCGCGACAACAAGCAGCTCCAGCAGGCCATCGACCCGGACCCGAAGTCGCGCGGCAAGGACTACATCGCTCCCGGCGGCGACGGCACCACCGACCCCGTCGGCCACGGCACCAAGGTCGCCGGCATCATCGCCGCCCGCCAGAAGGACGGCACCGGCTTCATCGGCATCGCCCCCAGAGCCACCATCATCCCCATCCGCCAGAACGACAACGAGGGCGGCGGCACCGCCGGCACCATGGCCGAGGCCATCCGCTACGCCGTCCAGGCCGGCGCCGGTGTCATCAACATCTCCCAGGACACCTCCTCCGCCCTCAGCCCCGGCTCGGACCTTGAGAAGGCTGTCGACTACGCCCTCAACAAGAACGTCGTCGTCGTAGCCGCCGCCGGTAACGACGGTGCCTCCGGCAAGGAGAAGAAGACCTACCCCGCCTCCTTCCCCGGCGTCCTCGCCGTCGCCGCCTCCGACCGCAACAACGAGCGCGCCTCCTTCTCCCAGCCCGGCGACTTCATCGGCGTGGCCGCCCCCGGCGTCGACATGGTGTCCACCGTCCCGAAGGGCGGCCAGTGCATCGACAACGGCACCTCCTTCGCCGCCCCCTACGTCGCCGGCGTCGCCGCCCTCATCCGCTCCAAGTACCCCAAGTGGACCCAGGCCCAGGTCGTCGCCCGCATCGAGCAGACCGCCCAGCGCACCGACCGCGGCCCCAACCACCTCATCGGCTGGGGCGTCGTCGACCCAGTAGCCGCCCTCACCAGCGACGACCCCCCCACCGACAAGCCCACCCCCGACCCGGCCTCCCTCCAACTCCAGAACGCCGGCAGCTCCATCGTCCCCGGCAAGCTGACCATCGGAGAGACACCGGAAGAGCGGAACGCCCGCTACGGGATCTATGTCGTGGGCGGCGGCGTCCTCATCATCGCCGTCGTCGTGGGCGCCGGGATCGCGATGCGCGACTGGCGCCGCAAGCATCCGATCAACACTCACGGGGAGGCCCTGTAAATGGGTAGCAACGACCAGTACGGAGTCGATCTCAGCGCCCTCGACCAGGTCGTCAAGGAGCTCAACCAGATCCTCAGCGACATGGGCGGCCCGAAGAGCAAGGCCCAGCACGGCACGTACCTCGCGCCCGGGCAGCTCGGCAAGGGCTTCTCGGAGGCGGACGAGTTGCTTGCGAAGCACGACGAGATGAAGACCTACATCGAGACCCAGATCATCTCGAAGATCGAAGGTCTCATCGATGACTTCGGCAAGAAGTCGAAGAAGACCAAAGAAGCGTACGAGGACGCCGAGGCCAGCACCAAGGCTTCGATGCAGATGTGATGCCGTCACACTCGCGCAGCGCAGCAGATCGATGGTGCAAGACAACGGGAATTGGGGGCTGACTGATGGTGGCAGCAGAAGGCGGTGGCGGCGGCAGCGCGGACACCCGAGGTGCGAGCGGCAAGGGGTTTGACACGCCGTTCAACCAGAAGGGGCTCGAAGACCTCAAAGGGATGGTTGAAGGCAGCAACATCCAAGCCGTGCGGGACGTCGCCCAGAACTGGATGGACGTCCACGACAACCTCGTCACGGGCGACGACTCCATCCTGTCGAAGTTCAACAAAGCGGTGACCAAGGTCCTTCAGCACTGGACGGGTACCTCCGCTGAGCAGTTCCTCAAAGCCGCGAACCAGATCAGCTCCAACATCAGCAGCGGTGCCCAGTACCCGGCGGCCGTCTCGAACCAGATGGCCCAGGTAGCCCAAACACTGCACGACGTGTACCAGGCGCTGTCGCAGATGCAAGAGCCCAGCCTGATGGACCGGGCCATGGACCGCGGCAAGGACTTCCTCGGTTCTGACGGAGGCAAGGTCACCGCCGTGGCAGCTGTCGTCAACCCCGTGTCCGGGCTCATCAGCGGTGGCGCAAGCCTCCTCGGGATCGGCGGCAACAGCGGCCGCAGCGACGCCCAGCTCAACGCGGACCTGGCCAACCCCAACATGGACACCGCGACCGCGCTCAAGCGGAACGCCGGTCAGCTGTCCGCGGGTAGGGAAGTCGCGCTCCAGGCAGCCATCCAGATGGAGACGCTGGGGACGACGTACAAGCGGGCCGCCGCGACCATGGGGGATCCCAATACTGGCAGCGAGGAGACAATTCCCGAACCGGGCGGCAAATCCAAGAACTCCGGCAGCGGTCAAACCGGGGGCGGAACCGGCGGTCTGAACACGGGAGTCACCAATCCCCACACCTCGACCGGCAACTACCAGAGTCCCAGCACGGGGGGTGGTTCGGGTATCACCCCCCTCACGACCACCATGCCCTCCATCGACGACAGCTCCCCCATGACCATCAGCCCGAAGAAGATCGATACTGGCAGCAGTTCCCCTGCGATCGGCACCAGCCTTGACAGCTTTGGCACTGGCAGCGGTTCTGGCTCCGGTTCTGGCGGAACCAGCGGCCTTGGCGGTTCGAGCGGGAGTTACGGCGGAGTCGGTTCTGGTGGGTCGTCGGGCTCCGGCGGTCTTGGGAGCACAAGCAGTCTTGGAGGCTCGGGGAGCGGAACCTCTGGGGTCTCCGGTGTCGGCGGTGTCTCAGCTTCGGGGCTCGGCGGCAGCAGTGCCGCCGGCCGTACCGGTACGGGCGCCGGCCGCACCGGCATGCCCGGCGCGGGCGGTGGGGCCGGCGCGGGTAAGGCCGGAGCCGGCGGCTCGACCGGCCGTGGTGCTCTGGCCCGCCAGAAGGGTGGCGTCGTCGGCGCGGCCAAGGGCAAGTCCGGCACCGGAGCCCAAGGCGGATCCGGCCTCCATCGCAGCCGCGGTGGTACGCAAGCCGGAGCGAGCGGCAAAAGCGGTCGGGGCATGGCAGGCGCACCTGGTGCCCACGGCCGCGGTAAGGGCGACGGTGAGGGGCGCGAGGGAGAGCGTCCGGACTACCTCATCGAGGACGAGGAGACTTGGACACCTGAGCGTAATGTGGCACCCCGGGTCATCGAGTAGGCGTCTGTCGGACGAGTGATCGGCGGAAACGCGAAGGAGCCCGCAGTCCTCGGGCTGCGGGCCCTCATTCACGTAAGGAGAGGTGTAAACAGCATGAGCTTCACGCGGACGCTGCGTGCAGTGGGCGGCGCGGTAGTGGCGGGAGCGCTGCTCTTCGGAACTGCGCCGGTCGCGTCGGCAGACAGCATCAGAAATGACCAGTGGGCACTCACCGCGTTCGATGCCAAAAAGGTTTGGACCGTGTCCACCGGGAAGGGCGTCACGGTTGCCGTCATTGATAGCGGTGTCGATGGGTCGCATCCTGACTTGACGGGAAATGTGCTGCCCGGCAAGGACCTTCTCAGCTCTGGGTCAGCTGATCACGAGACCAGCAGCACCCACGGTACGGCGATGGCGTCAATCATCGCAGGACACGGGCACGGCAGCGGAGATTCTGAGGGAGTGAAGGGACTGGCCCCGGATGCCAAGATCCTTCCCATCAGGTATCTCGCCGGTGACGGCAATCAGTTCAACAGTAAAGCCGACTGGGCGGAGGGTCTCCGCTATGCAGTGGATCAGGGTGCCTCTGTCGTCAACATGTCGTTCGCCAAGTATGCCCTCAGCGGGGATGAAAAAAAGGCCATTGCCTATGCAGCCGAACATGATGTCCTCATGGTGGCAGCGAGTGGAAATGAGCACACGGATAACGATCAATATGCATCGTACCCAAGCGGTGCACCGGGAGTCCTTTCCGTAGGCGCAATCGACAATACCGGGACGATCTGGAAGAATTCCAACTACGGATCGGAACTCCTCCTGACCGCTCCCGGCGTCTACATCCGGTCCGCGTCCCCCAACGGCAAGTACCACCTCGCCAACGGCACTTCGGACGCCACCGCCTACGTCTCCGCAGCCGCCGCCCTGCTCCGCTCCAAGTTCCCGGACCTGACCGCCGGCCAGATCGCCAACCGCCTCGTGAAGACGGCAGGCCTGCCCACCTCCGCGGAGAACCTCAGCCTTCCGGACAAGCACTACGGCTACGGCTTCATCCGCCCCTACCGGGCGCTCACCGAGAACATTCCGGCCGGCTCGAAGCAGGGCCCGCTGAAGACGCCCACGGCTGCGACTTCGTCGTCCTCCGACGCCTCGCCGTCGACCGGTGCCTCCTCGGGCGGCTCGGACGCGAGCAACTCCTCGGCGTCGTCCGACTCGTCGGGCATCGGGATCGGCGTCATCGTCGCCATCGGCCTGGCCGTGCTTGTCGTCGTGATCGTGCTGATCGTCGTCCTCTCCAGGCGCGGCGGTCGCCGCAACGGCCCGGGTGGCGGCGCTCCGATGCCGCCGCAGGGCGGCTGGCAGCAGCCGCAGCAGCCCCCGCAGCCGCCGAACGGCTGGGGGCAGCAGCCGCCGGGTGGCGGTTACCCGCCGCAGCAGCCGCAGCAGAATCCGTACGCCTCGCAGCAGCAGCCACCGAACCAGTGGCCCAACCAGTAGTCATCAGCATCTGTTGAGGCTTGTGGGACGCTTTTCCGGGCGTCTCACAAGCCTGCATTTCACTTGCCGGAACAGCCGCTGTCGGACCGCACGGTGCTTGCGCCGAACGCCCTCGACCCCGTTTCGACAGGCGACATCTGCGGCGGGGCTGCGACCGACGACGTCGCGGTCGTCAAGCGGAACCTCGCATCGGGAGCCGCAGCTGAATCGAAGGCCCCGTGAGGGCGGCCTGGGTCAGAGCAGCAACCAGTCCACGGCGAGCGCCGTGACGAGGCCGACGCAGAGCAGCCAGGTGGCCAGGCGGGTACGGCCGTTGCGGCTCAGCTCGATGACGATGCCGCAGAGGATCAGGGCGAGCCCGTAGTCGCCGACGACCAGGACCGAGGTGCTGCTCGCCAGCCGCACCACGAGGAGCACAGCCATCACGGCCATGAGGACGGAGGCCAGGATGACGCGGACGCGTCGCGCCTGGCGGGGCGTCAGGCCGGTCCGGGGCTCCTCGTCGGATTCGGGCTCGGATTCGAGCTCGGAGCCAGGCTCGAGCTCGGGCTCCGATTCAAGCTCGGGCTCGAGCTCTGGCTCGACGAGGGACGGGGTGTTGTCGGTGCCGCTCACAAGGTGATCGTAGCCGCCATGGGTGGGACTCAGAACAGGCCGTGCCACATCTGCTCGACCACGACCGTCCACCAATTCTCGACGTCGCCAAGCGCCGTCGGGTCCAGCGCGGCCAACTGTTCCTGGAAGGCGGCGACGGCCGCGCCCGCCTCGACCGGGTCCATGCCGTCCATCTCCTCCCGGGTCTGCACCAGCAGCGCCAGTGAGCGGTCGAAGGCGGCGACGGACCGGTTGATGAAGCGGCCGGTGCCGGAGACCGGGTGGACGGCCCAGACGGAGCCGATCCAGCGCTCGGCGCCCCGGCACTGGACGGTGACGACGTAGAGGCCGTCCGTGCCGATGCGTACGTGGCCGGCGAGGGTCTCCAGGGCCTGCTCGGAGGCCTCGGTCCCGCGCTCCCGCAGATGCGTGGCCGCGTCGGTGAACAGGCCGCCGGGCGGGGGCACGTCGGGGCGGTCGGCGGCGAAGAAGAAGGGGATGTCGGCGGGGAGGCCGGCCGTGGTGAGGGTGGCGGCGGCGGACTCGGGGAGCTCGGTGGCGGCGAGGTCGGCGGCGTCGTAGCGGCGGACGCCGTCCGCGCCGAGGACCTCCACCAGCTCCTGGCCGAGGGCGGCGTCGTCCACGGGCTCCGCCGGGGTGACGTTGTCCGGGACGGGGACGCGGTGGGGGCGGGGCGGGGGCTGCTGGCCGGCCATGCGGTGCATGGACTCGACGTTCTGGATGAGAGCGGCGATGCCCTCGGCGCGCTCCTCGGGCCGCATGCCGTAGTCCTGGGAGCAGGAGAAGGAGGCGTTCGGGAAGGCGTTGAGGATCAGGTCGCCGGTGTAGCCGCCGGGCAGCAGGCTGGGCCGCAGGTCGGTGTGGACGGCGACGACGTTGCCGGCCGGTACGCCGATGCCCTGCAGGTCGGCCCAGGCCTGGTATTCGGCGGGGGGCTGCCCGGGGGCGGAGGTGCGGAAGAGCGTGGTCTCCTCGCCGTTCGCGGGGTCGACGTACGAGAAGACGGCCGTGTTGCCCGGGCCCGTGACCGGCGGGGCCGCATCGGCGGACGCGGAGGCGCCGTGCTTGGCCTGATACATGCCGATGACCTCGTCCACCGGCACCGAGGGCCAGACGGTCAGCTCGCCAGTGCGCCGGTCGACGACCCCGCACGCGTTGCCGAAGTCGGCGGGCGGTCGGCGCTGCCCGGTCACCGGGTCCACCTCGACGGGCGGCGGCACCGCCCACACCACCCACCCGAGGTCGAACTCCTGAATGCCGACCCGGCGGTGCTGCTCCTGCGGAGCGTGGCCGTTGAGCCAACGGTCGGCGGTCGCGAGCGCTTGCGCCTGGCTGATCACGAGGAAGAGCTCCTTCAGACGGGTGTCGTACGTACGAGGTTATCGGTTGCGCGGGGCGGTTAAGCGGGGGTGGTGATCCGCAGGGCCTTGGCTCCGCGCTCGGTGGCCAGCAGCAGTACGCCGTCGGGGGAGAGGTCGGCGCCGGTGAACGGTACGTCGGAGATCACGGCCGCGACGACCTCCTCGGAGGCGCGGTCCCAGACCCGTACGTAGTCCGCGCCACGGCTCAGCGCCAGCGGGGCGGCGGCGCGCTCGTCCTCGCCGGGGCGCAGGATGGCCGCCGGGTCGAGGGCGTCCTGCGAAGCGGGCGCCGGTTCGGTGAGCCCGTGCACCATGACGGCGGCGCCGCCGAGGGGCAGCGCGCCGGGGGTGCCCTCGGGGACGACCAGGACGGCGACGCGTGACGGCTCCGCTTCCGGGGACGGTGCCGGCAGGGCCGCTGCCGTCACCGCGCTCACCCCGGGCACCGGCAGGCTCCACAGCGTCCGCCACGGCAGGGCCAGGCCCAGCGCGTGCACGGCGTCCGCGTAGTCCCGCAGCCCGTCCTCCACGAACGCCGTCTCCAGCAGCGCCGCCCGCAGCACCTCGGGCGCCTCGGTGCGGGTCAGCAGCGGCGCGACCCTTCGGTACGTACGGGCCGGGGCGCCCAGCGCCTCCAGCGGCACGGCTTCCACGGCGGCGCGCAGCGTGACGGGGTCGGCGTAGGTGAACAGGCCCGGGTCGGTGAGGAGTTGCGGCAGCAGCCCGGCCGCCAGGGCGTGGCCCGCGATGTAGTCGCGTACGTACGGATCGGCCTCGGCCCAGTTCTGGGCGGGAACCTGCTCCAGCAGCGCCACCGCGATCTGCGTCTGGGCCGCTCGCCCGCCGTCGGGGAGGCCGGACCGCAGTTCCTCGGCCAGCCCGGGGTGCAGCAGTTCGAGCAGAGTACGGCCGTCGTCCGCGGATTCCACCGGCGTGACGAACGGCCCGGCCAGCGTCATCGCCCCCGCGATGGCCTCGCCCATGTCCCGCCCCGCGACCGCACTCGCCAGCGGCGCCCACAGCTGCAACGGCAGCCCCTGGCCCTCCGCGAGCGCGAGCGGCAGCAGAATCTGCCGCAGCAGCTCCGGCTCGGCGCCCAGACGGCGGGCGTGCAGATCGAGGGCCTCGCCGATACCGCGCGGTAGCAGTTCGTGGTCCGCCGGATCGAAGCCCGCCGGCGCCATCAGGATTCCGTTCACCGCCAGTTGTACCGTCAGCCGGCTCCCGCCCGGCCCGTTCGCCGCCGCCCGCCCGGCGATCGCCCCGGCCAGCCGCCCGCGCGCCGCCGGATCAGGGGTGAACGGCAGCTCCGGCGCCCCGAACTGCGGGCTCAGCAAGGCGTCCGCCTGGAGCAGCAGGCCCTCCGGGTCGTCCCACTCCGGCTCGTCCAGGTCGATGACCTGCACCGTCCCCGGCGGGAGCCCGGCGGCCAGTTCGGCGGCCAGCGGGCGCGGCACGTCCGCGAGCAGCCGTACGGTCTCCGTGGCCGCCAGCGGCCGCAGCACCTCCCGTACGAGCCGGGCCGGCTCGTCCAGCCCCCGGATCGCCCCGGCCAGGTCCACGTCCGGTACGACCACGGTCACCGGCGCGTCCAGGGCGGCCAGTTCCGCGTACACGTCCTCCACCCGTGAGGCCTTCAGCCCGAAGTGGTCGGCCAGCACCCACAGCAGCTGCGCCGCCGTCAGCCCGTCCGGACCGGGCACGGCCGGTGCGGGCAGCTCCGGCGGCACGATGGTCGGATCCAGCTCGGCCAGCGGCAGCTGCTTCCTGAACTCCGGATCGCACAGCATCAGAAAGCCGGTCAGCAGCCGTGACACACCGCTCCCCGAACTCCCGGTCAGCACAACGCATCTGGGCGTCCCCGGCCACTCCATCCGCCAGGCCGCCAGCGCGCGCAGCGCCGCCGTCCGGCCGCCGATGTGGGGATGCGGTGCGTACTGGCCGCTCATGGCCTCTGCCGCCCTTCGCTCGTCGTGCGTGCGATACCTACGGACGCCGATCCTATGGCCATGGTTTCAACCCCCGGGCGCCTGGCACTATGGCATGCGCACGCACATCCTGAGACGGGGGCGATTCCATGAGTACCGAGCGCGAAGTCACCGACGACGACCTCCTGGAGGACGCCAGGGACCCGGCCCAGGCCGCCCGCCTCCACAAGGCCCTGCGCACCCTCCGCGACAACCCCAACGTGCCTCCCCAGCTCAAGCAGATGGCTCGCGAAGTCCTCACCGGCCGGCTCACCATGACCGACGTCGCCAAGGGAGGACCGTACCTCGACGCCCTGGGCGACGGCATGACCAAGATCCGCCGGGCCGCCGAGAGCCTCACCCCCGAGGAGGAGGAGCGCAACCGCGAGGCCGCCGAGCGCTACCGCCGCGAGCAGGAGGAAGCCGAGGCCCGCGAGCAGGCCGAGCGTGACGCGCCCGCGCAGCAGCCCACAACGCCGCGCCCGCGCGGACGCCGTGGCCGCATCTAGCTCTGGCCGATCCAGAACAGAGCTGTGACGTAAGGGCCTTGAAGAAGCACGGGTTGTCCTCAGTAAGCTTTTGAGATGACTGACTGCCGTGCCGGAACGTGATCGCCGCATGGACGGGGGAAGTTGATGGGACAGGACGGCCTCAAAGCCGCAACTGACGTTCTCGACACCGAGGGCAACAGCTTCAAGAAGATGAGCGAGTCCTTTGGCAATGCCGTGGACCGCCTCAGGAACGGGCTGACCACCCTGGAGCAGGGCGACACGCCTCCGTGGGGCGACGACGACATCGGCGAGAAGTTCGGTGTCGTCTACGAGGGAGTACGCGACGGCATGTACCAGTCGATGGACTTCCTCACCACCCGGCTGGACGACATCGGCAAGGCGCTGCAGGACATGGGCAAGAACCATGACTCCAACGAGACGTTCAACAACGCGCTCATCCAGCAGGAGCAGTCGCACGCCGACGCACAGGGCCAGTTGCTCAAACAGCTGAAGCCGCCGACGACTGTCTGAAGTACCGGCCGCCCGCAATCCGCAACTGACTCTCAACGGGGGAACACCGCGTGTCCATCATGCTGCCGAACTGGCTCGAATGGGTCCTCAACGAGGTCCTCGGGATGGACTGGCCGACGGCGGACGAGGACAAGCTCTTCGAAGCCGCCAACCTGTGGCGGGACTTCGCGACCGACGTGCAGGGGATCCAGTACACGGGCGTGACCGCGGCCGGCAATGTCATCTCCGAGAACCACGGCGACTCGATCGACGGCTTCAAGGGCACCTGGGACAAGTTCTCCGGCAACGGCTCCGGCTACCTGGACGACGCCCAGACCGTGGCCCTGGTCGTCGCAGGCGTCCTCGACGCGGCCGGCGCCATCGTGATCGCGGCCAAGGCGGCGGTGATCGTCCAACTGGCCATCCTCGCAGCGGAGATCATCGCCGCCCAAGCAGCGGCGCCCTTCACCTTCGGTCTGTCCGAGGTCGGGGTGGCCGGGGCCACCCAGGCGACGCGGATGATCGTGCGCCGTCTGCTCAAGGAGCTCAAGGACGCGCTGATCGAGGCGATCGTCGAGGCGATGAAGGAGCCCGCGATCTCCGCCCTCGAAGCCATCATCACCGACCTGATCTCCCAGTCCCTGAACGTCAACTTCGGCGCCCAGAAGGGCATCGACGTCGGCCAGACCCTCAAGGCCGGCTCCGACGCCGCCGTCGACCAGCTCAAGAACACCCCGCAGACCATCGCCGAGGGCGTCCGGGACAACCTGGGCGGCAAGGCCGGCCACAGCGCCCACCACGCGATCGACAGCCGGAACGGGCACGGGGACAGCAGTTCCTCCGACGGTGACGGATCGTCGTCCACGTCGTCCTCGACCTCGACGGACAGTACGAACTCGTCCAACGGCGACTCCTCGTCGGACACCTCGAACAGCACGAGCAACTCGAACAGCACGAGCACGACGACCACCACGAGCGGCGACGGCAACTCAGGTCCGACGACGACCTCACCGACCGGCCCGCTCAGCAACGGCAACGGCGACGGCAACGGCCCCACGAGCTCCGGCGGCACGCCACCGACTCTGTTGTCGACCTCGACGCCTGACTCCACGCCGGACTCGGCACCGGGCACAACGCCGGACTCGACACCCGTCCCGGCGTCGGCCGCCTCCTCGGTGACGCACGCGGCCGACAACTACACGCCGTCCCCCTTCGACCCGCCGCCCTCGGCGGACACGCCTTCCGCCACGGACTCGACCCCCACGAGCAACCCGGACTCGACTCCGGCCGCAACGCCCGGCGACTCACCGACGTCGACGCCGGCGCACGACTCGACACCGTCCGCCGATTCGTCGCCGCACGCCACGTCCTCGGACTCAGCACCCAGCTCGCCGAACCCGACCTCGTACACGCCGACGCACGCCACGGACACGACCGCCCACAACGTCCGTACGCAGTCCGACAGCATCGCCTCGCCCGACCTGAGCCAGCACTACACCCCCACCCACCAGTCGGGGGACACAGGACCGACCGCCCACCAGTCGCAGTCGTCCAACTCGGGCATGCCCTCCAGCCCCAACCTGGACAGCGCCGGCTCCGGCACCTCCAGCCGGCCCGGCACCACCGGCGGCACCAGCACGCCCACGACAACCGGCGGCAGCAACACCCAGATCAGCAGCCCCAACACGGCCGCTGCCGGCACGCCGTCCTCGACCTCCTCCTCGTCCTCGACGCCCTCGCGGACCACCACCCCGAGCAGCACTCCGGTGACCGGCCCCAGCCCCACGACCGGCGGCACGCCGTCGAGTACGGGTTCGAGTACGAGTCCCAACACGAGCACGCCGTCGAGTACGAGCACGCCGCCGAGCAGCAGCACGCCGCCGAGCAGCACGCCGTCGAGCACCACCCCGAACACCACCCCGGGCCAGAACGCTCCCGGGAACACCAGCCCCACCGCCCCGCCCCGTCAGGCGCCCGCGCAGCCGTCCCCGACGCCGCAGTCGCCCGACCGTCCGGCCGCCGAGGCGCCCGGCCCCCGCCCGCAGCAGCCGCCGCAGGGCCAGCAGACCCCGCAGACGCAGCAGCCGAGCACGACCACACCCCCGCCCCCGGTCCACGTCCACGCCACCATCCCGGCGCAGACCACCGCCCACCCCCAGCAGCACCAGCCCACCAACGGCCAGCAGCCACCGGCCCGCCCCACCGCCGACTCCCGCCCCTACGACCAGCCCGGCGGCGTCGAAGGTCCACGTCCCGACGACCAGAACAACCTGGAAAACCACATCCCCCGGGACGACAACGGCGACCCGGTCCGCCACCCCGACCCCAACGACGGGTCCTGGACCGAGCACATCAACGGCACCGACCCCACCGAGCCCGGCCGCAACAACAACTGCGTCGACACCGCCCTCTCCACCGTCGACACCTACTCCGGCAACCCCACCGCCGCCGCCTCCCGCACCCCCGACACCGACGCGGACGGCAACCCCTCCGACCGGGGCGAAACCGGCGGCCGCGACCGTATCGAGAACACCCTCGGCGCCAAGTTCTCCGACCTCGGCAACGGCCACGACGCCTTCACCCGCCTGGAATCCACCCTCCACGACTCCGGCCACGGCTCCCAGGCCGTCATCATCACCTCCGACTCCAACGGCCGCGCCCACGCCTGGAACGCCGTCAACCACAACGGCGACATCACCTACGTCGACGCCCAGACCGGCCAGCGCTCCAACACCCCCCTCCACAACGGCGACAACGGCGTCTTCGCCGTCCCCCTCGACCCCAACCGCCGCCCCGTCACCCCCGCCGACCCCACCCCCGGCACCAACCGCCCCACCGACTCCCGCCCCGCCACCACCGACCGCCGCCCCGACGCCGCGCCGGCCGGCTCGGACAACAAGCGGAAGCATCCGGACGACATGTCCCTCGACGGGGAAAGCCAGAGCGACAGGGACGAAGGGCCCAGCACGAAGCGCCCCCGGACCGACGATCCGCAGTCCGGACCGGCCCCGGACCGGGACAGCTCCCACGGTGACGGCGACCGTATGGACGTCGACAGCCATGGTGACAACACCCCGCAGAATCCTGACGCCCGCCCACTGCCCGCCGCCGAGCATCAGGGCTCCGAGCATCAGGGTTTGACGCCGGACAACGCCCAGGACAATCTCCGCACTCCTGGCCCGGACAACACACCGGAATCAGGCAGGAACCCGGTCCACCGGATCGATCTGGACGACCATGTGCACGACAGGGTGCAGCACTGGGCGGAGAACGGACAGCTCGCGGACGTACTGCGGACCTCAGGCGCCCGCGTCGAAGCGGCCCGTGAGGCCCGCGAGAATGGCCAACCGGAGCCGCCCACCCACCTCACCCATGACGAAATCGCGAACGCCCTCGGCGACGACTTCCGGAACATGAATTCCGGTGAGCGCTGTGCCGTTGTCGCCACTCTGGCCCGGCTGAGCGTAGGTTTCCACGAGGGCCAGGGCGTCGGCGGCAGTCCCCACCACGACCCCGAGGGCAAGCCGTACAAGGACTCCCCGCCACAGCGCAAGGGCAATGACGACCCCGCGAAGAAGTCCCCGCGGTCGGTTGCTGCCGCGTCGAGGGACAACGCCACCAAGAAGGAGGTACCGCCCAAGTACCGCCGGCCGGGCTCCGACGCGCAAAAGGCGCTGTCCGATCTCCACGAGCACGTCACGGGCAAGTCCAAGAAGAAGCTCAGCGCGAACGACATCAACGCTCTCATAACCGACGCGGGGCTGCATCGCCCCGATTTCTCGGCCAAGAACTACGCGGTGGTGGAAGTCGTCGACGCCGCCGGGAATCACACGTACGTGGTGGACTCCTCCGTCCCCGCCGACACCACCGGAGTTTCCCCACGGCATTCGGAGAAACATCTGCTCGACTGGATGGATACGGTCAACAAGACGCCGCCGAACGGTCAACCTCAGCGAATCGTGGCGCTGTACACGGAGCGCGAGCCCTGCGGCGAAGGCGAGGGGCACGCCGACTGCTCAAGCCGCATCCGGAAGGCGGAGTCCATGCAGAATGTGCCGGTGCAATACAGTGCCACGTACCGTGAGGATTCCGAAGGTGTGGACTTGCGGGACGCCGAGCGGAAGCGGCTGAAGGCGCAGCAGGCGGCGATCAGGAACGAACCCGGTTTCAACGCCCTGTCCGAGGAGCAGCAGAAGAACAGGCTGCAGGCGGCGAAGCTGTCCGACGCACAGATCAAGACCAAGGTCGGCAAGTTCGGGACGCCTGCGGAGGATGCAATCGAGGGCGAGATGGACGCGCACGTGGAGACGGTCGCCGAGACCTGGGCGAAGGTTCAGATGCACCTGATTTCGGCGAACAGCCGCTGATGCCGGACCCGATGCCGGAGACCCCGGAGCCGGTGGAAGTCCTGCCCGCCGACGAGGCCATCGACCGCGTACTGGAGTGGTGGCGCGGAGGACGGCGCGACGGCAAGCGGGTCGCAGTCGTCGGCGGCACCGAACCGGAACGCGTACGGGTGCTGCGGGAGGTCCACCGCCAGGTGCCCGGGAGCCTGCTGCTTGACGCGGCGGCCGGCCGGTCCCAGGAGGAACTGCTGGCCGACGTGATGGATCACCTCGGGATTCCGGACAAGCAGCGAAGGTACCCGCAGTGGCGGCGTGCTCTGGAGCGCCAGGGCAAGGACCGGCTCGTCCTTCTCACAGGCATCCAACGGGCAGGGCTCACCCGGCGCAGTGCGGCCCCGTCCCGCGTGCTCGGTGATCTGGTCACAAGCCTCACCCTCTCGGGGATCGGAGTGGTCACCGAGGCCGTCCCCGACCCCGACATCGAGCGGGGGCGCGCGATCGGCATCCGCCTGCTCGGAAGCCCCGAGGACACGGGTGCCCTGCCCGCGCTCCTGCGAGTACTCGCCCTGTCCGAGCCGCGCCGCGTACCGCTTCCGGTCTGGCGCTTCCTCGCCGAGGGCGCCGGACTGGAGCGGCCGGAGACGGCCGAACTGCTCGCCCTGACCGAACGCCACCCCGAAGTGCTGGCGGTCGAAGATCCGGACGGAAGCGGTGACCCCGTGGTCGCCTTCCGCGACGAGGAGGTGGCCGAAAGCCTCCGCCGGGACGCCGAGCGCACGGATCCCGACATCCTGCGGCGCACCGGCGCGCACCTGACGCGCCGACTTCGCGAGGCCGCCCCCGATTTCCGGCATCCTGCCGGCTGGGCCGCGTCCGGCCCCGTCGGGGCGTACGCGGCGGCCGGGCTGGCCATGCACACGGCCCAGGCCGGCCGGTTCGAGGCCGACCTGCTCGGCGACGGGGAGGCCATCGCCAACATCCCCCGCACCGGGCTGCTGGACGCCGCCCGCTGCGCCTTCGGCGCTGAGGGCCTGCCGGGCGGGAACGCGGCCGCCGACGCGAACTACCTCGCCCTGTACGGGGTCGCACCGGCATCCCAGCCCGAATGGGCCGCCTGGCTGCACCTGATGGCCACCGCGCGCGGCGACACCGCCCTCGCCTCGGCCATCACCGGCAGCGGCATCGCGCTGCCCTGGACCGTGAAATGGACCCTCTGGCGTCCGCCGGGCGGCTACGACCCCGCGTATCTGCGGTACGGAGCGGTCAATGATCTGGTCGAGGTGCGATGGCAGGGCCGTCCCGCCGTCGCGGTCATCGGCGACCAGGACGGTGCCGTACGTATCCACGACCCGCACACCGCACAGCGACTCGCCGGGCCCTGGTACGAGGGCGACATTCCCGCCGCCGACCGCGCTGCCCTGAACTGGCCGGAGCCTGAGGAACACGACGAGCCGGGCCCGGTCTCCACCGAGGACCTGGAGGACGCCGCCGACTCGGCGGACGGTCCCTCGGCCGCGTACGACTACTGGCTGGACGTACGGCTCCAGGTCGACGGTGTCGTCCTCCTGGCGGGCGAGGGCGGCCTGATCGCCCTCGAACCCGACGACCCGAAGGACCCCGACGGCTTCGCCGGCATTGAGCCCTGCCACCGAACCCTGCTGGCCCCCGCCCTCTCCGCCCCGGCCGCAGCGCCGTACGCGACCACCCCGCCCCCGTCCCCAGCGGACCTGGCCGGCCTCCTCGGCCCGGAGACCGTCCACCGCACCGCCTCCGAAGCCCTGCCGCCCGCCCTGACCGACGACAGCGCCCGCCGCGTCCTCACCGGCCCCGGGCTGCCAGAACTGGACGAGCAGGGGCTCGGCCTCCAGCCCCGGCACCAGGAGTTCCTGCACGAAGTCCCCTGGCCCGCCGACCTGCCGGCCCCGGACACCGCCGGACCGTTCTTCCGCATCGGCCAGTGGATGGGGGGCCTCCTCGTCCTCGACGGACCCACCGGCGCGGTGCTGCGCATCCCCGCCGGCCTCGACGAACCGGGCCTCGAGGGCAGCCTGGTCGCGGCGGACCTGGAGCGCTTCCTGACCATGACCGCCGAATGGATCGTCGGCCATCGCACCCTGGCCCGCATCGGAGGGCGGGAAGAGCCGCGTCTGATACGCCAGGAGATCGAAGGGCGCCTGTGGCTCATCGACCATGTGGGAAGCGCCTCGAAGGCATGGACCTACGCCCTGTACAACGACTGAATCCGAGGCAGCGGTCCGGGACCCGGATCGCGGAGGCCCGGCGGCGGACGCCGGGATCACGGCGGCCGCTCACGGTTCCGTGTGACCCGCTGCTGCGCGCGGAGGGGACGGCGGGGAGGATAGGCGGGCAGGGACGACGCCTACAGGGGATGCGCTGATGCTGATTCAGAAGGGCATGAATGTGCCGGTGCCCGCGCCGGTGGTGCGGGTGGAGCTGGGCTGGGGCACGGGCCCTGGGGTGCCGGACGCCGATGCGTCGGCGCTGTTGCTGGTGGGCGGGAAGGTGCGGTCGGACGCGGACTTCGTGTTCTACAACCAGCCGGTGGACGCCTCAGGGGCCGTACGGCACGAGGGCAAGACCCCGGCGGCCGGCGGGGTCACGGGCGGGGTCACGGACGTGCTGACCGTCGATCTCGGGCGCGTGGAGCCCGCCGTGGAGACGGTGGTGCTGGCGGCGTCGGCGGACGGCGGAGGCTTCGGGCAGGTGCCGGGGCTGCACGTGCGGGTCGTGGACGCGGGCAGCGGCGCGGAGATCGCCCGGTTCGAGAGCGCGGACGCGACGGTGGAGACGGCGTTCGTGCTCGGGGAGCTGTACCGCCGGCAGGGCGCGTGGAAGTTCCGTGCTGTGGGCCAGGGGTACGAGAGCGGGCTGGCCGGCCTGGCGGCGGACTTCGGCATCTCCGTGGACGACGAGCCCCAGACCGCCCCGGCCGCCGCACCGCCGATGCCCATGGCTCCGCCGCCCGTACCGCCCATGCCCGCCGCCCCGCCTGCGGCTCCGCCCCCGCCCATCAGCCTCAGCAAGATCACGCTGACCAAACAATCCCCCGCCGTCTCCCTCACCAAGCAGGGCGGCACCTCGGGCGCCATGCGGGTCAACCTCAACTGGCAGCTCGCCCAGGCGCCTTCCGCAGGCGGCGGCGCAGGCGGCTGGAGGCGCAAGCTCGCCAAGGCGGGCTCCGCAGGGGCGCCCCCGCAGACCGACCTCGACCTGTGCGCCCTGTGGGAGCTGAACAACGGCAGGAAGGGCATCGTCCAGGCCGTGGGCGGCAACTTCGGCAACCTGCACCAGGTCCCGTACATCCACCTCGACGGCGACGACCGCACCGGCGCGCTGGCGACCGGCGAGAACCTCACCATCAATCTCGACCACGCCGCCGAATTCCGCCGGATCCTGATCTTCGTCATCATCTACCAGGGCACCGGCAGCTTCGCGGGCCTGCACGCCACCGTCACCCTCCAGCCCCAGTTCGGTGCGCCCGTCGACTTCTCGCTGGACGAGCACAACGCGCCCTCGCGGGTCTGCGCCCTTGCGCTCATCACCAACCAGAACGGCGAACTGGTCGTCCAGCGCGAGTCCCGCTACCTGCCGCCGCAGGCCGGCGTCAGCATGCAGCAGGCCGCGGACTTCGCGTACGGCTGGGGCCTGGAGTGGCACCCGGCACGGAAGTAGGCATCTTCTTGGCGGTGGCCGCGAAGCCGGTCCGCATCATGTCCAGCGGCAGGAATCCCTCCCCCTCCCACTCCGCCGGCTCACGGCTACGCACAAAGCGGCGGTGCCGCCCCGGGACCGGGGAAGCACCGCCGCTTTCGTACGAGGCGTACGACGCGAACGAACCGTCAGTTCGTCGGCAGCCAGCCGGTCTGCACCAGCTGCGCGCCCTTCTTGCGGGTCACGAACTGCCCACGGCCCTGCGGCAGTCGGGCCGCCTTCGTACTGCCGACCAGCGGTCCTTCCTGCGGGTCGCCGGACATGACGAGCGCCTGCGCGCCGAGTTCCTTCATCCGCTGCATGAAGGGCTCGAAGGAGGCCCGCGACGCGCCCTGCGAGCTGCGCGCCAGGATGACGCGCAGGCCCAGGTCGCGGGCGAACGGCAGGTACTCCAGCAGTGACTGCAGCGGGTTGCCGCTGCTGGTGGCGACCAGGTCGTAGTCGTCGACGATGACGAAGGCGTCCGGAAGGTCGTACCAGGAGCGGTTGCGCAGCTGGTCCGGCGTGACGTCCGGGCCCGGCATACGGCGGGCCATGGACCCGGCGAGGCCGGTGACGACCTCCTGCAGCGAGGGAGCGGCCGCGCAGTACTTGTACAGGTGGCTGTCGGGGATCTCGCCGAGCAGCGCGCGCCGGTAGTCGGAGACGACGAACAGCGCCTTGTCGCTCGGGTATCGCTCCGCAATCTGCTTGGACAGCAGCCGCAGCGCCGACGACTTACCGGACTCGCTCTCGCCGTAGATGATGAACAGCGGGTCGGTCTCGAAGTCGATGAACGCGGGCTGCAGCGTGGTCTCGTCGACGCCGAAGGCGACACCGCGCTCCGGGTAGTCGTTGCCCTTGGGCAGCTCGCTGACGAGCAGCCGGGTCGGCAGCATCCGCACCGGCGGGGCCGGGGGGCCCTGCCAGTGCTCGGCGACGGTCGAGACGAGGTGCGCCATGCCGTCGCCGAGGGAGTCGGAGTCGCTGACGCCGTCCAGGCGCGGCAGGCCGCCCAGGAAGTTGAGCTTGTCCGGGGACAGACCGCGACCGGGTACGCCGGCCGGGACGGCCTCCGCCTTCTTGCGGTCGAACTCGGACTCCATGGAGTCGCCCAGGCGCAGCTCGACGCGGTTGAGGAGCTGGTCGCGCAGGGCGGGCCGGACCTCGGTGTAGCGGGAGGCGCCGAGCACCAGGTGGATGCCGAAGCCGAGACCGCGCGCGGCGATGTCGAGGATCACCGGGTCGAGCATCTCGTAGTCGGTCTTGAAGGTTCCCCAGCCGTCGATGACCAGAAAGACATCGCCCCAGGCCTGGTCGGGATAGGCCCCGGCCGCCCGGCGCTGGCGGTAGGTGTTGATGGAGTCGATGTTGTTCGCCCGGAAGAACTCCTCGCGGGCGTTGAGGATTCCGGTGACCTCGGCGACCGTACGGCGGATCTTCTCCGCGTCCAGCCGGGACGCGACCCCGCCGACGTGCGGCAGGCCCTCGAAGGCCAGCATGCCGCCGCCGCCGAAGTCGAGGCAGTAGAACTGCACTTCGACCGGGGTGTGGGTGAGGGCGAAGCCCGCGATCATCGTACGCAGCAGCGTCGACTTGCCGGACTGCGGACCGCCGACCACCAGGCCGTGACCGGCCGAACCGGAGAAGTCCAGGTACATGACGTCGCGGCGCTGCTCGAAGGGCTTGTCGACGATCGCGACCGGCACCACCAGCTTGCCCAGCAGCGGGTACTCGGGCGCGTGCGCGCCGCGCTCCGGGGTGGCGGCCAGCGCCGGGAGCAGCTGGTTGACGGTCGGCGACTCGTCCAGCGGCGGCAGCCACACCTGGTGGGCCGGCGGGCCCTGGCCCTGCATGCGCTGCACGATGACGTCGAGCACGGTGTCCGCGAGCGCGTCGTCGGTCTGCGGAGCCTCCGGCTCGTAGTCCGCCGGCTCCTCGATCATCCGCATCTCGACCGGCGCCGCCGTGAAGGGCACCGGCAGCCGGTCGAGCCGTCCGCCGCCACTGCGCGACCCGCCACCGCCGGGGCGGTACGCGCCGGAGACGTACGCGGCCTTGAACTGGACCATCGTCTCGGTGTCGTACTTGAGGATGCCGGAACCCGGGACGTTCGGCAGGTGGTACGCGTCCGGGACGCCGATCGCCGTCCGCGACTCGGCGGCCGAGAAGGTGCGCAGACCCAGCCGGTAGGACAGGAAGGTGTCCAGGCCGCGGAGCTTGCCCTCCTCCAGGCGCTGCGAGGCGAGCAGCATGTGCACACCCATGGACCGGCCGATGCGGCCGATCTGGATGAACATGTCGATGAAGTCGGGCCGTGCGGTGAGCAGTTCGCTGAACTCGTCCAGGACCATCACCAGCGAGGGCAGCGGCTCCAGCGCCGCACCCGCCGCACGCGCCTTCTCGTAGTCGGTGATGTTGGCGTAGTTGCCCGCCGTACGCAGCAGCTCCTGGCGGCGCTGCAGCTCACCGGTGATCGAGTCGCGCATACGGTCGACCATGGTGAGGTCGTCCGCGAGGTTGGTGATGACGGCGGCGACGTGCGGCATCTCGGACATGCCCGCGAAGGTCGCGCCGCCCTTGAAGTCCGCGAGGATGAAGTTGAGCGTCTCCGAGGAGTGCGTCACCGCCAGCGCGAGCACCAGCGTACGAAGCACCTCGGACTTACCGGAACCGGTGGCGCCGACACACAGGCCGTGCGGGCCCATACCGGACTGCGAGGCCTCCTTGATGTCGAGCATGACGGGCTGGCCGTCCTTGTCGACACCGATCGGCACCCGCAGCCGCTCGGGCAGCGAACGGGGCCGCCAGGTGCGGGAGACGTCCACCGCGCCGGCGTCGCCGATGCCCATCAGGTCGGTGAAGTCCAGGTTGCCCAGCAGCGGGTCGTCGCCGTCGGCCGAACCCATCCGCAGCGGCGCGAGCTGGCGGGACAGCGCCTCGGCCTCGGCGACCGACAGCACGTCGGGCACGCCGGTGTAGACCGCGCCGCCCGCCGACTCCAGCCGCAGCCGGCCCGGGTAGACCTCGACCGCGAGGCTGCTGCGCATCTCGTCCAGGTCGCCGGGGACGACCTCCAGGATCGTGACGCCCTGCAGTCCCTCCGCACCGGCGATGACCGAGTCCTCGGGCACCCCGCCACCGTCGAGCACGATCACCAGATGCGGTGCGTCCAGCACCGGCGGGGCCTGTGTGTTGAAGCGGCCGCGCCCGTCCAGGATGTCCGCCAGCAGCTCCTCGACCTCGACGAGGTCGCCGACGATCAGGCGTCGCGTACCGGCCCCGTCATGCGTGGTGTCCTGCGCGTGCGGCAGCCACTTGACCCACTCCCACTCCGGCAGCGCGCCCGGGGCGGCGACCACGGCGACCATCAGGTCCTCGGGGGAGTGCAGGCTGACCAGTTGGGCGATCATGGCGCGCGAAGCGCCGTACACGGTCTCCGGATCACCGGAGACCGTCAGGTGGTAGAAGGCCCGCAGCGACACCGCGAGCGGCAGGTTCTCGATCGAACCGTGCGAGCTGAGGAACTGCTTCATCGCGTGCGCGGTCAGCGGCTCCAGCTCTTCGAGCGGCGCGGTTTCCGGGGCCGCCAGAGGCGTCGCCAACTGCTGCGGGCCGAGCCCGAGTCGAACCTGTGCGAAATCTCCATCGGTCGCCCGTCGTTCCCACACGCGGCGGCCTTCGGCCACGATCGACCACAGCTGATCGGGGCTGGGATGCAGGAAGAATTGCGCGTCGCGCTGCTTTCGCGCGGTGCGCCGCACCTGACGCCGGGTCTGCGACAAATACTTGAGATAATCGGTGCGTTCCTGGGCCATCTGCCCGGAAGGCCCCTGCCGCGCCTTGATGATCTGGGCGATCGCCATCGCCAGTGTCGAAGCGACCATCAGGCCGCCCATGATCTTCATGAACGGCTGCCCGCCGATGAAGAAGAACGCCGCTGAACTGCCCATACCCAGCATGGGCAGCAGGTTCATCAGGAGGCCCTGATCCTCCTGGCGCGGCAACTCCGGCGGCGGTTCGAGGCGTACCTCCTCACCGCTGACATCGGGCGGCAGAGCCCGAGGCGGGCGCTTGACGATGACAACGCTCACCGAGGCACCAGTCCTTCACGCAGATCGCAGAGAATAGGACCGCCCCCGTTTATTGACGGTCCCCCCGGCCAATTCACTTGCCGTTGGCGCTGGCGACGATCCTACTGACAGGCGTCAACCCGAGGGCCGGGTGGGGCAAGTGAGAAACCAGCGGTACGCTAACGCACCGCCGCCACACGGCCGTACGGGCCCGAGAGGGCGGCACGGGACCACTGACAGGTCCCAACCCACCACCCACACCGGACGACGGGGGAAACGCCAGGTGAGCATGACCGCAGCGACCGGCTTCTGCAGGGTCACAGTCGCCGCGCCGGAAGCACGTATCGACGTCGCCCTGCCCGAGGACGTCGCACTTGTCGACCTGTACCCGGAGATCCTGCGGCTCTCCGGCCAGTCCCAGCCCGAAGGCGCCCCGACCGGCTACCACTTGGTACGCCGCGACGGCACCGTGCTCGACGCCGGGCGCTCGCTCGCCGAGCAGCGCATCCTCGACGGCGACCTGCTTCTGCTGCGCCCGTTCGCCCAGTCACTGCCCTCGGCGGTGTACGACGACGTGTCCGACGCCATCGCCTCGGCGGTGAGCCGCGACCGCCGCCGCTGGAGCGACGACCTCATGCAGGGCACCGGCCTCACCGCCGGCGTGCTGCTGCTGGTCATGATGGCGTTCGCACTGTGGTTCGCGGACCCGGTCAAGCGCGACATGCACAGCCTCCAGGGCATCATCGCGGGCGCCACCGGCGTCCTGCTGGTCGCGCTGGCCGGCGTACGCGCCCGGGTCTACGAGGACCGCGCGTCCTCGATCGCCCTGGGCCTGGCCGCCCTGCCGCACCTGCTGCTGGCCGGCTCCGGCATCTTCCCGGTCGACCGGGGCGAGGGCCCGGGCCGGCTGCACTTCCTGGTCGGCTGCGTTGTCGTGCTGATCGCCTCCGTCCTGCTGGTCGGGCTGCTGCCGCAGGGAGACTCGCCCTTCGTAGCCGCCGCCTTCCTCGCCGTGATCGGCACCCTCGCCACCTTCGCGGCCGTCCTCACCGACGCCGCCGTCAGCGAGGTCGCCGCGGTCACCGCCGTCGGCGCGATCGCGGTCGTCGCGTGGCTGCCCGCACTGTCCGCGCGGTTCGCCCGGCTGCCCATCGGCTTCCGCTCGCCCGACCAGATCGCCAGTGGCCGCGACTGGGGCGGCGAGCGCGGCCGCGGGACCCCCGACGAGGAGTCTGTCGACTTCGCCCGCATCGGTGCCCAGGCCCGCCGCGGCCACGAGCTGCTGCTCGGCCTCGTCGCCGGCTGCGCCACCGTCGTCGTCGGCTCGGCCGGAGTCGTCCTCGGCTTCTCCGACAACCACTGGGCGCAGGGCCTCGCCCTCGCCGCCGGTATCGCCACCATGCTGCGGGCCCGGCTCTTCCACTACACCTCGCAGGTCGTCTGCCTGCTGGTGGCCGGAATCCTCACGGTCATGGGCCTCATCCTGGGCCTGGCCCTCAACCCGCCGACCGCCGCGCTGGTCGCCTTCCTCCAGGGCGACGGCTCCCAGCTCAGCATCCGCATCGTCTGGTTCGCCGGCAGCATCGCCATCGGCGCCGCCCTCCTCGTCGGCGTCGGCCTCATCGTCCCCCGCAAGGGCGTCTCCCCCTTCTGGGGACGTATGCTCGACGTCTTCGACGCCACCGTCCTGCTCTCGCTCATCCCGCTGGCCCTGGCCGTCCTGAACGTCTACGCCATGGCCCGCAGCATGACGAGCTAGCGGGCCGCCGAGTCGGCCTCCGGCCGCCGAGCGGGGGTGCCACGCGGGGCCCGGGGCCGCGTGAGCGGACGGCATTACACGCGGTAAAGCACCCCGGTCACAGGTGGACCCCTTCCTCCTGCGACTCTCGCGGGCGCTTCGCTGGCTTCGAGTCGCTGCGTCGGCCGCCGGCCGCCGAGTCCCGGTGCAGCCCGGCGCCGGGACGGCATTACACGCGGTAAAGCACGCCGGTCACAGGTGGTAACCTGTGACCGGTCGCGTGTGCTCGCGCACACGCTGATCAATCCGCCTCCCGAGTCATCGAAGATTCCCTGTGACCTAGACCAGGGGCGCTCGGAGGCAACTGGACACCAGAGGAGTCCGCAATGCCGCTCGACATCGCGACGAAGAAGCAGATCATCGCCGAGTTCGGTCAGAAGGAGGGCGACACCGGCTCCCCCGAGGTCCAGGTCGCCATGCTTTCCCGTCGTATCTCGGACCTGACCGAGCACCTCAAGACCCACAAGCACGACCACCACTCCCGCCGTGGTCTGCTGATCCTGGTCGGCCAGCGTCGCCGCCTCCTGCAGTACCTGGCCAAGAAGGACATCCAGCGCTTCCGTGCTCTCGTCGACCGCCTCGGCATCCGCCGTGGCGCGGCGGGCGCCCGCTAAGACGCCACGACGGGAGCGGTTCCCCTCCGGGAGCCGCTCCCTTCGCGTACGTACGGACACCGGACCGCGCACGACGCGTGACATGGGCGGAAGCTTTGTAGTCTGGTGCCATAACCGAATAACGCACACGCACAACGCATGAGGAGGAGCGTCCTCCATCTATCGCCACAAGCGCCGGTCCTCGGTAGTGGCCCCCGGGCAGTAAGACAGCACCACGACACCCCGGTGGCTTCGATCGAAGACCGGCCCGGCGGGGACGCCCCTCCGACCGACGGTCCCAGGGAAGACGCCCTGGGACACGAACGAGGAGAAACCCCATAGTGGAGAACGAGACCCACTACGCCGAAGCCGTGATCGACAACGGCACCTTCGGCACCCGTACCATCCGTTTCGAGACGGGCCGCCTGGCCCGTCAGGCCGCCGGCTCCGCCGTGGCCTACCTGGACGACGACACCATGGTGCTGTCGGCCACCACCGCTTCCAAGAACCCCAAGGAAAACCTCGACTTCTTCCCCCTCACGGTGGACGTCGAGGAGCGCATGTACGCGGCCGGCCGGATCCCCGGTTCCTTCTTCCGCCGCGAGGGCCGCCCCTCCGAGGACGCGATCCTCACCTGTCGGCTCATCGACCGCCCGCTGCGCCCGTCCTTCAAGAAGGGCCTGCGCAACGAGATCCAGGTCGTCGCCACGATCATGGCGCTCAACCCGGACCACCTGTACGACGTGGTAGCGATCAACGCCGCGTCCGCCTCGACCCAGCTCGCGGGTCTGCCGTTCTCCGGCCCGATCGGCGGCGTCCGCGTCGCGCTGATCAACGGCCAGTGGGTGGCCTTCCCGACCCACTCCGAGCTGGAGAACGCGGTCTTCGACATGGTCGTCGCCGGCCGTGTCCTGGAGGACGGCGACGTCGCGATCATGATGGTCGAGGCCGAGGCCACCACCCAGACGATCAAGCTCGTCGAGGGCGGTGCCGAGGCGCCGACCGAGGAGGTCGTGGCCGCCGGTCTCGATGCCTCCAAGCCCTTCATCAAGGTCCTGTGCCGCGCGCAGGCCGACCTCGCCGCCAAGGCCGCCAAGCCCACCGGCGAGTTCCCGGTCTTCCTGGACTACCAGGAGGACGTTTTCGAGGCGCTGCAGAACTCGGTCACCGACGAGCTGGCCCAGGCGCTGACGATCCCCGGCAAGCAGGCCCGCGAGGCCGAGCTGGACCGCGTCAAGGTCCTGGCCGCCGAGAAGCTCCTCCCGCAGTTCGAGGGCCGCGAGAAGGAGATCTCCGCCGCGTACCGTTCGCTGACCAAGAAGCTGGTCCGCGAGCGCGTGATCAAGGACAAGGTCCGCATCGACGGCCGTGGCGTCACGGACATCCGTACGCTGGCCGCCGAGGTCGAGGCCATCCCGCGGGTGCACGGTTCCGCGCTGTTCGAGCGTGGCGAGACCCAGATCCTGGGCGTCACCACCCTCAACATGCTCCGCATGGAGCAGCAGCTGGACACGCTGGCGCCCGAGACGCGCAAGCGCTACATGCACAACTACAACTTCCCGCCGTACTCCGTCGGTGAGACCGGCCGCGTGGGTTCGCCCAAGCGCCGCGAGATCGGCCACGGCGCGCTCGCCGAGCGCGCCCTGCTGCCGGTGCTGCCGACCCGCGAGGAGTTCCCGTACGCCATCCGCCAGGTCTCCGAGGCGCTGGGCTCCAACGGCTCGACGTCCATGGGCTCGGTGTGCGCCTCCACCATGTCGCTGCTGAACGCCGGTGTGCCGCTCAAGGCCCCCGTCGCCGGTATCGCCATGGGCCTGATCTCCCAGGAGATCGACGGCCAGACGCACTACGTGGCGCTGACCGACATCCTCGGCGCCGAGGACGCGTTCGGCGACATGGACTTCAAGGTCGCCGGTACGAAGGGCTTCGTCACCGCCCTGCAGCTGGACACCAAGCTCGACGGCATCCCCGCGTCGGTCCTGGCCGCGGCCCTCAAGCAGGCCCGCGACGCCCGTCTGCACATCCTCGACGTGATGATGGAGGCCATCGACTCCCCGGACGAGATGTCCCCGAACGCGCCGCGGATCATCACCATCAAGATCCCGGTGGACAAGATCGGTGAGGTCATCGGCCCCAAGGGCAAGATGATCAATCAGATCCAGGAGGACACCGGCGCCGACATCACCATCGAGGACGACGGCACCATCTACATCGGTGCCGCCGACGGCCCGGCCGCCGAGGCCGCGCGCGCCACGATCAACGGCATCGCCAACCCGACGATGCCCGAGGTCGGCGAGCGCTACCTGGGCACGGTCGTGAAGACGACGACGTTCGGCGCCTTCGTCTCCCTGCTCCCGGGCAAGGACGGCCTGCTGCACATCTCGCAGATCCGCAAGCTGGCCGGCGGCAAGCGCGTCGAGAACGTCGAGGACGTCCTCGCCGTGGGCGCCAAGGTCCAGGTCGAGATCGCCGAGATCGACTCGCGAGGCAAGCTCTCCCTGATCCCGGTCGTCGAGGGTGAAGAGGACGAGAAGGACGAGCAGACCTCGTGACCTCACGCTCAACCCGTGTGACGGCCCGCCCCTCCACCAAGGGGCGGGCCGTCCGCACGCAGACCCTGCTTCCCGGCACCGTCGACGGCATCGGCACCGTACGGCGCAGCGTGCTGCCCGGCGGCCTGCGGATCGTTACCGAGACCCTGCCCACCGTGCGCTCCGCGACCTTCGGCATCTGGGCCGGCGTCGGCTCCCGCGACGAGACCCCTTCGCTCAACGGCGCCACCCACTACCTGGAACACCTGCTCTTCAAGGGCACCAAGCGGCGCAGCGCCCTGGAGATCTCCTCGGTGATCGACGCCGTCGGCGGCGAGATGAACGCCTTCACCGCCAAGGAGTACACCTGCTACTACGCACGTGTCCTCGACCGCGACCTGCCGCTCGCCATCGACGTGGTGTGCGACATGCTCACCGGTTCGCTGATCCGCCAGGAGGACATCGACGCCGAACGCGGCGTCGTCCTCGAGGAGATCGCGATGACCGAGGACGACCCCAGCGACCAGGTGCACGACCTCTTCGCCACCGCCCTGCTCGGCGACTCCCCACTGGGCCGCCCCGTCCTCGGCACCGTCGACACCATCAACGCCCTCAGCCGTGACCAGGTCGCCCGCTTCTACCGGAAGCACTACGACCCGACGCACCTGGTCGTCGCCGCCGCCGGCAACATCGACCACGACACGGTCGTACGAGAGGTCCGCAGCGCCTTCGAGAGCGCCGGCGCCCTGCGCGACCCCGAGGCTCAGCCCATGCCGCCGCGCTCCGGCGCTCGTACGATCCGCAGCAACGGCCGCATCGAGCTGCTGGACCGCCGCACCGAACAGGCCCATGTCGTTCTCGGCATGCCGGGCCTGTCGCGGCACGACGACCGCCGCTGGGCGCTCGGCGTGCTCAACACGGCCCTCGGCGGCGGCATGAGCTCGCGGCTCTTCCAGGAGGTCCGGGAGAAGCGCGGACTGGCGTACAGCGTGTACTCGTACACCTCGTCCTTCGCCGACAGCGGGCTCTTCGGCGTCTACGCCGGCTGCCAGCCCAAGAAGGTGCACGAGGTGCTCAAGATCTGCCGCGACGAGCTCGTCCAGGTCGCCGAGCACGGCCTCGGTGACGAGGAACTCGAGCGCGCCATAGGCCAGTTCTCCGGTTCCACGGTGCTGAGCCTGGAGGACACCGGTGCGCTCATGAACCGTATCGGCAAGAGTGAACTGTGCTGGGGCGAGCAGATGTCGGTCGACGCCACCCTGGAGCGGATCGCCGCCGTCACCCCGGAGGAAGTGCGCGCGGTCGCCCGCGATGTACTGGGACAGCGGCCCTCGCTGGCCGTCATCGGCCCGCTCAAGGACAAGCAGGCCGCACGTCTGAACGAAGCTGTCGCCTGAATTGAGGACCGAACGATGAGCACAATCCGCGTCGGTGTGATCGGCGCCCGTGGGCGCATGGGCTCCGAGGCCGTCAAGGCCATCGAGGCCGCCCCCGACCTCGAGCTGGCGGCAGCCCTGGGCAGCGGCGACAAGCTGGAGGCGCTGGCCGACGCCGGCGCCCAGGTCGCCGTCGAACTGACCAACCCGGGCGCCGTCATGGGCAACCTCGACTTCTGCGTCCGGCACGGCATCCATGCCGTCGTCGGCACCACGGGCTGGACCGACGAGCGGCTGGCCACGCTGAAGGGCTGGCTCGCCGACTCACCCGGCACGGGTGTGCTCATCGCCCCCAACTTCGGTATCGGGGCCGTCCTTACGATGCGCTTCGCCCAGCAGGCGGCGCGCTTCTTCGAATCCGTCGAGGTCGTCGAACTCCATCACCCGGACAAGGCCGACGCCCCCAGCGGCACCGCCGTCCGCACCGCCCAGCTCATCGCCGAGGCCCGCCGCAGCGCAGGCCTCGGCGACCAGCCGGACGCTACCAGCACCGCCCTCGACGGCGCCCGCGGGGCCGACGTGGACGGCGTCCCCGTGCACGCCGTACGGCTGCGCGGCCTGGTCGCCCACCAGGAAGTGCTCTTCGGTGACGCCGGGGAGATCTTCACCCTCCGGCACGACTCGATGAACCGCTCCTCCTTCATGCCGGGCGTCCTGCTCGGCGTCCGCCGCGTCATCTCGACGCCGGGGCTGACCTTCGGCCTCGAACACTTCATGGACCTGGACTGACCCCATGCGTGCCAAGCTGACGTACTTCCTGCTGGCGGCGGTCCTCGTCGTCTACTTCGCCCTGGTCGGCGCCCGCGGCGTCTGGCTCATCCAGGACGGCCGCCCGGTCACCGTCGTCCTCGGCATCGCCGTCCTCGTCCTGCCGCTCATCGGCCTGTGGTTCCTCTGGCAGACCACGGCCTTCGCGCGCAACGCGAACCGCCTCGCCAAGGAGCTGGAGGCCGAGGGCGGCCTCCCCGTCGACGAGCTGGTCCGTAAGCCCTCGGGCCGCATCGACCGCGATTCGGCGGACGTCGTCTTCGCCAAACGCCAGGCCGAGACCGAGGCCGCCCCCGACGACTGGCGCACCTGGTTCCGGCTCGCCGTCGCCTACTTCGACGCCCGCGACACCCCCCGCGCCCGCAAGGCCATGCAGCGCGCGATCGCCCTGCACGACGGCAAGGCCGTACGCGCCTGAAAGGGCGCGGGGAACCGCGCGACCAGCCCACCACGACCCACACATGGCTCACCGCACGTCGCGCGGAGCCCCTAGCGCAGCTCGGCGGCCCACGCCTCTATGGCGTCGGCCGCCATGTCGAACGCCTCCGTACGGTGCCAGAAATCCGCGTTGTGGTCGGTCAGCAACGGCCGCAGCTGCTCACCGTTCGACCGGGTGACCACCAGCGCCTGCCCCATCACCGTCCTGGGCAGCCCCAGCACCTTCACCGGCTGCTGCGCCGTACGCACCGAGCCGACCCGGTCCCACGACAGCGTGACCGTGTAGAACAGCCCGACCTGCCGCAGGCCGCGCCCGCTCACCCAGAAGCCGACCCGCAGTATCCGCAGCGCGCTCACGATCACCAGCGCCGCGGCGCCCAGGCAGGTCCCCGCCCCGTTGAGGCTCCCGGCGATGCCCATGATCCCCGCCGCCACCAGCAGATACGCCACGAACACCAGCATCATCGCGGCCAGGGCCACCCGCAGCGGTCCCGGCCGGTACGTACGCATCCAGGTATCCCGTGCGGCGTACGGCAGGGCTTCGTCATGGCCGCCGTCCGCGGCGAGGAAGGGCAGAGACACGGCTCAGGTCCTATCGGGCAGGGTTGGCTATGACCCGTGAGGCTATCTGGCAGCTGTGGCCCGGGCTACCTCGGACATGCCCGCGGTGGTGATTTGCGCCGTGTGCGGCGTTGTCAGTGCCAGGCCATAGGCTTGGCGCCGCCCCGAAGCACCAAGAGGAAGGACGCCCGGTGACCGACATCCCCACCAAAACCGCTGTGCATTTTCGTGACGACGTGACCGTCGAGCTCGTGAAGCACAGCGCTGCGGACTCCGACGTGCTCTGGGCGGCGCGCGTGTCCACTGCCGGGGAGCAGTCCCTCGAGGAGCTGAGCAAGGATCCCGAGCGCTCCAAGGGGCTGATCAACTACCTGATGCGAGACCGTCACGGCAGTCCCTTCGAGCACAACTCGATGACCTTCTTCGTCAGCGCGCCGATCTTCGTCTTCCGCGAATTTCTCCGTCACAGGGTCGGCTGGAGCTACAACGAGGAGAGCGGCAGGTACCGCCGGCTGGAACCGGTCTTCTACGTCCCTGGCCAGGACCGCAAGCTCGTACAGCAGGGCCGCCCCGGGAAGTACGAGTTCGTGGACGGGACCCCCGAGCAGTACAAGGCGACCACCACCGCCATGGAGACCTGCTACCGGCAGTCGTACGAGGCCTACCAGGAGATGCTGGCCGCCGGCGTTGCCCGCGAGGTCGCCCGGGCGGTGCTGCCGGTCGGTCTGTTCTCCTCGATGTACGCCACGTGCAACGCCCGCTCGCTGATGCATTTCCTGGGCCTGCGCACCCAGCACGAGCTCGCCGCCGTGCCGTCCTTCCCACAGCGGGAGATCGAGATGGTCGGAGAGCGGATGGAGGCCCTGTGGGCCGGGCTGATGCCGCTCACCCACGCGGCGTTCAACGCCAATGGCCGGATCGCACCCTAGCCGCGTGTCCGAATTGCAATCGAAAGACTCGGATTGCGTGCTTATGTGAACTTCATCTAAGCTGCAGAAACGGATTCCGGTGCTGCTTGAACCCCCGAGCAGGCAGCACCGGAGTCCTCTTCGCAGGTCCCGGGGGAAGATGTCACCGCTCCTACCGAGTAGCGTTGGACCCATGGCTCCGACCTCCACCTCGCAGACCCCCTTCGGGCGGGTCCTGACCGCAATGGTCACGCCGTTCACCCCGGACGGTGCTCTTGACCTCGACGGTGCGCAGCAGCTCGCCGCCCACCTGGTGGCCGCAGGCAATGACGGCCTGGTCGTCAACGGCACCACCGGCGAATCGCCGACCACCAGCGACGTGGAGAAAGAGCAGCTCGTACGGGCCGTCCTGGAGGCCGTCGGCGACCGCGCCTTCGTCATCGCCGGCGTCGGAACCAACGACACCCACCACAGCATCGAACTCGCGCAGCAGGCCGAGCGGGCCGGAGCCCACGGACTGCTCACGGTGACGCCGTACTACAGCAAGCCCCCGCAGGAGGGCCTGTACCGGCACTTCACCGCGATCGCGGACGCCACGCAGCTGCCGGTCATGCTCTACGACATCCCCGGCCGCAGTGGCGTCCCCATCCAGACCGAGACCCTCGTCCGGCTCGCCGAGCACCCGCGCATCGTTGCCAACAAGGACGCCAAGGGCGACCTCGGCGCCGCGAGCTGGGCGATAAGCCGCAGCGGACTCGCCTGGTACTCCGGCGACGACATGCTCAACCTGCCGCTGCTCTCCGTCGGCGCCGTCGGCTTCGTCTCGGTCGTCGGGCACGTGGTGTCGCCCGAGCTACGCGCCCTGCTCGAGGCCTACCTCGCGGGCGACGTGGTCAAGGCCGCCGAGATCCACCAGCAGCTCCTCCCCGTCTTCACCGGCATGTTCCGCACCCAGGGCGTCATGACCACCAAGGCCGCCCTCGCCCTCCAGGGACTGCCCGCCGGGCCGCTGCGGCTCCCCCTCGTGGAGCTCACCGACGACGAGACGGCACAGCTGAAGCAGGATCTCGCCGCTGGCGGGGTACAGCTCTAACAACAGACTTCACAACTGAATACAGAATCGAACCAGAATCAGAAAAATCGCACGATATCGCGCGCGCCATGTGTCCCACGATGGGCATGTGGCGCTCGTGGTGAGGAGAAACTTTTGAGCCATCCGCACCCTGAGCTCGGCCCGCCCCCGCGCCTTCCCGAGGGTGGTCTTCGCATCACCCCGCTCGGCGGCCTCGGCGAAATCGGCCGCAACATGACCGTCTTCGAATTCGGCGGGAAGCTACTGATCGTCGACTGCGGGGTGCTCTTCCCCGAGGAGGAACAGCCCGGAGTCGATCTCATCCTTCCCGACTTCACCTCCATCCGGGACCGCCTCGACGACGTCGTCGGCATCGTCCTGACCCACGGCCACGAGGACCACATCGGCGCCGTCCCCTTCCTGCTCCGCGAGAAGGCCGACATCCCGCTGATCGGCTCCAAGCTCACACTCGCGTTCATCGAGGCCAAGCTCCAGGAGCACCGCATCCGGCCGTACACGCTGGAGGTCACGGAGGGCATGCGCGAGCGCATCGGCCCCTTCGACTGCGAGTTCGTGGCCGTCAACCACTCCATCCCGGACGCGCTGGCCGTCGCCATCCGCACCCCGGCCGGTATGGTCGTCCACACCGGCGACTTCAAGATGGACCAGCTGCCGCTCGACGGCCGCCTCACCGACCTGCCCGCCTTCGCGCGGCTCGGCGAGGAGGGCATCGACCTGCTGCTCTCGGACTCCACCAACGCCGAGGTCCCCGGCTTCGTCGGCCACGAGCGGGACATCTCCGGTGTCCTGAAGCAGGTCTTCGCCAAGGCCGAGAAGCGCATCATCCTGGCCAGCTTCGCCAGCCACATCCACCGCATCCAGCAGGTCCTGGACGCAGCCCACGAGCGCGGCCGCAAGGTCGCCTTCGTCGGCCGTTCCATGGTCAGGAACATGGGCATCGCCCGTGATCTCGGCTACCTGAAGGTGCCCGGTGGCCTGATCGTCGACGTCAAGGTCCTTGACGACCTCCCCGACGAAAAGGTCGTCCTCGTCTGCACCGGCTCCCAGGGCGAGCCCATGGCGGCCCTGTCCCGGATGGCCAACCGCGACCACCAGATCCGCATCGTCGAGGGCGACACCGTCGTCCTGGCGTCCTCGCTGATCCCGGGCAACGAGACCGCGGTCTACCGCGTCATCAACGGCCTGACCAGGTGGGGCGCCACCGTCGTCCACAAGGGCAACGCCAAGGTCCATGTCTCCGGGCACGCGTCCGCCGGCGAGCTGTTGTACTTCTACAACATCTGCAAGCCGAAGAACCTGATGCCCGTACACGGTGAATGGCGCCACCTGCGCGCCAACGCCGAGCTGGGGCAGGCCACCGGCGTGCCGAAGAACCGCTGCGTCATCGCCGAGGACGGCGTTGTCGTCGACCTCATCGACGGCGTCGCCAAGGTCGTGGGCAAGGTCCAGGCCGGTTACGTCTACGTGGACGGCCTCTCGGTCGGCGACGTCACCGAGACCTCCCTCAAGGACCGCCGGATCCTCGGCGAAGAGGGCATCGTCTCCGTCACCGTCGTCGTCGACAGCAGTTCCGGCAAGCTCGTCGGCGGCCCCTTCATCCACGCCCGCGGCTCCGGCATCGAGGACGAGGCCTTCGCCGCCGTTCTCCCGAAGATCGAGGAATCCCTGGCCAGAGCGGCCTCGGACGGCGTGGCCGAAGTGCGTCAGCTCCAGCAGCTGATCCGCCGCGCCATCGGCAAGTGGGTCTCCGACACCTACCGCCGGCGCCCGATGATCCTCCCTGTGGTCGTCGAGGTCTGACGGTCCGTCTGACGCCGTACCTGGAGCGGGGCACCCGGATTTGCATCCGGGTCCCCCGCTCCAGTACGTTGGCACAACCCCCGGGAACGAAGGCGTCGCAGACGTGCGCCCTCGCGAAGCGGGTGGAAAATCCGACAGAAAGCTTCTGCTAAAGTCGGAGAGCGTGAAAGCCGAAAGGCAGAAACGCTAAAGCAGAATCCCGCCGGCGGGAATCGGAACCGAAAGGGTCTGATAAGCTGGAGACACGAAGGGAAAGCCCGGAGGGGCCCGTGAAACGGCCACAAAGGAAGCTTCCGTTCCTTGAGAACTCAACAGCGTGCCAAAAGT
>NZ_JBHYXC010000033.1:6870-77211 GCF_042751495.1 Streptomyces sp. NPDC059373 | reverse complement strand
CAGCACCTACCGACGCCGCGCAACGGGCGCTGAAGCGGGGATGCCGCCGTGCGTGGCGAAACAGGTGACCAGACCGATCAGGAATCAAGAAGCGCCGGTCGCCGAGCCGCAACTAGCGTGATGGCCATGGCAACCATCGAATCCGTCACCCTCGACGTGGCCGACCCCACGACCGCCAACCGCTTCTACACCGCCGCCTTCGGTTTGGACACGCAGATACGCCTGCGGGCCTCGGAGGCACCCACAACCGGCTTCCGTGGGTTCACGCTGTCGCTCACGGTGTCCCAGCCGGCCACCGTCAACAGCCTCATCGACGCCGCCCTCGACGCCGGCGCCACGCCGCTGAAGCCTGCCGCGAAGTCGCTCTGGGGCTACGGCGGTGTCGTACAAGCCCCGGACGGGACGATCTGGAAGGTCGCGACCTCGGCGAAGAAGGACACCGGCCCAGCCACCCGGCAGATCGACGAGATCGTGCTCCTGCTGGGAGCCGCGGACGTGGCCGCGAGCAAGCGGTTCTACGTCGAACAAGGCCTTGCCGTGGCGAAGAGCTTCGGCCGCATGTACGTCGAGTTCGCTGCTGGGTCGAGTCCCGTCAAGCTGGCGCTGTACAGGCGCCGTGCCCTTGCCAAGGACGCCGGTGTCTCTCCCGACGGCACCGGATCGCACCGGCTCGTGATCGGCGGTGACGCCGGGCCTTTCACCGACCCGGACGGGTTCGCATGGGAGACCGCGTCGCCGGCACCCACGCCCTGATGTGTCACCGCGCGGCTCGCCGGCCATGGGGTTCGGGTACTGTCGCCGCCGAGCGGATACGTACATACGTACGTTTCGTTGCGGACGCCGAGCGAGCCTGCTGTGCCGCCCCGCACCTTGCCGACGAGGACGTCGGCGCGGGTGACCACAGACCGGGGCCTTCTATGAGGTCAGGGCGCAACGGTGGACGCATCCAGTCGGCGTAGGACTTCGAGGCTGTGGCTGCCGGCGGGGGCGGTCATCACCATGAGGGTCTGCCGGCGGTCCGGGGTGCGCAGGGTCTGCCAGTCGAGCGCGTACTGGCCGGCTGTGGGGTGGATGAGGGTCTTGGTGCCGTGGCTCTGGTAGGTGGCGTGGCGTTCGGCCCACCAGGTGCGGAAGTCGGGGTCTCGCAGTGACAGGTCGCCGATCAGCTCTGAGAGGCGGGGCTCGTCGTGGCCCTCGGCCGCAGTGCGGACGTACCCGACGCATATCCGGGCAATGTCGGACCAGTCCACGTAGCGCCCACGCACGGTGGGGTCGAGGAAGAGCAGGCGCAGGAAGTTGCGCTCGCGCCGGGGGAGTGCGGCGAAGTCGGTGAAGACCGCGGTGGCCAGGCGGTTCCAGGCGAGGATGTCCAGGTAGGGGCCCAGCAGTATGGCGGGGCTGTCTCGCAGATTGTCCAGCAGCATCTGGGTCTGCGGCAGGACCCGCTCGGCGCGGGGTCGGCTCGGCGGTTGCCGGTCGCTCTTGTTGGCCAGCCGGTACAGGTAGCTGCGCTCGTCCGGACCCAGGCGCAGGGCGGTGGCGAGGGCGTTGAGGACCGCCGGCGAGGCGCCGGGAAGGCGGCCCTGCTCCAGGCGCGTGTAGTAGTCGGTGCTGATCGTCGCGAGCTGCGCCACCTCCTCGCGCCGCAGTCCCGGCACCCGGCGTGGGCCGCCGGTATCGGCGAGGCCGACCGTGCTGGGGTCGATCTCGCTGCGGCGGGCTTTGAGGAAGGCCCCCAACTCCTCGGGGCTGCGGCTGCTTGTGCTCATGCCCACCATCCTCCCCCCGAAGAATCTGGGGTGCCTGGCTCAATTCCTTCCTAGGAAGAATCCTTCCCAGGAATCAGTTTGCCCTGGTCAGCGTGTCGGGGTGGAGCAACGATGGATGACATCCCCCCTTCCCCTGCCTGGATCAGAGGAACCATCATGCGTCAGGACATCGGCTTCCGGAGCAACGGCCGCCACCTGCTCGGCCACCTGTACCTGCCCGACCAGCGCGCCGCAGGCGAGCAGCTGCCGACCGTCGTGGTCGTCGGCCCGGCCTCCAGTACCAAGGGCCAGGTCCCGGCGGTCTACGCGCAGCGCCTGGGCGCGCTCGGATACGCCGCCCTCGCCTTCGACCACACCAGCTACGGCGAGAGTGAGGGCTACCCCCGCACCGACGAGGACCCGTTCACCAAGGTCGAGGACGTCAAGAACGCCGTCACCTTCCTGGCCCACCGCGCCGAGGTGGACGCCGCCTGGATCGCGGCGGTCGGTGTGTGCGCGGGCGGTGGCTACGCGCCCGCCGCCGCCGTGGCCGACCGGCGCATCAAGGCCGTGGCCACCACCAGCGGCCTGCCCGATCTGCGCGCCACCATCATGGCCGCGGGCGACTGGCAGGCGATCATGGGTGCGGCCCAGGGCGCCCGGGAGTCCTACGAGGCCACCGGCCGACCCACCTACGTCCCGTTCCTGGCCGACGGCCAACTCGACCCGTGGCGCGAGAACGGCAAGAAGTTCTACCTGACCGACCGCAACCAGGACCCGAACTGGCGCAACCAGACCCTGCTGTGGTCCTACGACAAGATGATCCAGTTCTCCGCGCTGGACACCATCGAGCTGCTCGCCCCCACTGCGCTCCTGCTGATCGCCGGAACCGAGGCCGAGACCCTGGTCCAGAGCGAGGCCGCCTACGCCAAGGCCCACGAGCCCAAGGAACTCTTCCTGATCGAGGGCGGCACGCACTTCGACTTCTACGACCGGCCCGAGTACGTCGACCCCGCCATCGCCAAGATCGACGCGTTCCTCAAGCAGCACCTGTAATCCCGGCCGCATCGCCCGCTCTGCCGCCGCGGACCGTCCAGGCTTGCGGCGATACGAGCCCCCTTGACGCGATCCTGCAGCGTCCTGGTAGGGCCGAGCTCATGATGCGTCAGCCCCCCGGGCGGGTGGCTCCGCCGCGTCCTGCGCGTCCCGGATCCGCCCGCGGTGCAACTGGGACCGTCCGGCTCGGTCGGGTGCGCACTTGTCTCCCGGCGCGGCGCGGCGCGGCACGGCAGTCCGGACAGGTGTGGTTGCGGGCCGCCTCACGAACCGCCGGCGGCACTGCTCGCGTCACGGATTCCTCACCGCGGCGGCCGCCCCGTTCCTGGCCGCCGGCGCCCGGTTGCCCACCGCCCTGTCGTCAGCGCGGGCGCCGGTGCGACGGCTCATCGCCTGGCGGACACAGATGGCGCTGGGCCAGCGGTTCGAGCGGCTGCGGGTCGTCGATGACCCACCGACAGAAGGACAGCGGTTCCTGCTCGCCGGCGGCCTGGGCAAACTCGCAGCCGGTGAGGACGTCCGGAACCTGACCCGGGCCCGAGCCGAGGAGTTGAGACTGCCGGCATTCGACTTCTGGCTGCTCGACTCCCGGCTCATGCTCACGTTCCACGCCGACGACGCGGACGAGACCCTCGGGATCGAGTTCATCGACGACCCCGCCGCCGTCCTGATGGCTTGCCAGGTCCGGGATCGTGCACGGCCCTGCAGCGTGGTGGCCCTGGGCGGACGATATGCGGAACACCCAAGTGCATCGGGCCCGCCGTCTGAACCTGTGGCTGGAGGATCGCCGCCGGCCCGGTGGCATCTTGCGCCCGCTGCCTCAGTGTCCGGACCGGACCGACGCGGAGGCTTTCGTACGTCCCAGAGCCCTGCTTGCAGAAGCCCTGCACGAAGACGCCCGCGTGACGCGGAAGGGCGTCCTGGACGCAGCGATCCACTCGGTCGCCGCAGCCGGCACCCGCTGCGGCAGGACGTGGGATCACGGGAGAACTGGCCCAAGCTGATGAGAGGCGCTGCGAGAGCCTTCGCCGGTATCACTCCGGCGCGGCGACCGTGTCTGCCGGAGACGACGACCGCACTGCGCCTCAATCCCCACCGCGGCCCGCGGCTGAAGGCCGGCAAGATGCCCGACGGCGATCTGCCGCACCGGCAGACCTGGCTGTCGGAGCCCCGGAGTCGGGGGCGAGAACGCCATCGAGCGCCTGCTCGGAGGTTCAGCGCCGGTTTCACCGGAGGGGATGCAGCGGCCGCCGACCCGTGTGAGGGGCGGTCACCGGCGCAACCCCCGGCACCGCCGACGAGTTGAGCGGAGCCACCGTGGAGGTCCGCCGCCGAAACCCCGGCAACCTTTCCGGACCCCGCGACCACTGATGAGTCGGAAGCTCCCTTCTCCCGGGCCTCACACGAGCCACGTGTTCTCCCGACCTGCGTAAGGACTCATCCGTGGCGTCCCCTTCCCACCGCCGTTCCCTCCGTAAGCGGCGCACTGTCCTCGTCTGCACCGCGGCCGTGGCGGCCGCCGGGCTCGTCGCATCCCTGGTCATGGCTTTCCGCGCCCACCGCGAGGCCGACGCCGGGCATGCCGCGGCCACGCCCATCGCCAGCACCCAGGTGATCGTCCAGCCAACGCCGCCAAAGCGGAAGCCGTCCGCGGCGTCCCCGACCGCGAAGGCCAGCGCGACCACCCCGGCGGCTGGTGCGACCACCCCGCCTGCGCAACCATCGGCCACGAGCACTCCGCGGACGGCTTCCGCCGCGGCACCGTTGGCGGGCCGGATTCGGCCCAAGGTCACCTATCGAGGAGTCGCCACCTTCTACGACGCCGGGACCGGCGACGGCGCCTGCCTGTACGGCCCAAGCGATGACCTCATGATCGCGGCGATGAACCACACCGACTACGAGTCATCCAAGGCGTGTGGGGCGTACGTGCTCGTCCGCGCGGCCAACGGCGCCTCCGTCACGGTCCGGATCACCAACGAATGCCCACTACCCTGCGCACCCGGCCAACTCGACCTCAGCGCACCGGCCTTCGCCAAACTCGCCGACCCCTCGCTCGGTCGGATCCCGGTCACGTGGAGCCTGCTGAGCCCCAGCACCTCCGACACGATCTCGATCCGGTACAAGACCGGGTCCAGCCGCTCGTGGTGCGGCATCCAGGTGATCGACCACCGGAATCCGCTGGCGCGGCTGGAGGTCCGCGCCGGCGGCAGCGGCTGGCGTCAGCTGCCCCGTACCGACTACAACTACTTCCTCTCCGACCACGGCAGCGGGTGCGGCGGCGCCATCAGGATCACCGACATCTACGGAGAACAACTGGCAATCAACGGGATCGCACTGCGGCCGGATGTCGTGCAGCCGACCCGGGTCCAATTCGCCGAACACTGAGCCGTTTCCAACCTGGCAGCCGGTCGGCAGGGCTCGGTCCGCAGGTGGCGGAAGGCGGCGAGGTCGCGGATGGGGAAGCGGTCGTAGCGACTGAGTACTTCAGTCGGCCGACGAGCGCGACGGGTGGCGGGACCGAGCTCAGCTATCACCTGCGTGACGTGAGCTGGGAGGGGTGGACGCCGGGTGGTCCAGGCCGGCGCCGTAGGCGGCGATTTCGAGTTGGGCCCGGTCGCGAGCGGCGGAACTTCATCAGCAGGCGTCCAGCCGGGCACGGGAGTCCAGGATCTCCACCGCGTGCAGGTGATCGATACGCAAGGCCATGGTCGTGTCCTCCCGTCGTAGGGCTTTCGTCGTAGCCGTCGGCGCCTGTCAACGCCGGGCCCAGGGCCGTACGGTCCCGAACCCCGGCCTTCAGAGCGGCTCGCGGCTCGCGGCCCGCCGGCGGGAGGCGTCAATCTCGGTGTAGGCCTGGTTGCGGCCCTCCCAGTGGGAGCCCTCGACGGACTTGCCGGGCTCGAGGTCCTTGTAGACCTCGAAGAAGTGGGTGATCTCCAGTCGGTCGAACTCGGGGATGTCGCCGATGTCCTGGGCATAGGAGTAGCGCGGGTCGTGGGCGGGGACGCACAGCACCTTCTCGTCCATGCCCTTTTCGTCGCGCATGACGAACATGCCGACCGCCCGGCACTCGATGACGCAGCCCGGGAAGGTCGGGTCACCGGTGATGACGAGGGCGTCCAGAGGGTCGCCGTCGCTGCCGAGGGTGCCGTCGATGTAGCCGTAGTCGGCCGGGTACTGGGTGGAGGTGAACAGCATCCGGTCCAGCCGGATCCGGCCCAGCTCATGGTCCATCTCGTAATGGTTGCGCGACCCCTGAGGGATCTCCACGATCACGTCGAACTCCATCGCGGCCTCCTTTGTCTCTGGCCGTTGGTCCGGGGCGGCAGTACGGGGACCGGCGTCACCGCACAAGGGGGTGCGTGATGCTCTCGTCCACCGGGCCGGGCGGGAAGGCCTGGGAGGCGCGAGCGTCTTCCACGGACACGACGGATTCGACGCCACCGCGTACGTCACGAGCGCCTGGCGCACGTGGCGCGGACGGGCCGTGCGCGGTGGTGATCGTGGACGACGAGCAGCGGCTGCGCGCCTTCCTGCTGTCCGTGGCGGACGTAATGGAGCACCCTGGCCGTGCCGGCCCAGGTCGAGGTGCACCACCCCGCGCGCCCTGCGGATGAGCCGGTTGACAGGCACAATTCCTCCTGGCCACACCTCGACCAGGGACCGTCAGCGGATGCCCCGCGGTTGCGGTGAGCCCATCACCAGCACGCCTGCACGTACCCCACCAGTCTGCGCCGCCGCCGCGCCAGGCGCAGCACCCCGCCCGAGGCGTGGCACTCCTTCCCAAAGTCGACGGCTGTCGGAAGGCGCCGTACTTGCCCGCACCTGCGCCGCGCGGTCTGTACTACTGCGGCGGTTGAACCATCCCCTGACCGGTGAAGTGCGCCCGTGGTTGCTGCACGGGCGCGGTCTGGCTCGACGAGCGCACCGCTTCCTCCCACGCCACAATGATCACAATGGCATCAGGCTTCGCGCCGGGAGGAAACTATGGCCAGGCACGCCTGGACCGGGCATACCAGGATCCATGCGGTGTCCGGGCTTTTCGTGGCCACGGCCGTCGCCCTCGCGGGTTGCTCATCCTCCGGTGGCTCTCCCGACGACCTCTCCAGGTCCGCCACAGGCCAGGCCACCGCAGAGGATCCCGGCTCCTCTCCTCCCGCTGAAGGCTCCGGACGGCAGCGGCAGGAGGGACGCCACGATCCCGGCGGTGTCCAGGGAGGTTTGAGCAATGCCGGAAACGTTTCTGCCCATGGCGCTGGTAATTATCCTTTTGTGCAAATCACCGTGGAGGTCAGCAAGGGGACTTTCACCGGCACCGTACGACAGGTCACTCTCTGTACGCCGGGCGCGCCGAGTCTGACGGCCGCGCCCGCCACGTCACAGGAGTTCCACGTGAGTGCCGGATCGCAGGCGGACCGTAGCTTTGTGTTCCCCCAGAAGGCCTCGGTCCCCTTCAAGGTGCTGACGTTCTGCGCCAGGCTGTACGACACCGCCGGCCACTTCCTGAAGTTCCAAGGCAAGATCGACGGTCCCCAGACCCCTGAGGGGAGCCAGGGCGGCCAGGGCGATCAAGGCGGCCAGGGCGGCCAGGGTGGCCAGGGCGATCAAGGCGGTCAGGGCGGGGGCAGCACCCCCGGCCCCGGGACCGGGAGCACGCCCTGAACGCGGAAGACGGCGCCGGCACCCGCTCTTGGACCTCGTGGATCAAGACGCTCGCCTCATTCGTAGCACCCACCACCTTCATCACTGCCCTGCTGCTCTTCTTCGGGTTCGCGTACACCGACTCGTTGTACGAATATTTCGGCATCGACGCCGCCACCCTGGCGTTCTCCACCCAGGGCTATCTGCTGCGCAGCTCCGCGGCGCTCTTCCTGCCTGCGGGCGTGGTGCTGTCGGTAGCTCTCGTCGCCGTGCTCTGCCACTCCCTGGTCGAACACCTCGTAGCCCGGCAGTCTCACCTGCTGCCCCGTGCCCGCCGCGTGTGCCAGGCATTGATGGCACTCGCCCCAGCGGTGTTCCTTCTGGGCCTCCTTGCCGGCCTCAACGTCCTCTGGCGACGCTCACCCATGGCCGCGCCACTGCTGCTGGGCGGCGCTCTGGCACTGTTCGTATACGCGCACCTGCTGGCCGTGCGCTGCACGGGCGCCCCGTACCCGCTGGCCCGCGAGAAGGCGGCGCTCACGGCCACCGCGGCTCTGATCGCTCTGTGTTCCTTCTGGGCGACCAGCAATTTCGCCCACCTCAAGGGACAGAGCGACGCCAAGCAGCTCGCGGCGCATCTCTGGCTACGCCCGGCCGTGGTCCTGGACACCACCGAACGCTTCTACCTGTCATGGAGCGGCCTGGTGGAAACCTCCCTACCTGAAGCCACCCCGGGCCAGCACTTCCGCTACCGCTACCGAGGCCTACGACTGCTGGCCCAGTCCGGAGACCGGATGTTCCTCATCCCGAACAACTGGACCTGGCGCGATGGCGACGTACTCGTCATCCCGTCCGGCTCGGGCGTACGAGTCGCATTCCATGCCGGCTGAACGCCACGGTCCCTTCACGGACTCTGAGTCGTCGAATCAATGTTGCAGATGCGGCCTTTTGTTCCATTTGTGATGTTATGGGATCAGTGCGAGGCTCTGAGGTATGGCAAACACGAGGCTGGTTCCCCTCCCGGGCAGCGAGCGCAGTGCGCCTGCCGATGCGCGTGCGGTCGGGACGGTGGACGATTCAGAACGCATCGAAGTCACGCTGGTCCTACGCCGGCGCGCCGAAATCCCCGACGACCTGATCGAAGGTCCGGGCACGATCACGCAGGAAGAGCTGGCTGAGCGCTACGGGGCCGATCCAGCAGACATCGAGATGGTGCGGCGCACCATCCAGGAGCATGGACTCACCGTGACAGAGGCCGATCAGGGGTCGCGCCGGATCAAGATCGCCGGCACTCTGGCGCAGCTGCGTGCTGTGGTGGACGCGGACTCGCTGAGACTGGTGAGCAGCCCGGATCCGGCCACCGGACGCGCGGTCGAACACCGTCAGCGGACCGGCGACCTTCGCATCCTGCCTGACTGGGACGGCGTGGTGGTCGGCGTGCTGGGTCTCGACGACCGCCCACAGGCGCGTCCGCACCTCCGGCGCATGGAGCCGCACGCTGCCCACACGTCGTACTCGCCGGTGGACCTCGGCAAGATCTACGGCTTCCCGCAGGGCACGGACGGCACCGGGCACACTGTGGCCGTCATCGAACTGGAAGCCGGCTTCACCCAGGGCGACCTGGACACCTATTTCTCCGGACTGGGTATCACTCCCACTCCCACGGTGGTCGCAGTCGGCGTGGACGGTGCGAGCAACGCCCCCCAGGGGGATCCCAGTGGCGCAGACGGGGAAGTGCTGCTCGACATCGAGGTGATCGGCGCGCTCGCGCCCGGCGCTCGCCAGATCGTCTACTTCGCCCCCAACACCGCCCAGGGCTTCGCCGACGCCGTCACCACCGCAGTACACGCGGACCCGACACCCACCGCGGTGAGCATCAGCTGGGGCGCCCCGGAGAACCGGTGGGCCCGACAGGGCCGCGCCATCTTCGACGCGGCGCTGGCCGACGCCGCAGCCATGGGTGTCACCGTGTGCGTGGCCGCGGGTGACAACGGCAGCAGCGACGGCGAGGCGGACGGACGGTCGCACACCGACTTCCCGGCCTCCAGCCCCCGCGCCCTGGCCTGCGGAGGAACACGCCTCGACGCCGACCCCGCTGCCGGCACAGTGACGTCGGAGACCGTATGGAACAACGGCAACGGATCGGCCTCCGGCGGCGGGGTGAGCCGTGCATTCCCTATGCCTTCCTGGCAGGCCCATGCCGGCGTACCCAACGGCCACAGCCACCCGCGCGGACGCGGCGTGCCGGATGTGGCGGGCGACGCCGACCCGGCCACCGGGTACAAGGTGCTCATCGACGGCGAAGAGCACGTCATCGGCGGCACGAGTGCCGTTGCACCGCTGTGGGCCGCACTGAGCTGCCGACTCTCCCAAGCGCTCGGCCGCCCACTCGGCATGCTCCAGCCCGTCTTGTACGCCGGCGCCACACCGGGGCACAGCCCTGCCGGCTTCCGCGACATCACCCAGGGCGACATCGGCGCCTTCGCCGCCGGGCCCGGCTGGGATGCTTGCACCGGCCTCGGCGTCCCGAAGGGTACCGAGCTGCTCGAACGTCTCACGGCCCCAGCCGTCCCCTCATAGCGGAGCAAGACCTCGCTGTGCCGCCCCCCAGGCAAGCCTCTGGCGGGCGGTACAGTGCCTGACAACAGCCCGGCCGTGTTCTGGACCAGTGACTTCGTCGTCCAGTGCAGCGGCGACATCGGGTCGCTCCGCTCGTTCGGCTCGACCCGCGCGAGCAGGGCCGGCACCGGATCCGGGTCCACGTTCTCAGTGCTCTTGCGGCCGCCGCCCGGTTTCCTGACGCGCCCGTCCGGCAGCGGCCCCTCGCCGGCTTCCCATTCGAAGGCACCCTTGCGGACGTTCGTCTCGCTGATCCCGGCGGCCTGTGCGACGGCGCGTACGCCGCCGTGTCCCCAAAGCCTGGCCCCGGCCGCCGGCGTCAGGGGCCGCGGCCGCTCGTTCACATGTGGCAGCAACACCTCGAACCGCACGGTCAGTTGGTTGAATCCATCCCCCAAGACGGCCATACCACCTCAAGGAGGCCGTCCAGGTGAGGTCGCACCGCGGTGGTGACGGGGGCGGTGGCCGAAGCGTCACCGCGGGGCGGCGGCGGTGTGGCGGAGTCCGTCGGACAGGAGGCGCACTACTGCTTGTGCTCCGGCTTCCCAGCCGGGCTGGTCGTGTGAGGCGCAGATGCCACCCATGGCGCGGAAGACGGTCTCCGGTGTGACGTCCGCGCGGATCGCGCCGGATGTGACCCCGGCGGTCATGAGCCGGTCGATCGCCTCGATCATGGCGGCTCGGGCTTGGCCGAACACCGGCGATCCGAGGTCCATGACCGTCTTCAGGGCGACGGCCATGCTCCGGCTCGCGGCGGAGTGGTCGACCAGCTGCTGCAGGAACGCGCGGAGCGCCTCCTCGGGGGAGAGGGTCTCCAGAAGGCGCGGCGCCGCGTCGCACAGGTCCTGCACCCGCTGGTCGTAGACGGCCTCGATGACGGCCTCTCGGGTTGCGAAGTGGCGGTAGAACGTGCCGACTCCTACCCCCGCCCGGCGGGCGATCTCCTCGACGCGGATGTCCACCTCCCCGGCGGTGAAGGCCTCGCGCGCCGCCCTCACGAGGGCGTCGCGGTTGCGCAGGGCGTGAGCGCGCAGCGGCTTGCCTGCTGCTGTCCGCGGCACCGGGTCCGGGCGCGGGTGGTGGGTGTCCAACGCCGTGTTTCCTCCTGCTCCGCGCCGGTCGGCTTCGCCGGGGCTCCAGCCCGGCCTGCTTCCCCCACCATACCGGAACCTGGTTCCGCTATGCTTACCGGAATCAGGTTCCGATTTTGTGGATCGGCACCCCGCAGGGGGGTGGCGCCGCTCGGAGACACACCGCCGCACCGCTCCCCGACATCCGGAAGGCAGCCTCATGCACCACACCACGTTCGGCCGACGCACGGGCCTACGCGTCTCCGAGTACGCGCTCGGCACCGCCAACTTCGGCACCGCGCCCGGCGCAGGCGCGGGCCCCGAGCAGGCCCGAGCGATCTTCGACGCCTTCGCGGAGGCGGGCGGCACGTTCATCGACAGCGCCGACCACTACCAGGGCGGACAGGCCGAGATCGTGCTCGGCGATCTGCTCGCCGCCGACCGCGACCAGTTCGTGGTGGCGACCAAGTACACCCGTGGCAGCGCAGGACACACCCGGATCAACGACACCGGCAACAGCCGCAAGACGATGATCCGCTCGCTGGAAGCGAGCCTGAAGCGGCTCAGGACCGACTACGTCGACGTCTACTGGGCCCACCTGCCCGACACCATCACCCCCGTGGACGAGATCGTCGCCGCCTTCGACGACCTGGTCCGCGCGGGCAAGATCCTGCACGGCGGCCTGTCCAACTTCCCCGCCTGGCGGGTGGCGACCGCCGCCACCATCGCCGAGCTGCGCGACCGGGCCCCGGTCATCGGCATACAGGTCGAGTACAGCCTCGCCGACCGCACCGCCGAACGCGAACTGCTGCCGATGGCCGAAGCGTTCGGTCTCGGCGCCGCCCTGTACGCCCCGCTGGCGGGCGGCCTGCTGACCGGCAAATACCGGCTCAGCCGCGAGGGCCGCCTCAGCAGGTGGGGCGCCGGTGTGCACACCGAGGACAGCGAACACACGACCGCCGTCCTCGATGGCGTCCTCGCCGTCGCCGAGGAGTCCGGGACAAGCGCCGCCCAGGTCTCGGTGGCGTGGCTTCGGGCCCGCGCCGCCCGGGCCTCCACCGCTCTCGTCCCCGTCATCGGCCCGCGCACCACCGCGCAGCTGGACGAGTACCTTGCCGCGCTCGACCTCGTCCTCTCCGACGAGCAGTACGATCGGTTGGACCAGGCCAGCACGGTCGCGCTCGGCACCCCGCACGAGACGGCTGCCGCCGGCCTCGCAGCCGGCCTCGGCGGCGACGCCGAGCGCATCCGCCGGCACCCCGTCCCCGTGATCTGACCGCAGCCCGGCCGCACCTCAACTCTTTTAGCGGGCACTGGTGCTTGCCCCGGGCTTTCACGTGGGCTGGGTGTCCTCCAGGACACCTCGCGCCGAGGTGAATCACCTCACATCGAAAAAGTGATAGATCGGCGCCGAATTCCAGGAGGTCTGGTCACGGTCGCTCCAGTCACGCCACTTCGGTTTGCCAATTTTTGTTATATCCGCCTTCTGATCGAATCGTCAGTCGCAAGCTTGTGCCCACGTCAGGGCGCTCTATACGGTCGGGGCGTTCGGGCTGCCGACCCAACTCCTATGTCCTGAGCCGTCGTTCGGATATGGGCGGATCGCTGTGCCTGTCCTCCCACCGCTTGCAAGGAGCTTTCCGTGCGTGAGACGTCAGCCCGTCCAAGTCGTTCCAGAAAGTCGAATGGTCTACGCCGTCTGACGCGTACCCGGCGCCGCATGGTGGCCGTGACCATCGCCGCCGCGGTCGCCGTGGGTGGCCTGGCGTGGATGACCTTCGGCCCGGCGAGTGCCGCCCCCGAAGCCGGCGCGGCGACCACCACGGCCACCAACGCCGGTGCCACGACCGCGTTCACCAGCTACGAGGCCGAAGCCGGCACCCTCGGCGGCGGTGCGACGAAGGTAGCGGTCACCTCCGCGCCCACCAGCAAGTACTCCAGTGCCGCCCTGGAGGCGTCCGGGCTCGCCTACGCCCACCTCGGCGCCACCGGGCAGTCGGTGCAGTGGACCAACAACACCAGCAAGCAGGTCAGTTACGTCAACGTCCGCGCCAGCATCCCGGACTCCTCGACGGGTGCCGGGATCACCGCGACGCTGGACCTGTACGTCAACGGCACGTTCCGGCAGGCGCTGAACCTCAACTCCAAGCAGACCTGGATCTACGAGGGCAGCGAATACAACAGCAGCACCGACGAGAACCCCGCGGACGGCGACCCCCGGGTCTTCTGGGACGAGTTCCACACCTTCATCACCGGCACCCCCATCGCCGCCGGCAGCACCATCCAGCTCAAGAAGGACTCGGCGAACACCGCGTCCTACTACAACGTCGATGTGATCGACGTGGAGAACCCGCCCGCGCCGATCGCGCAGCCGGCCAACTCCATCTCCATCACCAGCTGCGGCGCGGTCGCCAGCACCACGCCGACCAACGGCTCGGCGGCCAGCGGGGCGGTGGACAGCCGGGCCGCGATCCAGACCTGCATCAACCAGGCCCAGACCCAGAAGAAGATCCTCTGGATCCCGCAGGGCATCTTCTACGTGAAGGGCACCAGCAGCCTGACCGCCAAGGGCATCACGATCGCCGGCGCCGGGCAGTGGTACAGCACCATCTACCGCGATGTAACCCTGCCCGAGACCGCCGGCTTCGGGGCGCTGTTCAACGTGACGTCATGCACCGTCCAGGACTTCCACATCGACGCCAACGCCACCAGCCGCCACAACGGTGACGGCGGCGCCATGGACACCACCGGCACCAACTGGGTCGCCACCGGCCTGTGGACCCAGCACACCATGTCCGGCTTCTGGGCCTCGGGCACCGGCGGTACGGTGAAGAACAACCGCCTCACCGACATCTGGGCCGACGGCGTCAACGTGAACAACCAGGCGCTCAACACGTTCACGGGCACCAACCTGACCGTGACCAACAACTTCATCCGCGGCAGCGGCGACGACTCGCTGGCGATCAACTCCGTCGCCTACAAAGCCAGCGACCCGTCGCAGACCTACGCGCCGATGTCGAACGTCACCATGACCCACAACACCGCCATCGCCCCCTGGGGTGCCCACGGCATCGGCATCTACGGCGGCGGCGGCCACGTCGTCACCGACAACTACGTCGCCGACGCGGGGCGGATGATGGCCGTGACCGCCGGGGTGTTCAGCAGCAACGGCAGCAACCTGACCTCCGCGACGGTGTCCAACAACGTCATCGTCCGGTCCGGCGGCAACTCCTTCGGCCAAGGTACGCCCGCGATGATCATCGGCGACGCCGCCGCCGGCCAGAACAACGGAAGCATCAGCAACGTCACCGCGACCGGCAACACCATCTCCGACTCCCTGTACGACGCAATCGGCTTCACCAACTCCAACAACACGAAGCTGCAGAACAACACGATCACCAACCCCGGACGCAACGGCATCGTGATCGCACCGCCCAACTTCCCCGCGCCCAGCGGGTCCGCCACGATCACCGGTAACACCGTCACCGGACTGAAGTCCGGGACAACGGCATACGCGAAGAACTCCAGTACCTTCACCGCCACGGTGACCGGTAACAGCTGGCAGGGAGGCACCACCGCCGAGGCGCCGTACGGCGGGACCGCCGCCGCACTGCCCGGCACCGTGCAGGCCGAGAACTACGACACCGGAGGCCAGGGCGTCGGCTACAGCGTCTCCTCCGTCAACAACAGCCAGGCCTACCGCTCCGACGGCGTCAACCTCATGACCACCACCGACACCGGCGGCGGCTACAACCTCGGCTTCACGGCGAGCTCCCAGTGGTTCCGCTACACCGTCAAGCCGCTGGCGGCCGGCACGTACACGGTGACCCTCCGCGTCGCCGCGCCCTCGGCGGTGACCGGCGCGCTGCACCTGTCCAACTCCGCCGGCACGAACCTCAGCGGCGCGGTCAACATCCCCGCCACCGGTGACTACCAGAAGTGGGCCAACGTCACCGCCACCGTCACCCTCCCGGCCGGCCAGCAGGTCCTGACCCTCAACGAGGACAAGGCCGGCTGGAACATCAACTCCCTCGCCTTCGCCGACAAGAGCGCGTCCGCCGTCAACTCGTCGGCCTGGTACGAGGTCGTCAACCAGAGCAGCGGCAAGTGCGTGGACGCGGCCGGCTCCGGCACCGCCAACGGCACCGTCGTCCAGCAGTACACCTGCGTCGCCGCCGTCGCGAACCAGGAATGGCAGTTCGTCTCCGCCGGCTCCGGCTACTCCGAGGTGCTGAACCGCAACGCCGCGGCCCAGACCCAGGCATGGGACGTCATCGGCGGCGCCGCGGCCACTTCCGGAGCCAAGCTCCAGACCTGGTCCTACCACGCGGAAACCAACCAGCAATGGCAGGCCGTCGCCGAGACCGGCGGCACCTTCACGCTCGTCGCCCGCAACAACGGCCTGTGCCTGACCGCTCCCAGCACCGCCAACAACGCCCAGTTCCAGGTCAGCACCTGCAACGGCGGCACCGCGCAGTCCTTCCTCCTGTCCCCGCAAGCCTGACTCCGCAAGCCTGCCCCCACCGCGATGGCGGAACACGATGCCCGAATTCCACCCCGGGGTTCGGGCATCGCGCTGCGCAACCGCCGCCGTCACTTACCTCGCGAGCTCGAGAGCCGTGCTGGGCCTGCGAGGTCGCAGGCCAAACAGATCGGCTCACCTGGCCAGGGAGGCGTCCGCTCTGGCCAGGGCCGAGTGGAATGTCCTCCGGCGGGACCACAGGTCGCACTGCGTGAGCTCGCGGAACGACTCGGCTGATCGGCAGGAGCGGCCTATCCGCGTTCCTGCATCGCCCGATGCATCTGATCCATCGTCATGGGCCCGACGGGCAGGGGCCGGGGGGCGGCGTCGGTCCGTAGCCCGTCCAGCATGAATCGGATACCGCGCCGCCAGATGTCCGGGCGCACGCCGCCGGCGGCGTGGATCATGGCCGCGTTCGACCAGATCAGCAAGGGCAGGTCTTCGGGGACGAAATCCGGGCGCAGGGACCCGTGGTGTTGGGCGCGCTCGACGAGCTGCTTCGTCTGGGCGATCTGCTGGTCGCAGACCTCCATCAGGCGGGCGGTGTAGGGGAATCGGCGGGACACGATGTCGTTGAGTGCCGGGTCGCCGGCCTGCATCTCACCGATCTCCTCGACGTAGAGTACGAAGCCCTCCCAGGGGTCCGCGCAGGCACGGGCATGCTCGGCGGCGGCCTCGAGTCGGGGGGTCACCAACTCCGGGATCACCGCGTCGATGAGCGCCTCGCGGGTGGCGAACCGGTTGTAGAGGGTGCCGATGCTGACCCCCGCCCGCTGGGCGATCTCTTCCAGCGGCGCGCCGAGCCCGCGCACCTGGAAGACGTCGACAGCAGCGGCCGTCAGCTTCTCCAGATTGCGCTGAGCGTCACGCCGCAGTGCTGGTTTCGCCTCTGCGCTGTCCGGTTGCCGATCGGCCATGGCTGCACCCTCCCCGCCTCTGAAGTTGAGGTATTCCTCAGGATCAGCTGCTATGGTCTCAATATTAACTTGAGGCATGCCTCAAGTAATGTCTTCTTTGCAGGGAGCATCTCATGTCCAAGGTGATCACCATCCTCGGCGCAGGCCCTGGCCTCGGCGTTTCCGTAGCCCGCCGCTTCGGCCGCGAGGGATTCCGCGTTGCCCTGGTCGCCCGCCGCAAGGAACGGCTGGACGCGCTCGTCGGGGAACTGGCCGACGAAGGCATCGAGGCGGCGGCCTTCCCCGTGGACCTCACGGACTTCACAGCCGTCCCCGCCCTGGTGGCGTCGATCAAGGCGCGCTTCGGTCGGATCGACGTCGTCCAGTACGCCCCGATCGGATTGGACCTGCTGTTCACGCCCGCGGCAGAACTGTCCGGGGAGAGGCTGCGGACGCTGCTCGACCTGTTCACGGTGACCCCAGTCACGGTCGTCCAGGCTGTCCTGCCCGAGATGATCGAACGCGGCGACGGAGCCATCCTGGTCACCCACGGTTCCACGGCCGCCCAGCCGATCCCGAACATGAGCGGCCTCGGCCCGGCCATGGCGGCCACCCGCAACTACCTCTACTCCCTCCACGGCGAGTTGGCCGACAAGGGGATCTACGTGGGGACCCTGACCGTCGGGGCCGTGATCGCGCGCAGCGCCGGTCACCGGGCCATCACCTCCGGCGACATGCCCTTCGAGTTGCCGCAGGGTACCGAATTCCCGGTCGTCGACCCCGACGACCTCGCCGCGCAGTACTGGGACATGTACACCCGACGCGACGGGGTCGAGCGGGTGAACCCGACGGTCGAGCTCGCGCCGGTCGCCTGAGCCTGCCGGTGCCCACGAACTCCCCTTTAGGGAAGGGATCCAGGGACTGGTGGGCGCGGGCGAGGATCATGGCGCCTTCCCATGTGCTGAGCAGGAGCGTGGCGAGCCCGCGGGCCTGTTCCGTGGAGGAGACTCCATAACCTTCCAGGCCCGTTTTGCAGAGCCGACATAGCTGTGCCGATCGTTTTACTAAGGAGTCGTGTCATGACTACCGTCTTCGTCACCGGCGGTTCAGGGTTCGTCGGGAGCCGGCTGATTACCCGCCTGATCAAGCACGGGTACGCCGTCCGCGCACTGGCACGCAGTGACGCTGCGGCCGGCAAGGTCAAAGACCTGGGCGCCGTCCCGGTGCGGGGGGACCTGACAGACGTGGCCGGCCTGCGCGCCGCCGCAGCAGGGAGCGAGCTGGCCTTCCATTCCGCAGCCCGCGTCGCCGGCCCGGGCACCCGCAAGCAGTTCTGGGCCGACAACGTCGACGGCACCGCCAACCTCGTGCGCGCCGTGCGCGAGGCCGGGGTGCGACGACTGGTCCACGTGGGCACCGAGGCAGCCCTCATGAACGGCCAGCCGCTGGTCAATGTGGACGAGTCGGCCCCGCTGCGGCCGGACTCGCGCGCCCACTACGCCGCGTCCAAGGCAGCCGCTGAACAGGTCGTGATCACGGCCAACGGCAGCCTGGAGACCGTCGTGCTGCGTCCGCGTTTCGTCTGGGGCGCGGGAGACACCTCGGTGCTGCCCACACTGGTGGCCGTGGTCAACAGCGGCCGCTTCGCATGGATCGGTGGCGGCCGGCACCTCACCGAAACCACGCATGTCGACAACGTCGTGGAAGGGCTGATGCTCGCGGCTGAGCGGGGACGCCCCGGCCAGGCGTACTTCGTGACCGACGGGGCGCCCGTCGTCTTCCGCGACTTCCTCACCGAGCTGCTGGCCACCCAGGGCGTCTCCGCGCCAACTCGATCCCTGCCCTACGCCGTGGCCAAGACGGTCGCCGCAGCCGGCGAAACACTCTGGCGCAACCTGCCACTCAAGGGCGCGCCCCCGCTGGACTACCTGAGCATGTGGGTGTCCAGCCGCGAGTGCACCATCGACATCACCAAAGCACGCGCCGAACTCGGCTACCAGCCCATCAAGACCCAGCAGCAGGGACTGGCCGAACTGCGCTGACGCCGGACAGGAGTCAGAGCCGTGACTTGAGCCGCCTGCCGATCGGCACGTTGGCCACCGGCGCGACGCCGGTCACCGGCCGCTGATTCCGTTTGCTCACGTGCCCGGCTTCGGGTGTGACCAGAGAGCGGTGTGAATTCGTTCGATGGGCCCGGCTGTCCGGGCAAGTGCAGATCTCGGGCCGGCCTACTCCGGCGGACGCGCGGCACCTCGCCTGCCCGGGGCCAGCAGGACGAGCACGTCCCCGGGCCGGGGGAGCGGTGTGCTGCCTTCCGTGACCGGTTCGAGGCGGCCGTCCCGCTGTACCAGGAACAACAGATCGGAGCCGAGCGGCAGCGCATCGCCGGCGGGCTGGGCAAGGACGGCCGCCCCGTCGTCGTACCGGCGGGAGAGAGTGGGCCAGGTCAGATCCGCGCCGAACAGGACCTCGCCGCCGATGAACGGCGCCACCACGCCGTGGCTGTCGGGGGGTGCGTTGAGGCGGTGGACCGTCCCCTCCACGCTGCCGCGCAGCATCGCAGCCGCCAGGGCGTTGAAGTCGTCCTCGGCGGTGAGGAAGTACACCGCCGTGATGCCCTCCAGCTCGGCGGCCCCACCGGTGGCGGCGGCCAGCAGCTCACCGGGCGCGAGCTCGATCCCGGCCTGCCGGATGCGTTCGCGCTGTTCCTCCTCCCCTGCCCACATCAGCACCTCCAGCCCTGCTGACTTCAGGGCAACGCCCAGGTCGACCACCCAGGGGTCACCGCCGACCAGCAACGGACGGGAGCGGGACGGGCGCACGACACGCAGGCGCCTGGCCACAGGTGAGGCGGTCAGGCCGTAGAGCGTCACGGTCGCGACGATGACGACGAATGTGGCGGGGAGGATCTTCGACGCGCCGCCGATCCCCTTGGCCACCAGGCTGGCCGAGAACGTCGACGCGGTGGCGGCCGCCACGATTCCGCGCGGCGCCATCCAGCCGATGAAGCCCCGCTCGCCCCGAGTGAGGTCGGTGCCGAGGGTGGACACGGCCGCGACCAGTGGCCTGACGGCCAGCACCAGAATGGCGGCGAGCCCTAGCGCGGGCAGCCCCACGTGGCGCAGCGACTGCGGGGTGACGGTGGCCGAGATCGAGATGAAGAGCAGGCCGAGGATCAGGTTGACCAGGGTCTCGAAGAACGGCCGACGCGCAGGGACGTCGAAGCCGGGGAGGTTGGCTACAGCCAGGCCCATCACCACGGCGGCGATGAGTCCCGTGTCGTCGCGCAGGACATCACAGAACGCCGCCACACCGACCACCGCGGCGAGCTGCGCCGTGGTGCCCAGCACCTCGCCGAGCCGCAGCAACCGGAACAGCGCCCACAGCAGAGCCGCCCCGACCACGCCCCCGGCCGCTCCGACGCCCACGCTGGCGAGGAAGCCTCCCGCCACGCTGCCGAAGTGGTGGCCCGTGCTCGCCACGACCGCGTGGAAGACCAGTGCTCCCAGGATGCCGCCGACCGGGTCGATGAGGGAGCCTTCCCAGATCAGAACGCGCTGGAGCCGGTCCTTGGGTCGTACGAAGCTGAGCAGCGGTCCGACGACCGTCGGCCCCGAGACCACGAGGATCGCGCCGATCATGACGGCCGCCTGCTGGGACATCCCCAGCAGCGGAGCGGCGAGGAGCGTGCCGAGCAGCCAGGTGATCAGGACACCGATCCAGATCAGCCGCACGACGACACGGCGGGTGTGCCCCTTCAGCCTCGCCAGGTCCAGCCCGAGACCCGCGTCGTAGAGGATCACGGCGACGGCCAGCGACACCAGCGGTGAGAACGCCGGCCCCAGCAGCTGCTCGGGGTTGACGTCGTCGATCAGCGCGCCGGCGGCGAAGCCGACCGGCAGCAGGACGATGAGGGCGGGGATTCGCAGGCGGCTCGCCAGGATCTGCGATCCGACGGCGAGGACCAGGATCAGGCCCACGCCGATGAGCACCTGGTTCGTCGTCACGGGTGGGCCCTTCGGTGCGTGGTGGTGGGTCGAGCCGGTGCTCTTGCCGGCCGGCTGCGCGACGGGCCGGGTGAGGCCCCGACGGAGGGCCACGTGAGTGTCGGGTAGATCTCCATGCGGAGCGGGCCGACGAAGGGCACCCCGGACAGGAGGAGGAATAGGACGGCCCACGAGTCGGTGGTGGCGCTCCTGGCCCGCATGACGCATGACGCATGGCTGTGGCGGCGGTGACCAGTCCTCAGGGCTGCCCCAGTGCGGCGAAACCCGTGGGGGTCCACATCGAAACGTGATCCTCGGCCCGATGAGGATCAGGTCGGGGACCGTGACGGTGCCGTCACTCTTCCCACGGCGTGATCCCCCACCGGACGGTGTGCTGATCGCCGGGGCCGAGGCTGACGAGACCGGTGCCGCTGCGGAAGGCGTCCGGCGGGCAGGTCATCGGCTCGATGGCGACCGCTCGACGGCGCACGCCCGGCGGGAGGGTGTCGCCGGTGTAGAGCTGCACGTAGTCCGCGCCTTCACCGAGCCACACGTCGGTACCGAACGCACCCGACGGGTGGGCCAGGCGGACCACGGCCCGGCCGTCCGCGTCCCGGTCGAGGTCGCCGAACGGAGTGTCCAGCCGGAGCGCTCCGACAGCCCGTGGCGTACGCAGGTCGTACGGCGTCCCGGCGACGGGCTCGGCGGCCACCGGCAGGCCGCGCTCGTCGGTGCGCAACCATGTCCGTGCGGGGACGGTCAGCAGCGTCTGGTCGACGACCGCGGTGCCCGCGTTGACGTAGGGATGGTGGCCGAAGCCGTAGGGTGCGGCGCTCGCGTCGAGGTTGCGCGCGGTGACGGCGACCTCGAGCCCGCTCTCGCCGAGGGCGTACTCGGCACGGACGTGGAGGTGGAAGGGGTAGCCCGGCTGCGGCCACAGCGGAACGTCAAGGACGGCCCGGCTGTCGCTCGCCTCCACGACCCGCCACGCGACCCACCGGAGCAACCCGTGGATGGCGTTGCCGCCGACCGGCTCGGTGAGCGGAAGCTGCATGTCCCGGCCGTCCCAGCGATACTGACCGTCCCGGATCCGATTGGGCCACGGCACCAGGATCTGACCGCGCCCGCCGCTGATCAGGTCCTGCTCGGCGAATCCTTCCACCACGGCGCGTTCACCGACCGAGTACGACCGGAGGGCCGCGCCCAGCTCGACGATGACGGCACTGTGCGCGCCGTGGCGGAGGGTCACTTGCCGTCCGGTGCGGCTTTCCTGCACGCGTGCCCTCCTCAGCCCGCCCGGGCGCGTCCTCGGACACAGGCGTAGTGGTGGCCTGCGGTGTCGGCCCCCTCGTCGGGAGCGTGCGGTCCCGCACCGGCCCGGTCAAGCGTGACACGTCCTGCGGGCGGAATCGCCCGGCACGTTCGCCCACTGGGGCCACAGGCGCTTCCGATGCCTTCTGGACGCGACTACGGCGTCCCTGCCGCCCGAGCGCCCGCCTCGAGAGCGGTCGGTAAGCCCAGCGCGGCGCTCGGCGCCGGCGCCCGCGGCTCCGGGCCGCCTGACCAAGTCCACGGCGGCGGGTTTGCGGCCGGTCCCCATTGCGCCGCAAGGGTGCCGGCCGGCCGACTGCCGTCTTCGACGACCGTGGGCGAGCGGTCGTCGACCGCTGCGGCGTGGCACGGCCGACCGGGCTGTCCGATAGTGGACGCAGGGGGCTTTCTCGAGACTTCGGGAGCAGCAATGGACCGCTACCCTCCCATCGCCGAGCACGGCCTGGTGGGTGACCTGCAGACCGCCGCGCTCGTCTCGTCGCAGGGCGTCGTCGACTGGTTCGCCGCTCCCAGGTTCGACTCGCCCAGCATCTTCGCCGCCCTGCTCGACCATGACGGCGGCGGCTACATGCGGCTCGCCCCCGACAATCCCGACGTGACCTGCAAGCAGCTCTACTACCCCGACACGGCCATTCTGGTGACCCGATTCATGTCGGCGGACGGCGTGGGCGAGGTCGTCGACTTCATGCCCCCGGACCAGACCCGTACCGCGACCGACCGTCACACCCTGATCCGGGTGGTGCGTGCCGTAAGGGGGACCGTCGACTTCACGCTCGAGTGCCGGCCGCGCTTCGACTACGCCCGGGCCGAGCACCAGGTGGAGCTCGGCGAGAACGCCGCTCTGTTCCGGGCCCCGGGGATGGACGCGCACCTGCAGACCACCTTCCCGCTGGAGCAGGACGGCCGGGACGCGCGCGGCAAAGTGACGCTGAGCGCCGGCGAGTCCGGCGGCGCCGTCTTCACCGTCTGCGCATCCGGCGGCGAGGCGCCAGAACCCCTCACGGTCGACGGACTCACCGCACAGGTCGACGCCACCGGCCTCTTCTGGCAGCACTGGCTGCAGCAGTCCCGCTACCGGGGCCGCTGGCCCGAGCTGGTGCACCGCTCGGTCATCACCCTCAAGCTCCTCACCTACGCCCCTACCGGTGCCCTGGTCGCCGCGGCCACCATGGGCCTGCCCGAGCAGGTCGGCGGTGAGCGCAACTGGGACTACCGGTTCACCTGGGTACGTGACGGCGCGCTGTCCGTGCGGGCCATGCTGGACCTCGGCTTCGTCGAGGAGGCCACCGCCTTCGTTCACTGGCTCGTCGACAGGCTGCACGAGCGGGAGGGCAAGGAGGAAGAGCCGCTCCAGACGATGTACCGGATCGACGGCAACCCCGACCTGCCGGAGGAGACCCTCGAACACTTCGAGGGCTACCGCGGCTCCTACCCCGTCCGCATCGGCAACGGCGCCGCCGACCAGCTCCAGCTGGACATCTACGGCGAGGCCCTCTACGCGATGTCCCAAGGCCGCGAGATCGGGCAGCAGGCCACCTACCGGGGATGGAAGGCGATGAGCAAGACGCTGGACTGGTTGGCCGACGCCTGGGACCGGCCGGACGAGGGCATCTGGGAAACCCGCGGCGGCCGCCAGGACTTCACCTACAGCCGGGTGATGTCATGGGTCGCATTCGACCAGGGAATCAGCCTGGCCGAGCACTTCCGCAGGCCCGCCGACCTGGAAAAGTGGCGCAGCGCCAGGGACGCCATCCTCGAGCAGGTCATGGAAAAGGGCTGGAGCGAGAAGGAGGGCGCCTTCGTCCAGCACTACGGCGGCGACGTCCTGGACGCTTCCCTGCTGCTCATGCCCAGGGTCGAATTCATCGCCCCGCAGGACCCGGCGTGGCTCTCCACGCTCGACGCCATGGACCGCAAACTCGTCTCCGACAGCCTCGTCTACCGCTACGACCCGGCGGCGTCGCCGGACGGGCTGCGCGGCTCGGAGGGCACCTTCAGTCTCTGCACCTTCCTCTACGTCGACGCTCTGGCCCGGGCGGGGCGACTGTCCCAGGCCCGTTACACCTTCGAGAAGATGCAGACCTACGCCAACCACGTCGGGCTCTTCGCCGAGGAGGTCGGTCCGAACGGGGAGCAACTGGGCAACTTCCCGCAGGCGTTCACCCATCTGTCGCTCATCATGGCGGCCACCACCCTCGACAAGGCGCTCGACGCGGAGCAAGGGCGCTGACCCATGGTCACGCACGCCCGTCCGGCAGGACCGCCACGGCTGACCGAGGACGAGTTCGGCGTGCTGTACCGGCGCCTGCGCTCGCGCTCCGCCTGGGCGTCGGGGGACCGCGGTGCTCTGGACGCGCTCACCCCTGCCCGGGTGGTGGCCGCCACCCAGGAGGTGCGGACCGGCCGGACGGTCACGCTCGCCGCACCGGTGGAGACGCTGCCCGGTCCGGACAACCCGGAACCCGCCAGGCACCGGATGAGCGGGCAGCCGCAGGAAGACGCCTCCACCGGGCTCCACTTCGCGATGGACAGCTTCGCGATGAACGTGCACGGCGACGCCGACAGCCATATCGACGCCCTGTGCCACGTGATCTACGACGGCACGCTGCACGGCGGCGTGGCCGCGAGCAGCATCACGGCGGGCGGGGCCACGGCGCTGTCCATCGAGGCGGCACGTAACGGGATCGTCGGACGCGGCGTGCTGCTGGACATCCCGCGGCTGCGCGGCGTGCCGTGGCTCGAACCGGGTGATCACGTGACCGCCGATGACCTCGCCGCGGCCGAGACCGCCCAGCACGTCCATGTGACCGAGGGCGACCTCCTGTTCGTCCGTGTCGGCCACCGCCGACGCCGCGCCGAACTGGGAGCGTGGCACGCGGCACGTGAGCGCGCCGGGCTCCATCCGTCCGCCATGGAGTTCCTGGCGGACCGACGGGTGGCCGTGCTCGGCGGCGACGGGAACAACGACACCGCCCCGAGCTCCACCGAGGGCGTCGACTTCCCCGTGCATGTGCTGGCGGTCCACGCCATGGGCCTTCACCTGCTGGACTACCTGCAGTTCGAGGACCTGGCTCCGGCCTGCGAGGCGGAGGGGCGCTGGTCGTTCCTCTGCGTGATCGCCCCGCTGAGGCTGCCGGACGCCACCGGCTCACCGGTCAATCCGATCGCCGTCCTCTGACGTCTCAGGCCCCGGGGCTCCAGGTCAGGGCTTGCGGGGCAGTACGATGTTCTCCAGCGGCTCCCCGGCCCGGTAGCGCAGCAGCTGGGTGCGGATCAGCCGCAGCGCCCGGGGCAGGAAGGCCGAGCTGTTGCCTCCGCCATGAGGGCTGATCAGCGTGTTGGGCGCGTGCCACAGCGGATGTCCGGCCGGCAGCGGCTCAGGGTCGGTGACGTCGAGGGCCGCGCTCAGCCGGCCCGTTCTGAGTTCGGCGAGCAGCGCGTCGGTGTCCACCACCGCGCCCCTGGACACGTTGACCAGCACGGCGCCGTCCGGCATCTGGGCGAGGAAGTCCGCATCGACCAGGCCACGGGTGTCCTGGGTGAGCGGGACGGTGAGCACCACGATGTCGGCGCGGGGCAGGTGCTCGGGCAGGTCGGCGAGGGCGTGGACGGCCCCGCGCGCAGCGGTGCGGGCGGTCCGGGCGATCCGAAGGACCTCGCACTCGAAGGAGGTGAGCCGGTCCTCGACGGCGGCGGCGATGGAGCCGTAGCCCACGAGCAGGACGGTGCGGTCGGCAAGCGCCGGGCGGAAGCCGGGCCGCCACTCCTCGGCGTCCTGGGCGCGTACGAAGTCGGGAATGCCGCGCAGCGACGCGAGGGCGAGTGTCACGGCCAGCTCGGCGGTGCTGGCGTCGTGCACTCCCTTGGCGTTGCAGAGCACGGCACCGGTGGGAACGTACTTCACGAGCTCGTCGACGCCTGCGGACAGGGACTGGACGACCCGCAGCCGGGGCAGGCGCGGGAGCAGCGTTACGGCGACATCCGCGAAGGTGTAGGGGATGACGAAGAACTCCACCTCCGCCAGGTTCTCGACGGCGGGCGGACCGCCGGTACCGTCCCACACCGCGATGGGCAGGCCCTCGGGCAGGCCGCCGACCCGGGAGGCCGGGTACGGGAGCAGAAACCTGGCGTCGCCAGGATCGGCAGGGCGGTCCATCGGACTCATGGTGCAAATCTAGACGAATCGCTCCGAAGTGCCGTGGCGGACTGGGCTGCCTCCGGGTGACTACGCACCTGTTCGACTCCGTCGGGTGGCTGCCACATGGCCCACCCGATAGTTTGGGATCTGGCACTGAATGTCCCGATTGTGCGAGCGTCCGTCCGGAACAGCACAGCAGACAGGCCCTCCGGGCGGGCGCTACGTCCAGGACAGCCAACGACTCCTAGAACGGGACCCTCTCATGGTCGACGATCGCCACTACGACGTCATCATCATCGGCACGGGAGCGGGCGGCGGAACACTCGCGCACCGGCTGGCCCCCACCGGGAAGCGGGTCCTGATCCTGGAACGCGGCGACTACCTGCCGCGGGAGCGGGACAACTGGGACTCCACCGCCGTCTTCGTCAAGGGCAAATACCGTGCCCCCGAGTTCTGGTACGACAAGCACGGCAACGAGTTCCCCCCGGAGGTGAACTACTACGTCGGGGGCAACACCAAGTTCTACGGCGCCGCGCTCTTCCGGCTCCGGCCCGAGGACTTCGGCGAGCTGCGCCACCACGACGGCATCTCACCGGCCTGGCCGATCCGCTACGAGGAACTGGAGCCGTACTACACCCAGGCCGAGCACCTCTACCTGGTGCACGGCCGGCACGGCGAGGACCCCACCGGAGGGCCGACCAGCGCGCAGTACGCCTACCCGCCGGTCGAGCACGAGGCGCGCATCCAGCAGCTCAGCGACGATCTGGGGAAGGCCGGCCTGCACCCCTTCCACCTGCCCATCGGTGTGAACCTCACCCAGGACGAGAACGGCCGGGCCACCCATGACAGCGTCTGCATCCGCTGCGACCGGGTCGACGGCTTCCCCTGCCTGATGGGCGCCAAGTCCGACGCGCAGGTGATCTGCGTCGACCCGGCGCTCAAGTACGACAATGTCACGATGGTGACCAACGCCAATGTGCGGCGCCTGGAGACCGACCCGACCGGACGCACCGTCACCAGGGTCGTCGCCGAGCTCAAGAACGGAGCGACCGAGGGATTCAGCGCCGACATCGTGGTGGTCGCCGCCGGCGCGGTCAACTCCGCCGTCCTGCTCCTCCGTTCGGCCAACGACAAGCACCCCGGCGGCCTGGCCAACAGCTCGGACGTGGTGGGACGCCACTACATGCGTCACAACAACCTGGCGCTGATGGCGGTGTCGAAGGAACCGAACCCCACCACATTCCAGAAGACCCTGGCGCTGAACGACTGGTACCTCGGCGCGGACGACTGGGACTACCCGCTCGGCGGCATCCAGATGCTCGGCAAGTCGGACTCCGACCAGATCCACGGCGAGGCGCCGCGCTGGGCCGGCGCGGTCGCGCCCGACATGCCCTTCGAGGTACTGGCGCACCACGCCGTCGACTTCTGGCTGTGCGGAGAGGACCTTCCGCTGGCCGAGAGCCGGGTCACCCTTGACAAGGACGACGCCATCCACCTGGTTCTCGACGAGAAGAACAACACCGCCGGGCTGAAGCGCCTCCAGCACAAGCTGCGGGGGATGCTCGGGCACCTGGGCATGCACGAGCAGCATCTGCTGGATCACAGCATCTACCTGCACAAGGGCATGCCGATCGGCGCCACCGCGCACCAGGCCGGCACCGTGCGGTTCGGCGACGACCCACAGAGTTCGGCCCTCGACGTCAACTGCAAGGCCCACGACCTCGACAACCTCTACGTCGTGGACACGAGCTTCTTCCCCAGCATCGGCGCGGTGAACCCGTCACTGACCGCCATCGCCAACGCCTTGCGGGTCGGCGACCACATCGCCGCCCGGCTGAGCTGACGGGGGCGAACCGGCCGAGAACCGCTACAGGTTGTCTCCCGGCGTTCTGGCAGCCCGCGTGTCGGCGTCGGTGAGCTCCTCCAGCTCACCCATCGTGTCGAGCCGGTAGAGCAGCACCAGCGCCGGACCGACCAGCACGATCGCGATGCCCGTGACGATCACCAGCCAGCGCAGGGTGTGAGGGGCGCCGGCTGCCTCGGACACCGTCAGCGAGGTGGGCAGTACGTAGGGCCGCTGCGCGAAGCCCCAAGCGCCGACGGCCAGGGCGACGCTCGCCACTGAGGTGTAGCGGGACCAGCCGTAGGACCGGCGCCACAGAAGCAGCACCGTGGCCAGACCACAGACCGCGGCCAGGATGATCAGCAGCAGACCCAGGCCCCCGGTGAGGCCGTTCCAGACGTACCGGGCGCTGTTGTGGGTGACAGGCAGGCCGATGAGTGCGAGCACGACGACCGCGGCGAAGGCGATCAGCGCCCGCGGGCGGAAGTAGCCGACGAGGTCATGGGCGCCGAACCGCAGGGCATCGGAGCAGAGGAAGACCGCACCGAGGAACGCGGTGGCGGCGATGGCAAGTAGACCCACGAGGACGGAGGTTCCATTGGCCCAGGCGTCCGCGGACGCGGTAGTGCCGACCTTGACCCGGCCGGAGGCGATGCCGCCGAGCACGGCCCCGAGGAAGAATGGCGTGAGCAGTGAAGAGATGGCGAACACCGCGCCGTAGAGCCGTCGTTGGGCGAGGCGGCGGGCCGGCTTACGCAGGGCGAATCCGGCGCCGCGGAGCACCAGGCCGACGGCGGCGAGTGCGAGCGGCAGCCACATCGCGGAGAAGACGGCCTGGAACATCGTGGGGAAGCCGGTCCACATGATGACCAGGACGAAGATCAGCCAGACGTTGTTGGCCTCCCAGACCGGCGCCATCGCGTGGTCGATCAGCCAGCGGGGCCGCTTGCCGCGCTCCGCGCCGCCGGCCAGGAGGTCCCAGAAGCCCGCGCCGTAGTCGGTGCCCCCGGCGCAGGCGTAGGCGGCGATCGCGAGCACCAGCACCCATGCGATGAATTCGGCCATTACGACGCACCGCCAGGGGTGTGGTCGGACCCGCCACCGGGCGCGGCCCCGGTGGCCACGGGCTCAGGCTCGCTTCTGGGCCCGAACGGGGTGTCGGCCTCCGGGGGCAGTTCGGCGCGCGCGGCGGCCGAGCCCTCGTCGGCGATGCGCCATCGGGTGCGCATCTTCAGCACGACCGCGAGGAACGCGCCGAAAACGGCTACGTACACGATCATGACGATGCCGAGCATCGCCCATAGCGATCCGGCGCGAGTGCTGGTCACCGCCTCTGAGACCCGCATGTTGTTGTAGACGATCCAGGGCTGCCGGCCGACCTCCGTGGTGATCCACCCACACTCAACGGTGACCAGACAGGCGACTCCCGCGATGGCGGCGCAGCGGTAGAACCAGCGGCTGTGCGGGTTGTCCCGGTGTCGCCACCAGGACCAGGCGTACCAGAGCGCGAGCAGGATCAGCACGCTGCCGATGGTGGCCATGATGTCGAAGGCCCAGTGGGCGATGGTGGCCTGGACAACCGTGGGGCGGTCGGCGGCCGGCACCGACGTCAGCCCGGTCACCTGGGTGCTGGGCTTGAAGCCGGCGAGGATCGAGTCCAGCTGGGGGATCTTGAGTCCACCGGAGATCGTCCCGTCGCTGTTCAGCCGTCCGAACAAGTACTCGGGCACGTGGGTGTCGGTCTTCCAGACGATCTCCAGGGCGGCGAACTTGATCGGCTGCTTGTGGAAGACGGAGCGAGCGGCGGAGTCGCCGAGCATGAACTGGATCGGTGTGAGGATCGTGGCAACCGTGAACGGCACGGTGAAGCCGAGCCGGTGGTAGCGGTCGCGGCGCCCGCGCAGCCAGCCGACCGCATACACGCCCGCGACCACGTATCCGGCGGTCAGGAGCATCGCGACCACGAAGTGCCAGTACTCCGGGCCGAAGATCGGTGTGAAGATCGCCTGCTGCACGTTGACGTGGATCGGCTTGCCGTGGGCGTCGAGGCTGAACCCCTGGGGAGTGTTCATCCAGGAGTTGGCCGCGATGATGCCGAACGCCCCCATCAGGGCGGCCAGCGGCAGCGGTACGGCCAGCCAGAAGTGGGTCCAGGGCTTGAGCCGGCGCCAGCCGTAGAGGTAGATCGCGATCAGGATGGCCTCCAGGAAGAACGCCCATGCCTCGACGCCGAACCCGAGGCCGAAGACGTCGCCCCAGCGCCCCATCATGCCGGGCCACAGCAGGCCGAACTCGAAGGACAACACGGTGCCGGTGATGATGCCGATGGCGAACTGGACGGCCATCACCGCAGACCAGCGCCGGGCGAGCGTGAGGGCGACGGGGTCGTTGCGGCGGAGCGCCCGGTGGTGCATGAGCAAGGTGATGAACGGCAAGGCCACGCCGAACGGGACCAGCAGGATGTGCGAGGCCAGGGTGAAGGCCATCAGCTCTCGAGCCGGCAGGAGCTGGGCCGGGGTGCTGTTCGCCAGAAGGGCAGCTGTGCTGAGCATGTGCGCCTCGATGGTCTGCCCTGCGGGGGTGGCGGGGCTGAGGAGGGACAGGATGCGGAGGGGCGGCGGCCGTGGAGGGTTGGCCGGGGCCCGTTCTCAGGGAGGCGGCGGGGACGCCTTCGGCCCGGCCGCCCGGGCGGCCGACGCGTCTGTGTCGGGCATGGTGAAGGCGCGTTCGCGGCGCGAGCTGGTGGCGAAGGCGACGGACCAGCTGAGCACCGCTCCCAGCCTGCTGCGGAATCCGGTGAGGAAGGCCAGATGGATGAAGAGCCAGGCGAGCCAGCCGGTGAAGCCCGACAGGTGCAGCGGTCCGGCCTTCACGACGGCCCGGCCGCGGGCGATGTAGGCGGCGCTGCCGAGATCCCAGTACTTGAAGGGCTTCGGCTCCTTCGTCCTGCCTTCGACCGCGTGGCGCACGTTCCGGCCCGCGTAAGCGCCCGACTGCATGGCGACCTCGGCCAGGCCTGGCAGCCGGTTCAGGCTCATCACGTCGCCCGTGATGCGGATCTCCGGGTGGCCGGCGATCGTGAGGTCGGGTTCGACGAGGATGCGTCCGGCCCGGTCCTGTTTGGCGCCGGTTGCCCGGGCCAGGGCGGCGGCGATCGGCGGAGCTTCGACGCCCGCCGTCCACAGCACGGTGCGTGCATCGAACCGGGTTGTCGCGCCGTCATGGTCTTGCACCGTCAGGCCGTGCGCGTCGATGTCGGTGACCATCGTGCCCAGGTGGAGCTCCACGCCCAGGCTCTGCAGCGTTCGGGCCGCACGGTGGGCCAGTGGGGGGCCGAACGCGCCCAGCACCGCGTCGGATCCCTCGAAGAGCAGCACCCGGGCTTTGGCGGAATCGATCGTCTGGAACTCCCGGTCGAGCGTGTGGCCGGCGATCTCCCGGATCTGTCCGGCGAGTTCGACACCGGTCGGCCCGGCGCCGACGAGCGCGAAGGTGAGCCACTGCTGCCGTTCCTGGTCGTCTGCGGCCGTTTCGGCCATCTCGAACGCCCGGTAGATCCGACGGCGGATGTCCAGCGCGTCGTCCAGGGTCTTCATTCCGGGGGCGTGCGCGGCGAACTCGTTGTGCCCGAAGTAGGACTGGCGCATGCCGACCGCGACGATCAGATCGTCGTACGGCAGCTGAACAACCCCGCCCTCGGGTCGCCGGGCGTGGACCAGCCGGGCACCGGCATCCACGTCGGTGGCTTCGGCGAGCACGCAGCTCACGTTGTGGTGGCGTCGCAGGACCGCGCGGAGCGGTTGCGCGATCTGCCCCTCGGACAGGATTCCGGAGGCGCACTGGTAGAGCAGCGGTTGGAAGAGGTGGTGGGCGCGGCGGTCGACCACGGTCACCGCGACCGGTGACTTCCGTAGGGCGCGGGCGGCGAACAGCCCGGCGAACCCCCCGCCGAGGATCACCACCCGGCGGGGAGTGACATGATCCTGCATCCGCGATCAGCCTCCGGTGGCGAAGCCGGGGAAGAGCGTCATTCCGCCGTCGACGAAGAGCGTGGTGCCGACGACGTAGTCGAGCAGGTCGGACGCCACGGCGACGACAGCGTTGGCGATGTCGTCCGGGTCGCCCACGCGGCGGTACGGGATCAGGCGCAGGAGCTCGGCCTCGGCCTCGGGGGTGGACCAGGCGTCGCGGTTGATCGGCGTGCGGATGGCGCCGGGCGCAACCGCGTTGACCCTGATCCGATGGGGGGCCAGCTCCTGGGCGAGGGTCTGCATCAGCATGCCCACACCGCCCTTGGAGGAGGCGTAGTTCACGTGCCCCGACCACGGGATGATCTGGTGGACCGAGCTCATGCAGATGATCTTCCCCGCCGCCCGGGAGACCTCCTCCACCACGCCGCGCCGGATAAACTCCTTGGCGGCCTCCCGCGCGCACAGGAACTGGCCGGTCAGGTTGACGTCGATGACCTTCTGCCACTGGGCGAGTGTCATCTCCGTCAAGGCTGCGTCCCGCTGGAGGCCCGCGTTGGCCACCATGATGTCGATGGTGCCGAACTCCTCGACCATCCGCGCGACCATGGCGGTCACCTGGTCCTCGTCGGACACGTCGGCCTCGTGGGCGTAGGCGCGGACCCCGAAGCTTTCGATCTCCTTGACGACATTGTCTGCCTCGTGCTCACCGACGACGTAGTTCACCACAACGTCTGCTCCGGCCCGGCCCAGGGCAACGGCGGTCGCCAGGCCGATGCCCGAGTTGGCACCGGTCACCAGCGCCTTCTGGCCCCTCAGTAGCTGCGCGGACGTCGTCCCGCGGTTCTCGACTGTTGCTGCCACCACGATCTCTCCTTCGGCGTTTCGGACGCGACGCCCGCAGGGCGCGGGCGACACACATGAGGAAGGCCGGGAGTCGGCCGACCCGCCAGGACAGACACAGGAGCCGTCGCATGCCCGGCCACCAGACGAAAGCACCATGCGCCTCGGGTGGGACAGATCGGCGCGCCACGCAGCCGTATTTCGGCCGGGCACGTCACACGGTCGGGCTACGAGCGCCACGGGCCCTTCCCGGCTGGCGTCATGCGGCCCACCGAGGGGCAGGAGGACGCCAAGCGGCTCGACAATGGCAGCAAGGGGGACACTGTCGTTCCTGCCGTAATCCGGCTGGAGGCTTGGCCTCGGTTGGTATGGCGTGGCGTGGAAGGGCCTGGGGGAGCAGGTCGGCTCCCAGCTGGCTCCCAGAGTGACTCAGGAGCGCAGCATGCGCATGGCCGGCGCGGACTCGAAGTCAGTCCGAAGTGGGCGTCGCCTTGGGTGCGCGGAACAGGCAGCCGATCGCCGCGGCGAGGACGACGATGCAGATGGCGATCAGGGAGGCGGACAGGCCGTCCATGAAGGCGGTTTTGACGCCGTAGGCAAGGGCTGCGCCCTGGGCGCCGAGGCGGTCGGCGACGTAGAGGCCGGCGGCTGCTGAGTGACGTACGGACTCGGCTGCCTCCGCGGGGAGTTGGTTCACGGAGTCGGGGAGAGAAGAACGGTAGTGGCTGCCGTAGATCGAGCCCGTAAGGGCGATGCCGACGGCTGAACCCACCTCGCGGGTGGTGTCGTTCATGGCGGAGGCGACGGTGGGCCGGGCGCGTAACAGCCCCGGGTCGATGAACACCGGCTGCCCGTCCGGGCCGTCGGGGAAGAGGAAGTGCTCCGGCTTGAGGTCTCCCAAGACCACCGCCGCGCCCGGGGCGAGCCGGACGTACGTGCGCAGCCGGTGCAGGCTGGCCGCCGTCCGCCGCAACAGTTCCAGCACTCGGGCTCGGTCGGCGGGAAAGCAGTGTTCGGCGCCCAGCGGTTCTACGTACAACGGCAAGGACAGGCCGTTGAGCTTCCTGCTCGCTGCCGCCGGGCCAGGGCCTGCGGCGCGACCGGCCGGCGCGCGGATCACCATGCGACTGCGCGGTGCCGCCGGGCGGCGAATACGCGACGCCGCCTCCACCGTCATCCAGGCCGCCCGGGATCTGCACCTGTCCTGGCCGACCGTGATGGACGCCTTCCGCGCCGCCGCACGCGAGGTGATCGAGGCACCGCTGCCCGAGGTGCGGGCGCTGGGCATCGACGAGACCCGGCGCGGACGGCCGCGCTGGGAACAGGACCCCGGCACGGGAAAGTGGAGGCTGACGCGCGATCGGTGGCACACCGGGTTCGTCGATGCACTCGGCACCGGCGGCCTGCTCGGCCAGGTCGAAGGCCGCACCGTCGCCGATGAGCTCGCCTGGCTCGCCACCACCCCGCTGACCTGGAGGAAGAGCATCGAGTACGTGGCCATCGACATGTCGACCACCTACCGTGCCGCCGTCCGCACCGGTCTCCCGCACGCCACCGTCGTGGTCGACCACTTCCACGTCGTCCAACTCGCCAACAAAATGCTATCCATGGTCAGGCGCCGCACCACCGCCGAGACCCGCGGCCGGCGCGGACGCGCAAGTGATCCGGAATGGAGAGCCAGGCGACGCCTCCTGCGCAACCGCGAGGACCTCACCGACGAACAGTTCGCCACCATGTGGAACGCGCTGCTGGGAGAGGGACCGATCGGACAGACCCTGCTGACGGCGTGGATCGCCAAGGAGAACCTGCGCAACCTGCTCGCCCTGGCCCGCACCAGTGCCGACCGGCACCAAGTCGGCCAGGCCCGCTGGAAGTTCCTCACCTGGTGCGCGGACTCCGACATCCCCGAGGTACGGCAGCTCGCCGTCACCGCCGACCGGTGGTGGCCGGAGATCGAAACATTCATCGACACCGGGCACAGCAACGCCAAGAGCGAAGGCATCAACCGCGTCATCAAGCTCGTCGCTCGCAACGCCTTCGGTTTTCGCAACGCCGACGACCAACGATTACGGACACAGTGCGTCACCACACGCCGGGGCCGCGGACACCTCCGCACCGCTCAACTTTGAAGACCCGGTTTTCGGCGGGTAGTGCACGAGCAGGTGGACGTGATCGTCTGGGCTGTTGAAGTCGTGCAGTTCCGCGCCGAAGCTCTCGCACACGTCTCGCATGATCGCCTCGCAGCGCGTCAGCATCTCGTCGTTGAAGATCCCACGCCGGTACTTGGTGACAAACACCAAGTGGGCGTGCAGGTGGTAGATGACGTGATTTCCCCGTCGGATATGAGGATCTGGTTTCCAGCGCGGTGACGTACGGCACGTTAGTAGGATCAAGCAAATCCGACCGGAGGGGGTGGGCTGGGTGATCCGTGCGTACAAATTCCTCATGCGGCCCACCCTCCGCCAGGAGCAGGCGCTGGGCGAGATGCTGCGGGATCACTGCTCTCTCTACAACGGGGCCTTGCAGGAACGGCGCGACGCCTACCGTCATCCCTCGAAGACCACCGTCAAGTACGGGATGCAGTCCGCGCAGTTGAAGGAGATCCGGGCGTTTGACCCGGAGCGTCAGGGCCGCTGGTCGTTCTCCTCGCAGCAGGCGACATTGCGCCGCCTGGACAAGGCGTTCGCCGCATTCTTCCGTCGGGTCAAGTCCGGTGACACTCCCGGCTACCCGCGCTTTCGCGGGGTGAATTGGTTCGACACAGTGGACTTCCCGAAGGATGGGGACGGCTGCCGCTGGGACTCCACCCCGCACGATCGGGTCACCCGCGTCCGCCTCCAAGGCGTCGGCCACGTGAAGGTCAACCAGCACCGCGCCGTGGCCGGCAAGGTCAAGACGATCTCGGTCAAGCGTGAGGGTCGCAAGTGGTTCGTCGTGCTCACCGCCGAACAAGCCCAGCCGCAGCCGCTGCCCGCAACCGGCAGCGTGGTCGGGATCGACCTGGGCATTGCCAACTTCCTCGCCGATTCGGACGGCGGGTTCGTGCCCAACCCGCGACACGGGCGTCAGGCCGCCGCGAAGCTTGAAGCTGCACAGCAGGCACTGAGCCGGTTTCCCCGTGTCCGCCGGGACAAGCGCACCCGCAACCACCAGCGGGCCGTGGACAAGGTCGCCGAGCTGTACGGCAAGGTCCGCCGCCAGCGCCTCGACCACGCACACAAGACCGCCCTCGGCCTGGTCCGTGTGCATGACTTCATCGCGCACGAAGACCTCAAGATCCGCAACATGAGCAAGGCCCCCGCACCCAAGCCCAACCCCGACCAGACAGGCGCGTTCCTGCCCAACGGGGCGGCTGCCAAGGCCGGGCTCAACCGCAGCATCACTGACGCCGGATGGGGGGTGTTCCTGACGATCCTGCACGCCAAGGCTGAAAGCGCCGGACGGGAAGTGATCGCCGTGGACCCCCGCAACACCTCCCGCACCTGCCCCGAATGCGGGCATACCGCCAAGGAAAACCGGCCCACACAGGAGAAGTTCCACTGCGTCGTCTGCGGCCACACCGCGCACGCCGACACAGTCGCAGCCACCAACGTTCTACGGGCCGGGCTGGTCCGTCGCGACGCCAACCCGGCGTAACGAGAAGCCCCCGGCTTCAGCCGAGGGAGGAGTCACGGTTGTTCCTCTGGGGTGTCGGTTCATTGCCCGCCTTCGCGGGGCGATGGGGGATATGTACTTTCACGGCGATGTGGGGAATGTTCGCGCAGCGAACATGTGCAAGAGGGTCAGGTGAGGGCCACCGCTCCGCCGTCCACGGTGAGGACGGTTCCGGTGACGTAACTGGCCCGCGGAGAGGCCAGGAAGAGGATCGTCTCGGCGATCTCCTCGGGGTCGGCGAGGCGGCCGAGCGGCACTTCGGCGCCGATACGCTCGAAGTTCTCCTCGCCGATCATGCTGGTGACGTTCTCGGTGCGGGTGTGACCGGGTGCGACGCCGTTGACCCGGACCCCGCGGCCGCCGAACCTCGGGCCGCCATCTTCTCCGCCAGCGCCGCGGTGAGGAAGAAAGGTCCCTGCACGTTCGTCTCGAACAGCTGCTGGAAGGTGTCCAGGTCCTGCTCCGCCGTCGGGGCGAACGGGAACGCGCCGGCGTTGTTCACCAGGATGTCCACGTCACCCACCTGGTCGACGAGCCTGCGCACCGACTCGGGGTCGCGCAGGTCGACCTGGAGGAAACGCGCCCGGCCGCCGTGCTCCCCGAGCACGCCGACAGCCTTGGCGCCGGCGTCTTCGCTCCGGCCGGCGATCACGACCTCGGCTCCCTCCCGGGCCAGCAACCGTGCCGTCGCGAAGCCGATGCCGGTGGCGCCCCCCGTCACGAGTGCCTTCCGCTCGTAAAGTTCCATGATCTGTCCTTCCATCGTGACGTGGCGGTGGTGTGGCCACCGCGATGTCACACAACCAACGGGGCGGACGACGCCGTGCCCTGCGCCCATTCGTCCTCCAACGCCCGCCCATCAGGAATTCTTATGGCCACCGTTGCCCTGTAGGTCGGCGTGGCCTTGCGCAGCCTGCTGGCTCGGGGAGCTGGGAGGCTCCGGCGTCCCGAGGGGGCGGCGGCCGAGGCGACAGCGGGTCACTCGGGGTTGCGGTTGCCCAGGGCTACGACGAAGTGGCCGAGGTCGCGGCGGTGTGACCCGGCCTGCCAGACGGCCCAGGTGCGGCGTACCAGGGGGTTGCCTGTCAGGGGCTGCCAGACGACGTTTTCGGGCAAGGGGTGGAACCAGTGCGGCGGCGCCAGGGCGAAGGCCGTTCCCGCGCTCACCGCGGCCAGCTTCACCTCGGCAAGGAGTACCTGCCCGCCGAGGGCGGAGGAATCGGTGTCGATGCCGTGGCCGCGCAGGACCGCGGTCACCTCGTCGTACCAGGTGGGACTTCCGGAGCGGGGGAAGCCGACCCAGTGGAGTCCGGTGAGGTCGTCGAGGCGTATCCCTTCCGGGCCGGCCAGCGCGGCGGCCTGATCGGCTGCGAGCAGCACGCCCAGTTTCTCTTCGATGACCCTGATCGCGTCCAGGTCGGGGCCCAGCGGCCGTTCACGGACCAGGGCGATGTCGAGTTCGCCCGCGCGCAGGGCCGCCAGTTGCTCCGCGGTGGATATGTGCCTGGGTTCCACCCGGGTCTCGGGATAGGCGTCGGCGAGCGCGGAGAGCGGGTGGGTCAGAAACCCGGACGGTAGTTCGAGGGGGATGCCGAGCCGCAGCACTCCACCGCCGGACGAGGCGTGCCGGGCCATGGCGGCGACGGCTTGGTCGTAGCGGGCCAGTACCCCGCGGGACTCGGCAAGGAGGGTGGTGCCGGCGGCGGTGGGCTGGACGCCGGTCGAGCTGCGGACGAGCAGGTCGACTCCGAATTCCCGCTCCAGCGCCAGCACCATCTGGGAGAGCCGGGGCTGTCTCATGTGGAGCCGGCGGGCCGCCGCGGACAAGGCGCCCTCCTCGACCACCGTCGCGAAGGCACGCATGTCCCGCAGTTCCATGGCCCCATCGCACCACAGCGACGGGCCGTGACACCACAGGGACGCCATAAACGTCCCTGATGGGGGGTGCTTCCGAGGCGACTGGACGAACGCTGCGAGTGGTACGGCTCAGGTGGTTGTGTGGAAGAGCGGCGCACGACGGCGCCGTGCCACCGAAGGAGTGACCATGACCGGCGCAGCCCCCGAATACTTCACCGCCTTCAAGAACATCGCCTTGAGTCGCACGGACTCCGGAGTGCTGACCCTGCGCTTCCACAGCGACGGCGGCCCGGCCACCTTCACCGGACAGCTGCACACCGACCTCCCGCGCGCCCTGTTCGAGATCGGCGAGGACCGCGACAACCGGGTCCTGGTGCTGACCGGCACCGGGGACAGCTTCATGACCGAGATCGACGGCGCCAGCCTCGGGGACATCACCAAGCCCGCGCAATGGGACCGCACCGTCGCCGAGGGCCGCCGGGTGATGCAGCGCCTGGTGGACCTGGAGATGCCGATCGTCGCCGCCGTCAACGGCCCGGCCTCCGTACACAGCGAATACGCGCTGCTGGCCGACATCGTCGTGGCCGCGGACACCACCGTCTTCTCCGACTTCCCCCACCTGACGTTCGGCATCGTGCCCGGCGACGGCATCCAGATCGCCTGGGAGGAGGCCATCGGTGCCGGCCGCACCCGCTACCTCACTCTCACCCAGGGCTCTTTTACCGCCGACCAGGCCGAACGGTGGGGCGCCGTCGCCGAGGTGCTGGAGCTGGAGCGAGTGCTGCCGCGTGCGCAGGAACTCGCCGAGCAGCTCGCCGCCAAGCCGCAGTTGCTCACCCGCTATCTGGCCGTCACCCTGCGGCAGCGGATCAGCCGCCGGATGGCCGAGGGCACCCAGCTGGGCATGGCGCTCGAGGGCCTCACCGCCGCCGACCTCGCCTACCGGAGCGAGGACGGAGCGTGACCGCCGCCGACCGCTGGATCGGCGCACTGCACGACTCGTCCCTACGGCTGGGGCAGGCCGTCGCCGACCTGCCCCCCGACCGGCTCGCCGGGCCGTCGTTCGCCGAGGGCTGGACCATCGGACAGGTGCTGTCCCATCTGGGCAGCGGCGCGGAGATCTGCACCGCGCTCGTGGAACGGGGCCTCAAGGGAGATGAGCGGGGCCCGGTCCGGGAGGAGCTGCTGCCGGTGTGGGAGCGGTGGGACGCGATGTCCCCCGTCGAACAGCGCGCCGCGTGGCGCGAGGCCGACGAACGCCATCTGGCGCTCCTGGACTCGGTCGGCGCCGGGCAGCGCGCGTCCCTGCGCGTCCCGTACTTCGCCGGCCTGCTCGATCTCGCGTCATACGCCGGCTACCGGCTGTCGGAGCAGGTCGTGCACGCCTGGGACGTCATGGTCACGCTGGACGAGCGGGCGGTGCTGGACGCGCCCGACGTGGTGCTCCTCTGGGAGCGGATCGACCTGGTGGCCACGCGCTTCCGCAACGCCGACGCCCTCACCCGCCTCGCACCGCAGCGCGTCCAGGTGCGGCTGACCGACCCCGAGCAGACCCTGCTCCTCCGCACCGAACTCCACCTCTACCCGACCCCTCCCAACGACCCCACCGCCACCCTGACCGGCCCCGCGGAATCGGTCCTGCGGCTCGTCTACGGCCGAAACCGCCCCAAGGACCCCCTGACGGCCACCGGCTCGATCACCCTCGACGACCTGCGGACGCTCTTCCCCGGTTTCTGACCGAAGAGCGATCAGCCGTCGATCGCCCACAGAACAGCTTCCGATCCGCCGCCGACCGCCGACTGTGAGCCGAGCGGGTCGTCTCGTCCCGAGGAACGATGGAATCATGAACACTTCACCCGAAAACCCTCCGGGAACCACCGCCAAAGACACCGCGGAAGACACCTACGATGTGATCGTGCTCGGGGCCGGTCCGGTCGGCCAGAACGCCGCCGACCACGCACGCGCGGCAGGACTGACCGTCGCCGTGGTCGAGCGTGAACTGGTCGGCGGGGAATGCTCGTACTGGGCCTGCGTCCCCAGCAAGGCGCTGCTGCGGCCGGTCATCGCGGTCGCCGACGCACGCCGGGTGGACGGTGCCCGCCAGGCGGTCACCGGGCCACTCGACACGGCCCGGGTCTTCGCACGGCGCGATCACTACGTCACCGACTGGGACGACTCCGGGCAGGCCAACTGGGTCAAGTCCATCGGCGCCGACCTGGTCCGCGGGCAGGGCCGCATCGACGGCCCGCGCCGCGTGACCGTCACCTCCTCCGACGGCCGCCGCCGCACCCTCACCGCCCGGCACGCCGTCGCGGTGGCCACCGGCAGCCGGCCCGTGCTGCCCGACGTACCGGGCGTGGAGGAAGCCCGTCCCTGGACCAACCGCGAGGGCACCGACTCCAGCTACGTGCCCGGCAGGCTCGCCATCGTCGGCGGCGGCGGAGTGGGCGTCGAGATGGCCACCTTGTGGCAGGGCCTCGGCTCCCGGGTCACCCTGCTGGCCCGCCGCCCGCTGCTGCCCCGGATGGAGCCCTTCGCCGGCGACATGGTCACCGCCCGCCTCACCGAGGCCGGCGCGGACGTGCGCATCGGCGTCTCGGTGACCGGGCTGCGCCGCACCGACCCGGACGGGCCGGTCACCCTGAGCCTGGACGACGGGACACAGGTGGAGGCCGACGAGGTCATGTTCGCGACCGGGCGGGCGCCGCGCACCGACGACATCGGCCTGGAAACCGTGAGCCTGACCCCCGGATCCTGGCTCGACGTCGACGAGACCTGCCTGGTCCGGGGAGTGGAGGGCACCTGGCTGTACGCCCTTGGCGACGTCAACCACCGCGCCCTGCTCACCCACCAGGGCAAGTACCAGGCACGGACCGCGGGCGACGCGATCGGCGCCCGCGCCAAGGGACTGCCGCTCGACAACGGACCCTGGGGCGACCACGCCACCACCGCCGACCAGCACGCCGTACCCCAGGTCTTCTTCACCGACCCCGAAGCCGCGGCCGTGGGCCTGTCCGCCGAACAGGCCACCCGGGCCGGTCACCGCATCACCGTGGTCGACGTGGACTTCACCCAGGCCCAGGGGGCGAACCTGTACGCCGACGGCTACCAAGGCCAAGCCCGCATGGTCGTCGACCTCGACCGCGGAACCCTCCTCGGGGTGACCTTCGTCGGACCCGGCGTCAGCGAACTGCTGCACTCCGCAACTGTCGCCGTCGCGGGCGAGATCCCCCTCAAACGACTGCGGCACGCCGTCGCCTGCTTCCCAACCGTCAGCGAAATCTGGCTGTTCATGCTCAAGGCGTACAAGGGGTAGCACGCACCCGCCGACGGCCGGATGGGGAACAGGCGGTGAAGATTGGCGAGGTCCCGCCCGGTCACCTTGCCTACCTCACCGACCGCTGCTGCCTGCACGCCCGACAGCCGCAGAAACACGCCACCAGGTACGTGCCCGGTGACCAGGTCCTGGAGCTGTATCCGGTCGAGGAGCCCGAGCACCTGGACGAGCGCCGCGCCGCGATGGGCCTGGAATTCTTCGCGGAATACGACGCGCGCATCCGGTTCGGCGCGGCTCTGTTCGGTGATACGGGCCGATGTGACGGCGGGTAGGGCCCCAGAGCCACTGGAGCCGACTCGCCGGGATGGCCCGACGGCACCTCGCCGCCGTCGCAGTGATCGTCCTGGGCCGATCGTCGGCCGAGTCGGATCAGCGATGCGTATGCGTGAGGCGGGGTGACCGCACGGAGCTGATCGGGGGGCGGGACGGCAGTGGCGGCACAACCCACTGGCGCCCGGTGCGTGAGCCATGCGTGAGCGGATGGCGGAGCATCAAGTCATTGGCGCTGGACCTGGTCGGCGGCACCGTCAGGCGAATCGGGTCTCGTCCGGCCTGCTTCGTGGCTTGTTCCCGGTCGACTTCCCTGGCGCGCGGATGTGGCCACGCGCGTTCAGCCCGGCGACTGATCGCTGAATCGTAGGTCTGTCTCCGCCAGCGGTGCGCAGACGGGCACGTCCGGCCGGGGGAGTGCGATGGGCGGGTCGGCGCCGATGCGTTCGCAGGTGAGTGCGGAGACCAGGATTGCGTCGTCGACGGCGGCGGCGAGCACGGTGGGCGAGGACCGCGCGACGAGTTCGGGGGTGTGCAGGCCGTGCCGCACCAGGGCGCCGAGCAGCCCTGCGGTGAAGGCGTCCCCGGCTCCTACGGTGTCCGCCACCGCGACCTTGCGGCCGGGCCGGCTCATCCTTGCCGCGTCTGCTTGGAACACGTGTGCGCCGTGGGCACCGTCCGTGATGACGACGAGCACGGCGCCGAGTTCGAGCCAGCGGGCGCTGACCTGCTCGATGTCGGCGACGGGGTAGAGCCACTCGACGTCCTCGCGGCTTGCCTTGACGATGTGTGCGGCGCTGACACTGCGTTCGACGGCATGCCGGGCGCGTGCCGGGTCATGCAGCAGCACGGGCCGGACGTTGGGGTCGTAACTGACGAGGGTCCGGCCGCGTTGCCGCATCTCGCGTACGGCGGCGTGAATGTGCTCGTTCCCCGGTGACGTCCAGGAGGCGACCGAGCCGAAGTGGAGTATGCCGGTGTCCGCGGGGACGAGGGCGGCCTCGGAGGCGGTCCATTGCCAGTCAGCGGTGCCGTTGAAGTAGAAGTCGTAACTGGCCTGCGCATGGGCATCCATGGAGACGACCGCCAGGGTGGTCGGCTCGGCCGCGTGCGGGGCGCAGGTCAGATCGATCCCCTCGGAGGCGGCGTGGTCGCGCAGGATCCGGCCGAATGCGTTGTCCGCCAGTCGCGCCATCAGTGATGTGCGGTGTCCCAGTCGGGCCAGGCCGATGGCGACGTTGAACGGACTGCCGCCGGGCCGGGCCCGGAAGTCACCAGCGTTGCCGTGCGGGACCAGGTCGATGAGAGCTTCCCCGATCACGGTGACCACGAACGGGTGTGCCCGGGGGGTGGGTTCAGTCATGGCGGGATTCCCCAGTCCTTATCTCGCCCGAGCCCCGCACGATCAGGCGGGTCGGCACGGTGAACGTTCTGCTCGGCGACTGGTCGCCGTCCAGCCTGCGGAACAGGATCTCGGCCGCGAGTTTGCCCAAGGCCTCGATGTCCTGGGCGATGACGGAGATCCCTGGCTGGAGCATGTCGGCGAGGGGGAAGTCGTCGAATCCCACGTGGGCCACCGTCTGGTGCAGGCCGAGCGTGCGCAGCGCACGGCTGGCGCCGATGGTGACCAGGTTCTGGCTGGTGAACAGCGCGCTGGGCGGATCGGGCAGCCCCAGCAGCTGCTCAGTGGCCTCGATGGCCGCTTCCACCGTGCTCGCTTGGTGCCGGACGATTTCTTCGTCGACCTCCAGATGTGCGAGTTCCAGGGCGTGCCGGTATCCGGCGAAGCGCTGCACGGCGGTGGAGATCGAAGCCCGGTCCCCGAGGTAGGCGATGCGGCGGTGGCCGGCATCGAGCAGGTGATTGACTGCGTTGATCGCACCCTGCCGGTTGTCCGAGACCACCGCGTCGGCGTCGAGGAGTTGCGGTTCGCGGTCGAGGAAGACCAGGCAGGTGCCCGCGCGCTGCTCCTTGATCAGGTAACTGTGGTCACGGCCGGCGGGCACGATCACCAGCCCGTCCACTCGGCGGTCGATGAGCGCGCCGACCAGCTCGCGTTCCCGAGCCGGGTCCTCGTCCAGGCTGCCGATCAGTACCAGGACGCCGCGCTCGCGTGCCGCGTTCTCGACGGTGCGCGTCAGCGCTGCGGAGAAGGGGTTCGCCGTATCCTCGACGAGCATCCCGATCGTGGCTGTCCGGCCGTCGCTGCGGCGCAGGTTACTGGCGGTCAGATTCGGCCGGTAGCCAAGTCTGTCGGCGGCCTCGTTCACCCGGGCGGCCAGCACGGGGTCGACGGTGGTGACCCCGTTGACGACCCGCGAGACGGTCTTGATGGCCACCCCGGCCAGTGCCGCCACGTCCCGCATCGTGGGGCGGTTCTGGCGTTCCAAGGGTGGTTGTCCCCCCTGAGGCATCGTTGTCTCCCAGAGATTCTGCGTTACCGACTTGTTGCGTGTGCACGTCGATCGGTGTCTTGACGCACTCAACCACACGGCGCAGTATCGCGTCGAGGCAACGTTGTCTCAATCTCCCCTCGGGCGGTTCCGGAAGGGTTTCACACATGGACATGCCAATAAGCAGCAGTGTCGCTGCGGCGTCGGGCCGTCGGAGTCGACGCACCCGGGCGGCCGCGGTCGGTGCCGTGGTCTGCCTCTCGGCCGCGCTCGCAGCCTGCGGGTCGTCAAACGGCAGCTCGGGCTCGTCGGACAGTTCCGCGTCCAGCGGCAGCGGGAAGCAGGTCGGTGTTTCCTTGATCCTCAAGACACTCACCAACCCGTACTTCGTGAGCATGCAGAAGGACGCCGAGACCGCGGCCGCGAAGGACAACGTGAAGCTCACGGTGGCGGCGGGCACCAAGGACGGCGACACCCAGACCCAGATCACCGCGATCGACAACGCGATCTCGCGCGGCGACAAGGGCATCCTGATCACCACCAACGGCGACGCGGTGAACGCCGCACTGAAGCAGGCCAAGCAGGCCGGGCTGTTCGTGATCGCCCTGGACACCGCGACCAACCCGGCGAACGTCGCGGACATCACCTACGCCACCGACAACACCGCCGCCGGCAAGCTCGACGGCCAGTACGCGGCGGCGGCGCTCGGCGGCAAGCCGGCGGTCATCGCCATGCTCGACCTGTTCAACAACCAGGTCGTCTCGGTCGACATCAACCGTGACCACGGCTTCCTGCAGGGGATGGGCATCGACCCGGGCAGCACCACCGAGAACGGCAAGGAAGCCAAGACGGGCAAGTACTCCGGCGGCACCTACACGATCGCCTGCCACCAGCCCACCCAGGGCGCCATCGATGGCGGGCGCACGGCCATGGAGAACTGCCTGTCGGCCAACCCGAACATCAACGTGGTCTACGCGATCAACGAACCGGCCGGCCAGGGCGCCTACAACGCACTGAAGGCAGCGGGCAAGCAGAGCCAGGCCAAGATCTACGCGATCGACGGCAGCTGCTCCGGCCTGAAGCTCGTGACCAGCGGTGTGTTCGCCGCCGACGCCGTGCAGTACCCCGGCAAGATGGCCGCCCTGGGCGTCAGCTCGATCGCGAAGCTGGCCCGCGGCGGCTCCAAGCCGAGCGTGACCAACGGCAAGACGTTCTACGACACCGGCACCGGTCTGGTCGCCACCAAGACCCAGACCGGCCTGACCATCCAGTCGCCGACCGACGCCGCGTCCGCCTGCTGGGGCAGCTGAACCCCGCTGACGTAGCGCTCTGGACCAGGTGCGCCGCCGGGCGGGAGAGTCTGCCCGTCGGCGCACCGGTGCCACGTCGTGCGCTGCAGGCGCGCACGCCATGAACCAGCACACCTCGGGCCGACAGGTCAGCAACTGGTCAGCAACCGGAAGGACCCCTGTGACCACCCACGTGGACAACGAAGCCACACCGGCATCGGCGGCGGAGCTCCTCAACCGACCCGCCACCGTCAACCAGCGCATCCATACGGTGCTGCACCGCCAGCCGGCGCTCAGCCCGGCGATCGTCCTGGTGCTCGCCGCGGTGGTGTTCGGGCTGCTCAACAGCCGCTTCTACCACTTGGAGAATCTCTCCCTCATCGCCCAGCAGGTCGCCGTCGTCGGTTCGCTCGCGGTCGGCCAGACGCTGGTCATCCTCACCGCCGGCATCGATCTGTCCATCGGCGCGGTCCTGGTGCTCTCCTCACTGGTGATGTCGAAACTCGTCTTCGACCACCACGTGCCCGGCCTCCTGGCGCTGCTGATCGGGGCCCTCATCGCTGTCGCGGCCCAGGCCGTGAACGGACTTCTGGTGACGCGGATCAAACTGCCGCCGTTCATCGTCACGCTCGGCACCCTGAGCATTTTCACGGCGGCCACGCTGGTCTACGCCAAGGGCCAGACGGTGGCTCTGGCACCGGGGTCCTTCCTGCTGTGGAGCGCGAACACGGTCTCCATCGGCTCGCTGCACCTGACCACGGGTGTCCTGCTGATGATCGCGCTGTTCGCGGTGATCGGTTTCGCGCTGCGTTACACCGCGTGGGGCCGGCACCTCTACGCCGTGGGCGACGATGTCGAGGCCGCGCGTCTGGCCGGCATCTCGGTCAGCCGGGTGTTGCTCAGCGCCTACATGGTGGCCGGCCTCGCCATCGCGGTGGCCGCCTGGATCCTGGTGGGCCGCGTCGGCGGCGGCGACCCCAACAGCGGCCTGAATGCCAACCTGCAGTCCATCACCGCTGTCGTCATCGGCGGCACCAGCCTGTTCGGCGGACGCGGTGTGGTTCTCGGCTCGCTGATCGGCGCGTTCATCGTCCAAGTCTTCGTCAATGGCCTGGCCCTGGCCGGATTCGACCCCAACTACCAAGTCCTGGCAGTGGGCATCCTGGTGATCGCCGCTGTCTCCGTCGACCAGTGGATCCGGAGCGTGAAGTCATGACCGCACCCGTGCTCGAGGCCAAGGGACTGGTCAAACTCTTCGGCAGGGTCGTCGGCCTCAGCAACGTCGACCTCACCCTTTACCCCGGCGAGGTCCTCGCCGTCATAGGCGACAACGGCGCCGGCAAGTCCACCCTCATCAAATGCCTCTCCGGAGCCATGATCCCGGACCAGGGCAGCATCCTCGTCGACGGCACCGAGGCCCACTTCAAACGACCGCAGGACGCCCGCGACGCCGGCATCGAAACGGTCTACCAGACCCTCGCGGTGGCCCCGGCCCTGGACATCGCCAGCAACCTTTTCCTCGCCCGGGAGATCCGTCGTAAAGGACCCCTGGGCTCGGTGCTGCGGATGCTCGACACCGGTGAGATGAAACGACAGGCCGCCGACCACATCAAGCGGCTCGGCATCAGCACGCTGCAGAACATCAACCAAGCGGTCGAGACGCTGTCCGGCGGTCAGCGCCAGGCCGTGGCGGTAGCCCGCGCAGGCGCCTTCGGTGGCCGGGTCGTCATCCTCGACGAGCCGACCGCCGCGCTCGGGGTCCGCGAGACCGGGCAGGTGCTCAAACTGGTGCGGGATCTACGCGACCAGGGCCTGGGCGTCATCCTGATCAGCCACAACATGCCCAACGTCTTCGAAGTCGCCGACCGGATCCACATCCAGCGTCTCGGCAGCAGCGTGGGGGTCATCACGCCGAAGTCGCACTCGATGGAAGACGCGGTGGCCATCATGACCGGCGCCAAGAAGCTCGCCCCCGAGCCCGGCTGAACCCGTCCCCGCCGCTGGACGCCACAGCGCGCCGCCCAACGTACGGTCGGCCAACCGTACGGCACCGCCGTCAGGAGCCCGACGATGACCGAATACCGAATCGCCGAGGACCGGCTCGGCGCCGAGCGCACAGTCGTCGTCTCGGCGCCGGACGACTCGACCCGTGTCGTGGTGGCGCTGCGCGGTGCGACATTGCTGAGCTGGCAGGTGAGCCAGGACGGACAACACAGGGAACTGACCGACGGCTACCGCGACGAGGCCGAACTGCTGGTCCAGAACGGAGTACGCAACGGCCTGTTGGCGCCGTTCCCCAATCGAATCGCCGACGGCCGCTACCGATTCGCGGGCCACGACCACGACCTGCTGCCCGGCCGCCGCCGGGACCGTACGATCTACCACGGATTCGCCCGCAGCGTGCCCTTCGAACTCACCGACACCACGACGACGGCAGAGGCCGCTCGTCTGACCTTTCGCACCACGCGGATCAGGCCTGGCAAGCACCCCGGGTACCCATTCGCGATCGACCTCGAGGTCGCCTACCTTGTCGGGGCCAACGAGATCGACATCGAGATCCGGGCGACGAACGCGGGCACCACGCCCGCTCCCTACGCGGCCGGCTGGCATCCCTACTTCCGGCTGTCGGACACCATCGACAACCTGACCCTGCGGATACCGGCGGACGCCCTCATACGCACTGACGACTCGTTGATCCCGCTCGACGAGGAGTGCGGCCGCCTCGCCCTGGACCATTGCCCGTCGATGGACTTCCGGCAGCCACGGCCACTGGGCGGGACCGTCATCGACACCTGCTTCGCCGATCTGAAACCCGGACCCGACGGCCGGGCCGAGACCGTGCTGCGCGACGCCGCGACAGGCAGCGAACTCCGAGTGTGGCAACTCGGCGGATTCATGCACGTGTTCACCGGCGACACACTGGCCCGAGACAGGCGCAGCTCTATCGCGCTCGAGCCCGTCGAGGCGATCACGGACGCGTTCAACCGCAGCGGATTCGCCTCAGCCCTACGCCTCGAGCCCGATCAGCAACGCCAGTTCCGCTTTGGCGTCAGCTACGTATCCACGGATGACCGGGCCAACCGCGTGAGCGACGCGTGGTCTCTGTGACGGCGGGTGACGGGAATCGAACCCGCGCTCTGAGCTCGGAATCATAGGTGCCTTGCTGCCCTCTGCGTACCGCCCTGCCTGATGCGGAAGTGGCGCGACGGGCTCCCTTCCGACCCTGTCTGAGGTTGGGTCAGCGTGGCCGCAGGGCGTCGAGCGCGGTGAGGGCTACGTGGAGTTCGGTGCGCTGGTCGCCGGATTCCAGGTTGCGGCCGAGTAGATGCTCGATGGTCTGCAGGCGGTGGTAGAGGGTCTGGCGGGAGAGCTTGCCCTGGCGGGCGGCGGTTGTCTTGTTGCCTGCGGAGTCGAGGTAATGGCGAAGGGTGGTCACCAGGTCGGTGCCGTGTCTGGCGTCGTGGTCGACCAGTCGGCCGATCTGGCGTTCGACGTAGTCCTGGATTCGTATGTTGTCGCGCAGCGCGTAGAGGAGTTGCGGCAGTCCAATGTCGGACAGTTCGTAGAAGGGTTTGCCGGCCGAGCCGGGCAGGGCTGCTTCGGCCACGCGAGCTGCCTCGCGGAAGGCGCGGGCGGTGTGGGCTATGTCCGTTGTCTCGGATGCGACGGACACGACCGCGTTCGGGTTGAGGTCCATGGCGAGGTGGCCCAGTCGTTCGGCTATGGGAGGCCAGGGCTGGGAGGGGCGGAGGGCGAGCAGGATGCCGATGCGCCCTGGGGCGAGTTCACCGACGAGGGCGGGGCCGACTGCCGATATGAGCTCCTCGGCGAGTCGGTCCTCCCATCGGGTGCCTTCTTGCTCGTTGGTGTCCGTGCCGGTGTCCACCAGGATGGCGAGGAAGCGCTCGGTCTGGGGCGGAAGGCCCAGTGCCGCAGCGCGGGTACGGGCTTCGCCCGGTGAGCGATAGCGCTGTTCGGCGAGGTCGCGAAGGGCGTTGCGGTGAGCTCCGCGCTCCCACGTCACGGGGTGGATGAGGCGGGCGATGGCCAGGGTCATCGCCGTCCGCTCCAGTATGGTCACGTCATCGGGTCCGAAGCTCCGCATGTGGGACGGGTCGGGGAGCATGGCCACGCGGCCCCACTGTTCGCCCTGGTACTCGACGGGGACGAGCAACCAGCCCCCGGGGCCGACCACGGCGGGCTGGTCGGAGGTCGGCGTGGCCCGGGAACGCTGGGCCCAGTCGCAGAGTGCCTCTTCTACGTTGCGATCGGCGGGCGCACAGATCACGGCCTGGTGCACCAGGTTCTCCAGGACGACCGCGTGCCCGCTGATCTCCGCCGCCGTCCGCATCACCTCCTCGGGGCCGGCACCGCGCAGCGTCAGGGCCGTGAAGGCCTCGTGGATGCGCTGGGTTCTGCGGATCGACTCCGTCTGGTTGCCGAGGATGAGGGTGTGGACGACCTGGGTGACCTCCAGGAAGTTGACGTCCCTGGACAGGGTGACCAGCGGCAGGCCGCGGTTCCGGCAGGCGCGGACCAGCGCGTCGGGCGGGCGGTGATAGCGCCGTACGAGTTCGATGACGAGCGCTGCTGCCCCTACCCCGGCGAGTTCGTCGACGTACCGGCGCACCTGGGCGGGTTCCTCGGGCAGCGGCATTCCGGTGGTCAGGACCAGCTCGCCGCCCTTGAGGAAGGATGCGGGGTCGGTCAGCTCCGTGATGTGCACCCAGCGGACCGGGCGGCTCAGCTCGGACTCGCCGGTGACGACCTGCGGCTGCCCGGCGGCCAGTACCGGAAGCGCCAGCACGTCGGCGACGGTGAGCTGCGGCGCGCTGTCCTGGCGCTGCGGCCGGGGTACCGCCTGATGGGCGTCGCTCATCTGGGCGGTACGGGCCTGAGCGGTACGGGCCCGTCGTCCTCGCATTCCTTGCCGCAAGCCCCTGGCCGGTGGCCGTCACCGCTGGCGCCGCGGCCGCCGCCGCGGCTGTCCTGTTCTTCCACCAGATCATCGAGTAGCGCCGGACACGCCAGTACCGCCCGCCGCTCCCGGCAGTGGCGGGTGTGTTCGGCGAAGCCTGCGGTGTCGAGGCCTCGCTCTCCCCGCTGGCCAGTAGGGCTCTTCGTAGATGAGCCTGGGTAAGCCGCTTTTCGGGCAGCCGAACCGTCGCAGATGGGTCACCTTGTTCTCGACAGGTTCTGGGGGGACCGGTGCGGCGGTGAGTGTGGGGCCATGAGCTTGGGCAACGAGTCTGGGTACCAAGTGATCTGATGGTGTGTGACATGCCGCTGATGGCGTACCACCGTTGTCTTCATGGCCGGAGCACACAGTTGGTCGGCAGGAAAAAGGGTTGGGCGGGACGATGTCAGGGCTGATAGCGTCCGGACACCGTGACATCGCGCGAGGAGGTGAGACCCATGAACGCTGTATCCATTGGGTGCTCCCCCTCTTCTTCACGGTCGGGCGATTGACGTAGGTGTCGCCGGGAGCGCCTCGACAAGGCACTCCTGAAAGGCAACAACCTATGCATTTCACCGTGGAGACATCGTCGAACGGTGTCATCGAACGCCACTTCACTCTGGATGAGGTCACCGGCGTGCTCTGGTCGCCCGCATCCGGCTCCGATGGTGCACCTCTGGTCCTGATGGGTCACAGTGGCGGCCTGCACAAGAAAGCACCAGGAATCCTGGCCCGTGCACACCGTTACGTGACCACCTGCGGTTTCACCGTGGCCGCCATCGACGCGCCCGGACACGGCGACCGGCCGCGAAACGCGGAGGACGAGCAGTGGGTCGCCGCTCTCCTGCAGGCTCGGGCGGCAGGAGAGCCGATCGGCCCGATCATCGTCGACTACAACAGCTCACTGGCGGAGCGCGCCGTGCCGGAATGGCAGGCAACCCTGGACGCCCTCCAGGCTCTGCCCGAGATCGGCACCGAAGCGCCGGTCGGCTACGGCGGCATGACGTTGGGCACCGCGATCGGGCTGCTGTTGACGGCGATCGAACCCCGGATCACCGCCGCGGCCTTCGGTGGAGTCTTCGTGTACGAGGCCCTGACCGAGGCGGCCAGACAGATCACCATCCCGATCGAGTTCCTGCTCGCGTGGGACGACGAGGAAATCAACCGCCAATCCGGTCTCGCATTGTTCGACGCCTGCGCCTCGAAGGAAAAGGCGTTGCACGCCTACCCGGGCAGGCATAACCAGGTGCCCGGATTCGAGGTCGACAACTCGGCCCGGTTCTTCCTCCGGCATCTCGGCCGGGTCGGAACGTCAGCGGCCTGACCTGACGGCGGTATCGGCGTCCGGCTTCGGGCCGGTCGCCGATACCGCCGCCACATCTCGACAGAGCGTCCGAGCAGCAGGAACCGGGCCCTTCCGCGCCGCGCCTGTCAGGGACACGGACCGAGAGGGCCCGGTGACACACAAGCTATCGCCACCCGCAGCGTCTCCTCCACGGACACTCACGACCCCCGCACTCCCAGGCAAGGAAGTCACCTGGTCACTGTGAGGCGACCGCTGTGGCCACGGGGCCGCGCCAAGTGCTGCGGGCAGATCCGGGCGCGACCCGTCAGCGACACCGGCGGGCGTTGAGCCGGGCGGCCTGGCGCGTCAGGTGGTCGCGTTCGGCGAGGTTGGGTGCCTTGTGGGCGGCCTCGGCGTACAGCCGTGCCGCCGTCGCCAGGTCGCCGTCGCGCTCGTGGAGGTACGCCGCCACCGCGGCGTGGCGGGGCAGTGAGTCGTCCAGCGCCGCGAGTGCCGTCAGGCCTGCGCGCGGTCCGTCGGCCTCGCCGACGGCCACCGCGCGGTTGAGCCGGACGATGGGGCTGTCGGTCAGGCGCGCGAGCTCGTCGTACCACTCGACGATCTGCACCCAGTCGGTCTCCTCGGCGGTGGGCGCGTCGGCGTGGAGTGCCGCGATAGCGGCCTGGGCCTGGAACTCGCCCAGCCGGTCGCGGGCGAGGGCCGCCTGCAGGATCTCGACGCCCTCGGCGATCGACTCGGTGTCCCACCGGCCGCGGTCCTGCTCGGCGAGCGGCACCAGGCTGCCGTCGGGCGCGGTCCGGGCGGTGCGCCGGGCGTGGTGGAGCAGCATGAGGGCGAGCAGCCCCGCCACCTCGGGGTGGTCGACCTGGGCCGCGAGCTGCCGGGTGAGCCGGATGGCCTCGGCGGCGAGGTCGACGTCGCCGGAGTAGCCCTCGTTGAAGACCAAGTAGAGGACGCGCAGAACGGTGGCGACATCGCCGGGCTGGTCGAACCGCACGCCGGAGACGGTGCGCTTCGCCCGGCTGATGCGCTGCGCCATGGTCGCCTCGGGCACCAGGTAGGCCTGGGCGATCTGGCGGGTGGTCAGCCCGCCGACGGCGCGCAGCGTGAGCGCGACCGCGGACGACGGCGTCAGCGACGGGTGGGCGCACAGGAAGTAGAGCTGGAGCGTGTCGTCCACCGCGGGTGCGGGCCCGGGCGCCGGCTCCTCGTCGTGGCGGTCCTCGCGCCGGCGGCGGGCGGCGTCCGCCCGGGTCGCGTCGAGGAACCGGCGCCAGGCCACGGTGACCAGCCAGCCCCTCGGGTCCCGCGGCGCCTCGGCCGGCCAGACGCGGACCGCCTCGACCAGCGCGTCCTGCACGGCGTCCTCGGCCGCCGCGAAGTCGGCTCCGCGGCGGACGAGGATCCCGAGCACGCTCGGCGTGAGGCTCCGGAGCAGAACCTCGTTCACTTGCGGGGTCACTCCGTGATGGTGGGCGACACGCCGTAGAACGGGCGCAGCTCGAGCCACTCGTGGATCGGTTTCCCGCCTGCCCCGGGGGCGGCCGACAGCTCCCCGGCCAGCTCGACGGCGCGGTCGTAGCTGTCGACGTCGATCACCATCCAGCCGGCGATGAGGTCCTTGGTCTCGGCGAACGGGCCGTCGGTGACCGGCGGGCGCCCCTCGCCGTCGTATCGGACGAACGTCCCCTCGGGGGCGAGTGCCTGACTGTCGACGTACTCGCCGGTCCCCTCGAGCCGGGCCGCGAAGTCGTTCATGTACTGCACGTGGGCCGAGATCTCCTCCGGCGTCCACTGGGCCATGGGCACGTCGTTGACCGAAGCGGGGGCGCCGCGGTAGTGCTTGAGCAGCAAGTACTTGGCCATCGTGTTTCTCCTCGGTGCTGGTGCGACCCATTGTGGTCGCGTTCACCTCGGGGACGGAGCCAGCCACGGGTTCTCGACATCGCCGTCCGATTTTTTTGGTCCTGACGCGTCGTGGTGCGCTCGGACCGATGAGTCATCCTTGACGGCTGCGGCCATTGGATCCAGTAGGAGCGCCCCGCCGAGATCAACCGGCTCTTGACCGACTGGCTCGCCTCCCTGCCCGCCTGAAGCCTCTGGAAGCCGGTCGCCGTCTATGGATGATGAGACCGGTTCGGCTGGTGAGCCGCCAAGGCAGTCGCCCCAGGCTCGAGCCCAGCGGCCCGAAGAAGCACAGCGCCAGGATCTCTGCAACATCCCGCCGGCTCAGGTCACGGCCGTGCGGTGCCAAGTTCTCGCAGCTGATGGCAGGCGGTACGACATCTGACCGACCTGCCGCTCACCTGCCCAACGAGGTGGGAGGGCGACGTCGGGCTAGGGGCGTGCAAGGCCGTCGATCATCAGGGCGAGGGTGAAGTCGAACCGGTCGTGGCCCTCGCCGGCGGTGAGCTCGGCGGCGTGGCGGGTGGTGTGGGGGAAGGTCTCGGCAGGCAGGGCGGTGAACCGGCGTAGCAGTGCGTCGCGGTCGAGGACCCAAGCAGCGTCATCATGTGCTGAGCGTTGGCGCACGATCGATGCCTCAAGGCAGTAGGCGGCCACGTACAGCAAGAGGGCGTCGATGGCCCAGGCGGCGGCCTGCGGGGCGACGCCGCCGGCGAGCAGGATCGCCAGCATTCCTTCGGTGACGCGCACGGTCTCGAGGTCGGTGGGGGCCAAGGCGAGCGCGGCGCGGGAGATTCCGGGGTATTTCAGGTACTGGTCGCGTATCTGGGTGCACACGCCGCGGATCTGCTCCCGCCAGGCCGCGGGGGCGGGCTCGGGTAGTACGAGCTCGGCGCACAGCCGCCCGATGAGCAGCTCGTCGAGGTCGGCCTTGTTGACCACGTGGGCGTACAGCGAGGCGGGTCCGGTGTCGAGCGCGCCGGCCAGCCGGCGCATGGTCAGTGCCTCGTAGCCCTCTGTGGCGATGACGCCCAGCGCGGTGTCGATGACCTGCTCCACGGTGATCGGGGCCTTGCGGCGCCTCGGCCTGGGGGCGGCTTCGGCCTCGGGGTTCGGCGGCTGGTGGCGCGCCGCGCGTCGCTCTCTCGGGTTCACCCAACCACTATAACTTGACACGAACGTCGTTCGTATATAGAACACTGTTCGTGAATATGGATGCGAACCAGGATGTGGACGTGACCGTGGTCGGAGCCGGGCCGGTGGGCCTCGTGCTCGCCGCGGAGCTGGCGCTCTCCGGGGCGACTGTGCAGGTACTCGAGCGACGGGCCGAGCCGGACGAGGCGATGAAGGCGGGGTCGATCAACGTGCCGACGGCCGAGGCACTCGACCGCCGCGGCCTGCTGCCTGCCGCCGAAAAGGTGCAGCGAGAGACGCTCGAGCGGGTGGGGTCGTTCGCTCGCATGGCCGACGACCAGCAGCCCGGTGGCGGCCGGCGAGCGCACGAGTCGCGGTTCACCGGGCATTTCGCGGGAATGATCCTCGACGCCGACCTCGTGGACTGGTCCGATGCCGACCTCGCCGCGCACGCCACGGCCGCCGGAGCGAGGATGGTGCCGCAGCGTGAGCTGGAGGAGCTGCTGGCCGACCATGTCGCGCGACTCGGCATACCGGTGCGTCGCGGGGTGGAGGTCACCGCGCTCGAAGACACCGGCGACGGCGTGCTCGTCGGCACTACTGCCGGCACGGTGCGCACCGGGTGGCTGGTCGGGTGCGACGGCGGGCGCAGCGCCGTACGCCGCCTCGCGGGCATCGACTTCCCCGGCACCGACCCCGAACTCACCGGACACCTGGCGGTCGTCGACATCGCCGACCCGGAGAAGCTCGCGAACGGATGGGCGTGGTCGACCCGGGGGGCGTACCGCTACGGGCCACAGCCCGGGCGGGTGGTCACCGTGGAGTTCGACGGCGCTCCCGCCGACCTCCCCCACGCTCGGCTTCGCTCGCGCGGGGGGACCCCCATGGCGCCGGTGACCCTTGAGGAGTTGCAGACCAGCCTGCGCCGGGTCTCGGGCACCGACGTCACGCTGACCGCGCTGCGCGGGGCCGCGACCCGCTGGACCGACAACGCCCGCCAGGCCGCGACCTACTGGTCGGGGCGGGTGCTTCTGGCCGGCGACGCCGCGCACGTGCACTCGCCGTTCGGCGGTCAGGGACTCAATCTCGGGTGCGGCGACGCGATGAACCTCGGTTGGAAGCTCGGTGCCGTGGTCGCCGGGTGGGCACCCGAAGGGCTGCTCGACACCTACGACGCCGAGCGTCGTCCCCTTGGCGCCTGGGTGCTGGACTGGACGCGGGCCCAGATCGGGGTGATGCGCGGGGACGCCAAGTCGGCCGCGCTCCGGGAGGTCGTCGGCGATTTGCTGAGCACTCGGGCGGGCACGACCTACGCGGTCAAGAAGATCTCCGGCGTCACGCAGCGCATCGACCTGCCCGGCGACCATCCACTGGTCGGGCGGTTCGTCCCCGACCTGCGGCTGAGGGACGGCTCCCGTCTGGTCGACCACGGTCACGGCGGCGGGTTCCTGCTGCTCGACCGCACTCCGGACGGCGCGTTCGCCCGCCTCGCCGCGGCCTGGGCCGGGCGAGTGAGCAGCGTGACCGACGACCACGCGACGCCGACCGGGGTGTTGGTACGCCCGGACGGGGTGGTCGCCTGGGCCTCCGACACCACCGACATCGCCGCCGTCACCGGCCTCGAAGCCGCCCTGCACCGATGGACCGGCGCGCCGTCGTCCTCACCCGAGCACGAGCCGGCGGGCTGAACCCCTGTCCGCGTCGACCTCACCCGATGTACTGCGGGATGACGTCGATGATCCTCTTCGACGGCGACACGCTGACCCACCGGCGTTGGGTGCTGGCCCGCCGCAGCCTGGCCCAGGCCGGACGAGATCGCCCACTACCTGGCCTACGCACCCAACGGCACCACCGTCCAGGGCCTGGTCCGCATCGCCGGATCGCGGTGGGCGATCGAGGAGTGTTTCCAGGCCGCGAAGAACGAATGCGGCCTGGACCAGTACGAAGTTCGCCGCTACGTCGGCTGGTACCGGCACATCACCCTGGCCGTGCTCGCGCACACCTTCCTCGGCGCGATGGCCGCCGTGACCCCGCCCTCGCGCCCCTCACCCTGGCAGAAATCCGGAGACTCCTGGGCGCTCTCCATCCCAGCTCGGCGCGCCACCGGCATTCCGACCGCGCACTGATCTGGTCCCGCTGCGGACGACGCCGCCAAACCATCGCCAAACGCTGCCACTACGCCGCCGCACCGCCGGTCACGAACTGCCACCACATGACGAACCGTCAGCCCGCTGCACTCAAAAAGCTGCCCCTGACCAGCGGGAATAGCGAACTACCGCTGGAGTACTAACCGGCTTCTGGTGCGTCGTAGGAGAGGTTGTACCCGGTGAAGTCGGTGACCGGGACGTATCCGATGCGCTGGTAGAGGGCGTTGCTGGTGGGGTTGGCCAGGTTCGTGAACAGGACGACGTCCGTTGCGCCTGCGGCCAGTGCGGCCCTGCTCACCTCGACCGTCGCAGCACCCGCGTATCCGCGACCCCGGAAGTGGGCTGGGGTGTAGACGGGGTCCACCCGGACCTGGCCGGCGACCATCGGGTTCACGCCCGCCATGGAGACGGGCGTGCCGTCCGGGGTCTCCCAGAAGGTATAGCGTTTCTCGGCGAAGCGTGTGCTGGCCCAGGAAGCGGCGTCAATGGAGACGACTTCCCCGACGTCCGCGGCGAACTCACGGCACCAGCACATGAGTTGTTCATGGTCCCGCTCGCCCACGAGTCGGCCCCGGCCCGCTGGGACCGGCTCCGGCGGGGTGAGCGTGCCGAGTCGGTAGAGACGGCCCCGCCAGTCGCGTACCGGCGCTGCGCCCATGTGCCGCTGCCATGCCTCGGCGAAAGCGGTGGCAGTGTCGTGGTCCGCGGTGACGCCGGAGAAGGGGTGGCCGAGGCTGGCCAGGTGGGCGGCCAGGGTGGCGGCCTGCTCGGGGGAGAGGGTGGTGAGGGTCAGGCGGCCGCGCGGAGTGCGGTAAAAGATGGCGCAGACCTCGCCCCCTGACTCCAGTCGGCCGAAGAGGGTGGCTTCGGCGCCGTATGCGTCCGCACCGCGTGTTCGCAGTTTCTCGAGCACCGTCAGCGGCGTGTTGTGCATAACGGGGCGCGAGCGCCGGAAGGCTCCGGCTCGGGAGAGAAAGTCTTCGACGTCTTCGGTGAGGTGCCAGTCATCCGGGCGCATGCTTCATGATCCCTGCTGTACTCGACTTGGGGGAGCACTTGCCCTGAGATGAGCCGGCGCCACCGATCACGATCAGGTTCGTTCGCCAAAACGAATGATGGGTTCACTACTTCGATAGTTCGGTATAGTGAACGCATGGTTTATTCAATCGAGACTCTTGGGGTAGGCACACAGTGCAGCACCTACCTCGATGACACCTACCTGGAGCAGGTCGATACGCGGGTGATCGCGGTCGGCGACAGGGACGGGAGGCCATGGGCGGCCGTCGAGTACTGCCTGTTTCATCCGCAGGGCGGGGGCCAGCCCGCCGACCGAGGGTGGCTGGAGGACACGGAGATCATCCCGGTCCGGGACCGCGAGTCGGGACTGGTCGTGGCGATGGCGCCCGAGGGCGGCGGCCTTCTGCCCCTCGCCGAGGGGCAGAAGGTGCGAGCCCGGATCGACCTTCAGACCCGGACAGCTCACGCCGCGCTGCACACGGCCGGACACCTCGTCGAAGCGGTCGGGCGGATGCAGGGGTGGGAGATGGTCGGCAGCAACCATTTCCCCGGTCAGGCGCGCATCGAGTTCCAGGCGCACCGGACGGACGCGCGGCTGGCCGACCCGGAAGGGCGGGAGGAGGTGACCGCCGCGCTGCGCGCCGCGGCGGCAGCCGCGCTCGCCGACGATCTGCCGGTCTTCGCACGGTGCCTCATAGGCGGGCGGCGCGTGGTGCACCTGGACGCGCTGCACGCTGCGCCGTGCGGGGGCACGCACGTACGCAGCCTCGGCAACCTGGCCGAAGTGGTGCTGCCGACCTTGAAGGTCAAGAAGGGCCGCATCCGCGTGTCCTACACCGCAACGCACCGGAGCCGCTGATGACGCCGCCGCCGTCCGGCCGCCAGCCGGTGAGCAGTACCGCAGCCGCGGTCGGCGCGAAGATCCGCCTGCGCCGCCAGCAGCGCGGCATGAGCGCCGCGGAGATGGCCCGGCGCGCCGGGCTGAGCAAGGCCACGCTGTCGCAGCTGGAGGCCGGCAACGGCAATCCGACGATCGACACCCTGGATGCGATCGCCATCGCCCTGCGCATCCCGATCGCCGACCTGCTGGCGCGTGACGCCGACACCGGGCCGGTCTTCCGGCCGGGCACGGACATCGAGCCCGGCGAGGTCTCCCGGGAACTGCTGCGCCGCATCAGCAGCGGCAACAGCCTGGAGATCTGGCGGCTGCGCATTCCGCCCGAGACGGAGCTGCCCGGCGTCCCTCACGCCACCGGCACGATCGAGCACCTGCTCATCGCCACCGGGCACGTCACCGCCGGCCCCGTCGATGCCCCGCAGGATCTGGGCGCCGGCGACATGCTCGCCTTCGCCGGGGACGCCCCGCACTTCTACCGCACCGGCGCCGAGGAAGTGGACATCACCGTCGTCTTCGCCTCCCCCATCAGCACCTGAGACCAAGGAAGACCCCTCATGAGCACCACCATTGCCATCACCCCCTCCAGTCGTGCCTTCATCAGCGACAACATGGCCGGGGCATCGCCGCAGATAGCCCAGGCCGTCGCCGAAGCGGCCGCCGGGCAGGTCCTGCCGTACGGCAACGACCCCTTCACCGACAGCGCCCGCCGCAGGCTCAGCGAGATCTTCGAGCGGGACGTCGATGTCTTCCCGGTCTCCACCGGGTCCGCCGCCAACGGCCTGAGCCTGGCCGCCCTCACCCCGCCGTGGGGCAGCGTGCTCTCCCACCCCGACAGCCACATCAACCATGACGAATGCGGCGCGCCGGAGTTCTTCACAGGCGGCGCCAAGCTCGTCGGTGTCCCAGGCCCCGACAGCAGGATCGACCCCGAAGCGCTGCAGGCGGCGGCGCGCTGCCGGGCCGGTGACGTGCACAGCGTGCAGCCGTCCGCGGTGAGCATCAGCCAGGCCACCGAGAGCGGCAGCGTCTACACCCTGGAGGAGATCCGCCGCCTGTCCGCCATCGCCAAGGACGCAGGACTGCGCGTCCACATGGACGGCGCGCGCTTCGCCAACGCCCTGGACCATCTCGGCGCCACCCCTGCCGAAATGACCTGGAAGGCCGGCATCGACGTCCTGTCCTTCGGCGCCACCAAGAACGGCGCGATGACCGCCGACGCCATCGTCTCCTTCGACCCCGCACTCGCCACCGAGCTCGCCTTCCGCACCAAGCGCGCCGGCCAGCTCGCCTCCAAGATGCGCTTCCATGCGGCCCAGATCGACGCGTACCTCACCGACGGCCTGTGGCTGCACAACGCCCGCCAGGCCAACGCGATGGCCACCCGGCTAGGCGACGGCCTCAAGGCCATCCCCGGCACCGGCCTTCTGGCCACGCCGCAGGCCAACATCGTCTTCTGCCGCCTGCCCCAGCAGGTCACCGAAGGACTCCTCGCCGAGGGCTACGCCTTCTACCACGACCGCTGGGAACCGGGGATCGTCCGGTTCGTCACCGCTTTCTCCCACAGCGCCGACGACATCGACCAGCTCCTCGACGCGGTCCGCCGCCACACCCGCTGACCGACAACCGGGAGAAACCAGGCGTGTCAGGTCTTGCGGGTCGGTCCTGCTCGCCACCATGGCGAACTTGGACAATCTGCAACCCGTTCGCCGGCGGCTGGTCCTGCGACCGTTGCCGCTCCAGCTTCTGCCCCCCGATCGACACCCGCGCATCGACCCGAGCCGCACGCACCTGCTCAGCTCACGATCCGCTCACCGCTGCCGGGTGCCGAACAGGCATCAGCCTGAAGCACGGCCGACAGCCTGCCCTAAACGAACCCGCGCACTGATGCGGCCGGAACTTCGCGCCTATGCCGCCTGACAGCGCATCGTCGAAGACCAGGGCCAGGAGCCGACGGCGGACGAGCTCCCTGGTGCTGTCCGAGCGGGGCAACAGCGGGGCCGCGTACACCCGTGGCGAAGCTGCAGCGACTCCTGGACGACCTCCCGCGCCGCCGGGCAGCGCTCGCCGTTGACTGGGTGGACAGCAGCGCTTGAGCTGCGGCGCCCGGGAACCAGTGAACTACGGCGCACCCTGGTAGCACCCTGCTACCGTGTGGGTATGGCGAAGACCCAGACGAACCTGCGGCTGGCCGAGGAAGCCCTCAACGCCGCCAGGGAAGCAGCCCGCACCCGCGGCCTCAACCTCAACGAGTACGTCGAGCGCCTCATCGTCGAGGACACCTCCGGTGCCCGCGGCCGCGGCATGGCCGCAGCACAGCAGATCATCGACAACTTCGGACCCTTCCTGGACGACCTGGAGCAGGAACTCGACCAGCGCACCCCGCGCCCTGCCGGCGGGAGCGCCGCCGCCTGATGGAGCTGCACGTCGACCTGTCGTGGATCCTCGAGGTCGCTCACCGCGCCGGGCAGAGCGACCCCGCACCTGAGGACCTCGGCGTCCCGGTCGCGGCCGTCGCCCGCCACCAGGCCGAACTGCTCGACACCCCGGTCTACGGCGGCCCCTACGCACGCGCCGCCGCCCTGACCCACACCCTGGGCCGCTGCCGCTGGCTGGAACGCTCTAACCTCACCGTCGCCTGCGCGGCCGCCACCATGTACCTTGCCGCCAGCGGCACCACAGTTCACCCCGACAAACAGCACCTGCGTACCCTCGCCGAGGAACTGTACGACCCCCGCAGCACCGCCGCCCGCATCGTCGAACTGCTGCGCACCTGGCCGACCTGAGAAGCTGTTGTCCGAACTTGAGGGCTGCGTTTTCGCTGGTCGGGCGCAGGGTCGGAAATCTCGTGGGAGTAGTGGCCTGTCGTGCTGTCACTCCCCGGGAGGTCGTGGATGCCGTCGGTGGTCGGGCCGTTGGAACAGCGTGAGCTGGGCTGACCATCAACGTTGTCTCCCGCCCTCCCGGACACCTCGGCTTCATCGTGCTGCCCCGCCGCTGGATCGTGGAACGGTCCCTGTCGTGGATCATGCGAGCCCGCCGCAACGCTGGATCGCGCGTAGATTGGGAGTGCAGGCAGTCGGCGCTCACAGGCCACGGAGAGCGCGTGATGACAGCGGACAATGATTTCACGGCGTTCTTCGACGCCACACCAAGCCCGTACCTAATGATCGACACGGACCTGGTGATCTGTTACGTCAACACGGCATACCTGCAGACCACCGGCCGGACCAGAGACCAGCTGGTCGGGGAGTACTTCTTCGACGCCCTGCCGGAAAATCCCGGCACCCCCGACGACACACAACAGAACCTGAAGGCGTCACTGCGCCGGGTCCTGGACACCGGGAAACCGGACACCTTGGTGCTGCAGCGGTACGACATCCCCGCCCTCGACCAGTCAGGCGGGTTCGAGGAGCGATGGTGGTCCGAGATCCACACCCCGATTCCCGGGCCTGACGGCAAGGTGAAGTGGATCGTTCAACGGGCCGAGGATGTCACCGCCTTCGTCCACTCAGGCCGGGCACGCCAGCTCGCCGAGGAGTTCACCGAGCGGGAGAAGGGCATGGCAGCCGAGCTGTACGCGCGGGCCCGTGAGCTGCACCGGCTGAACCAGGAACTGCGTGAGGCCCACGCCCGTGAACGGCAGGTCGCCATCACCCTGCAGGAAGCGATGCTCTCCGTCCCCGACCTGGACCGGCACAACGACAACATCGCCGTGCGCTACCTGCCGGCGACCACATCACTGAACGTGTGCGGCGACTGGTACGACGTCGTCGACCTGCCACCCGACCGCTTCGCTGCGGCGGTCGGAGACGTTGTCGGCCACGGCCTGCACGCCGCGGCCGTCATGGGGATGCTCCGCAGTGCCCTGAGCGCAGTCATCCGCGCCACTCCCAGTCCCGCCCAGGCCCTGGAAGTCCTCGGTCTGTACGCCCGCTCCCTGGACGGCGCGACGGCCGCAACCGCGGTCAAGGTACTCATCGACACCCGCAGCAGATTGATCATCTACAGCAGCGCCGGACACCCACCGCCCGTCCTGCTCCACTGCGACGGGACCTGCGAACTGCTGGACCAGGCGACCGATCCGCCGCTCGGCGCCCGCCCCCACCATGTCCCCCGCCCTCAGGCCGGCCTCACATACACCCCGGGGGACACCCTCGTGCTGTATACCGACGGCCTCATCGAGCGCCGCGACGAGGACATCGACGCCGGCCTGGCACGCCTGACCACAGCCCTTGCCCAGAACAGCACCCTCGCCCCCGAGCAACTGGCCGACGCACTGCTGGCCCGCCTCGACGTTGTTGGGGGCGCCGCTGACGACATCGCCCTCATCGTCATCCGCCTCTAACCCTGCGCGGCCTCTCGGCAGCTCACGGCACGCGGCGGATACGTTTAGTTACCTTCCAGCGGGCCCGAGTTCAAGATCGCTAACGATATTCGCTGGAGCGCCAGCCGTCTCCCGGCCGGCCGGGGTGGTGAGGCGCCGCTGTCCGAGGGGGCTGTCATGCTCTTCGGCATGCTGATTCCCAGAGCGGTCGATGTGGTCGTCGATGGATCTCGTGCGCTGGTCATCAAGCGCTTCCTTCGGCACGGGTCGGCCGATGCTTGCGTCATGTGCGAGGTCGGTGGCTCAGCGGGCCCGACATGCCTCGGACATCACTACGCGGTCCTGCCCGGTGGTCATGTGGAGGAGGGTGAGACCGCCGAAGCGGCGGCTCTGCGTGAGCTCAATGAGGAGACCGCTCTGGTAGCGCGGATTGATCGGCTGCTGTGGACCGGTCAGCACAATGGTCGGCCAGCGTCGTACTTTCTCATGACCGACGTCACCGGCACCCCGGTCCTGTCCGGACCGGAGGCCCACGAGCACGGCCCGGACAACAGCTTTGAGCTCATGTGGGCAGCGGCTGATGAGTTCGATCCTCTGAGAGCGTGGTGGTGAACCGTGCTGTAGCTCGATGAGCTGCGGTTTTATGGCCTGGCGGGTGTGGTGGGGGCCGGGGCAGGGCAGTCAGCGGACGGTCGGTTTTGTCTGTCCGGGAGGTGTGTTGGTGCCGTCGGTGATCGCTTTGCTGGAGTGCCGTGAGGCACGGGCGCGGGAAGAGCTCGAGTCCTGGCTGGAGGCGGTGCGGGAGGCCGAGGAGCACGCTGTCGCGGCCCGGCAGCGTGTGGACCACGCGCGCATCGCCCGTGAAGAGGTGCTGCGTGCGCTGGCCGAGGAAGGCGAAGGCGCCACCCGGCGCGCGGAGAAGGGACTGGGAACGGCATCCGCGCAGAGTAGGGAGGATGACGTGCCGTCAGGATCGGTAGCGGGACCGGTCGGGACGGTGACGGCGGTGCCGGTGACCGTGCAGCAGGCGGTGCCCGCCGGGACGGGTGGGGGTACTGACCGTGATCCGCGGCCGCCGGCCTGGCGGGCCGGTCTGGGCGAGGAGGTGCTGTCGGGGGTCTACCGGCAGGTCTTCGCAGTGGCCGCGGCAGCGTTGGGGCCGGTGACCGTGCAGGAGCTGACGCGGGCGCTGGGCCGGGACGCGGCACGGATGAACGAGGTGGAGAAGGTGCGGCACCGGGCGTATGCGCTGGAGGCGCGGGGCTGGCTGCTGCGCGAGCGCGGCGGGGTGTTCAGGGCTGTGGCGGGTCCAGCCGGTGGGCTCGCCGCTCCGGCCAGTGCAGCCGCTGCCGCGCCATCCGCCGGGTCAGCGTGAGCAGGCCGGCCCACCACACCATCTGCTGGTGGTGATCGGGGCGGCGCTCGTGGTCGCGGTTGAGCCTGCGGGCCCGTGACAGCCACCCCAGGGTGCGCTCCACAATCCACCGGCGCGCGAGCACCACGAACCCCCTCTGCCCGTCGCTTCGCCGCACGACCTCGACCTTCACGCCGTGCCGGGCGAACGCCTGCGCCAGGGCCTGGCCCTGGTAGGCGCTGTCGGCCCAGACCAGCTTCAATAGCCGGCCCGGCGGCCATGAACCGCTCCGGCAGGTCCGGGGCGGCCACCGAGTCGTGCACGTTGACCGCGGTGACGGTGACTTCCAGCAGCAGGCCCAGCGTGTCGGTCAGAATGTGGCGCTTCCTGCCGTCGCGCGATTTTGCGCCGTCATAGCCGCGGCTGTCGCCGGTGACGGTGTCCGCGCCGTCCACTGACTGCGCGTCGATGATCCCGGCACTCGGCTCGGCGGGCCGTCCCCGCTGCTGTCGCTCGATGCGCCGCAGCCGTTGGTACAGCTCGCGCACGTAGCCGTGCCGGCACCACCGTCGGAAGAAGTCGTATACCGCCCGCCACCAGGGAAAATCGGCGGGGATAGCGCGCCACTTCGCCCCGTTGTCGACGACGTAGCGGACCGCGTCGATCATTTCTCGGTGGCAGAACGCTTCCGGGCGCCCACCGCGGCCCTCCAGCCAGGCCGGGACCGGCATCGACGCACGGATCTGGGTCCACTGCGCGTCGGTCATGTCGGTGGGATAGCGCTCAGCACGCCGCCCCGCAGCGATCGCCCCGTACAGGTGCACGTAGCAGTCACACGGAAGAGTGGCCGGAATGGACCACGCGGCATCGGAAGTGGTCAACTGAGTGCGCAGCGGGTCTCCTTGAACGAGCCGGGTCTCGACAACCACGTCTCTACCGAGGGACCCGCTCTTTCATGCCCACCCCGTCACCAGCACCTGCATGCGAGGCATCACCCACACCGAGATAGCCGAACGCCACTCGCTTCACCACCACGCTCTCAGGCGCGTACTTCGACGTCCCCAACGGGAACTCCCATCCTTCGGATCTTCACGATCCAATGATCAGGGTGTCCACGATCAAGGGGTAACGCCCAAGGCCGGGTAGTTAGCGTTTTCGCAGGTCACGCAAGCCAGTTGAAGGATTTCCGACGCAGGACAACGGAGCTCGTTGGTACAGGCAGTCGACCAAGACAGCTTGTCCCGAAGGAGCTCCGTTGCCCCGTCATTGTGTCCTGCCGTCTGCTCTGACGGCCATCACCCGCACGGTTACCGTGGCCGCGGGCCGGTTTGCTCCCGGGCATCTGGGGGAGCTGACGGTGGTCGTGCCGTTCGAGCTCGTGGACGCGGTGCTGGAGAAGACGAGAGCAGTACAGCGACGGCTGCGTGATCTGCCGTCGCGGGTCGGTGTCTACTTCCTGCTGGCGATGTGCCTGTTCCCTGAGGTCGGCTATCGCCTCGTCTGGGACAAGCTGACTGCGGGTCTGTCCGGGATGCCCGTGGTCTGTCCGTCGGCGAAGGCATTGCGTGACCTGCGCCGACGGATCGGCAGCGCACCGGTGCGGGCATTGTTCGAGGTGCTGACGGGGTTGCTGGCCCGGCCGACGACGCCGGGGGTGCGTTTCGGTGCGTACCGGACGGTGTCGTTCGACGGCTGCAGTTCGCTGAGGGTTCCCGATTCCGAGCGGAACCGTGCCTGGCTGGGCAGGACTTCGCATCATGGCTATCCGACGCTGGAGTTGATGACGCTGATCGAGACCAGCACCCGGGCCCCGGTCGGCGCGGTGTTCGGCCCCACCGCCGAGGGCGAGACAGGCTACGCCAGCCGGCTGCTGCATCTGCTGGGGCCGGACATGCTGGTGCTGTGGGACAAGGGATTCGACAGCAACGCCTTCCTCGCGGCGGTCACCGACACCGGCGCCCAAGTCCTGGGCCGACTCCGCAGCAACCGGCGCACGCCGGTCCTCACCCGCCTCGTCGACGGCTCCTACCTGCCGGTGATCGGCGCCGTGAAAGTGCGGGTCATCGACGCACAGATCGCCGTGACCTGCGCGGACGGCACGTCCTTCACCGGGTCCTACCGACTGGTCACGACCCTGATCGACGCCCGCCGTTACCCCGCCGCCGCGCTGGTGGGTCTCTATCACCAGCGGTGGGAGCACGAATCGGCGTACTACGCACTCCGCCACACGATCATGAACGGGCGCAACCTGCGCTCGGGCGACCCGGCAGGCATCGAGCAGGAGATGTGGTCCCTGCTCACGCTCTACCAGGCCCTGCGCACCGTGATGGTCGACGCCGCCGAGTCCGTCCCCGGCACCGACCCGGACCGCTGCTGTTTCAGCATCGCGTTCCACACCGCCCGGGACCAGGTGATCCAGGCCACGGGCATCGTCAGCGCGGACACCGATCGGAACACTCTTCTCGGGACGATCGGCCGCCGGATCCTGGCTGGCCTGCTCCCTCCCCGGCGGCAACGGGTCAGTACCCGCAAGGTCAAGTCACCGATGTCCCGCTACAGCGTTCGCCACGCCGACGCCGGCCCGATACCAGCCGCACCGTTACCCGCCTCGACGTCACCGTCCTCGAACCCGTGGATCAGTCACCCGCGCTGCCCACAGCCTCCCGGGACGACCGGCACGCTACCCCTGCCGCGCGGCGCCGACACCGCATCCTGGCACTCCTCCAGGAAGACCCCACGCGCCTCTGGCAACCCCGTGAAATCGCTGCCCACTTCGGCGACGTCACCCTGGAGACCATGTACAGACAACTGAATCGGTGGGCCGCCAGCGGCCTCATCCACAAGCTCGGCCCCGGCCTCTACGCCGCAACACCATGGTCTCCAGCCCCACTTGCGTGACCTGCGAAAACGCTAACTACCCGGCCTTGTGGTAACGCCCCGGCACGCGTTGACCGAATTCCGCACGCAGCCGGGACCTTGCGTCCGCACACGTCTCCTCAGGCTTCCAGTTGTGCGCGAATCAAGGTGTCGAGTCGCTGCCATGCCGGGGACGAGGCATTGACCGTGCTCTGGACGAGGGCCGGGATCTCGGAGTCCGCGTCCGGCCCGGGCAGGTCGTCGAGGCCGTAGCGTTGCCGGGTCGCCTCGGCGATCCTGTGGGCGAGGTCGTCGATGCGGGGATCGTTGGCGTCGAGGTCGTGCGCGTGGTCGTAGTCGAGGAAGAGCTGCCGGAGCGCCGGGTCGGCCAGGGCCTCGGCCTGGTCGTGGAACAGCGTGATTGCAAGGTCCGGGTGGGTGGCGAACACGAGGATCCACAGGTCACGTTGCAAGTCCAGCCATCGAGGCGTGAATCCCCAGCGGGCCAGGTGCTCCAGATGGGCGCTGACATCGCTGGGTAGCGGTGCCAGACGCCCGGCGGCGAGCTGGCGCAGGCGCCTCTGCGTCGCCCGCAGGCCACGGATGCGGGCGATGAGTTCGTCGTCGATCTCGCGCAGCGCCTGCTGGAACTCGTCGTCGGTCGCTGATCTCAGGTCCCGGATGCGGGCCAGGGGGACGCCGGCTTCGGCGAGGGTCCGGATCTTGATCAGGTCGATGGCCTCACGTGCGACGTACCGCCGGTAGCCGGACGCGTCGCGGTCGGGCTCGGGGAGCAGTCCCTTGTCGTGATAGACACGGATGGTCTTGGTCGACACTCCGACATACCCGGCCGGCTGCCCGATGGCGATCACCCGGCCATCGTCCCACTTGACCTTTCCCCTGGGGCAGGGGTGCAGCATGGCGTCATGGCGAACAGGAATTTCGATCGGGTGACCCTTCGCGAGCTGGCCGACGAGGGCAACGAGACCGCCTTGGACCGGCTGGCCGGCGCAGACGGCGACCTCGGGGAGCTGAGCGAGCTATTGGACGAGGGATCCATGCGCGCCGGATTCCTACTCACGCGACGCGCCGTTGCGGCCGGCGACCTGCGCGAGCTGCAACGGATCTCGGACGCTGGGTACGACGAGGCAGGGGACGAGCTGGAGCGGCTGCTGAAGGCACCGGCCGACGGACAGCGGGACTGAAGATCAGGCTGCGGCCGGTGCTTCTCGCCGCACCTGACCACCAAGCGCTGCCCGCGGGTGGTGGACTGGGCCGAGGCCAACAACATCGACGCCGTCACCCGATCAGTGGCCATGCTGAAACGGCTCAATGGTTGCGGATACGGGCACGGCGGGCGACTTCTGCTGCGTAGCACCTGAGCTGGGCTCTCTCCCCAGCCGACGGCGGTTTACACCCGGATGGACGCTCACGGATCGCCTACGCCTCCCCGTTCCGTAGATCCTGGTATTCCAGCAAATTGGGTGACATTACGGCCTCGCCGCGACTTCCGGTGCACGCACCGGGCGGACGCTTGCCGTGCCCAACCCAGCAGGCGCCGCATGCGCCTGCCGAGACAGGAGATCATCTATGCGTGTATCCCGCTTCGCGGCAGCACTCGGTGTCGCGGTCGCCGTTGTCCTGGGCGGTGCCGCAAGTGCCGGCGCCGTCACACCGGACGTGGCCCGCGCTCAGGGCACTCACGCTACGTACAAGGACCACGGCCACCGCGGCCACCACGGACGTCACCACCACCGCGGATACGGGCATCGTCACCACCACTACGGTAACCGTCACTACCGCTGACACTGAGCCGGCGTGACGGCCGGCCCACAGCCCCATCGAGCAGAGCCTGGGGGCGCTCCTCCGCAGACGCGGGAGAGCGCCCCCAGGCACACCGTGCGGGACCAAAGGCCAACGCCGACCGATACACCTGATGTCCTCCGTCTGCGGTCGGGTGTGGTCCGTCCGACTCGCCTTCGCCAGGCGGTAGTTCACATCGCTTCGCGCAGGTCGTTTCGCTGAGAAAACGTCACCGGCCGGCCCGTTCTTCCTAGGTTTCGCGGACATGCCGGCTAACGCGCCACGCGGTAGCGGAGGTAGACGACTCCCGAGCTGAAGGTGCGGGTCTCGACGAGTTCGAGATCCACCCGGCGCTCGCGCTGGGGAAAGAACGGAAGGCCACCGCCAACCAGCACCGGGTAGACCCTGGCCCGGTACTCGTCGATCAGACCCAACGCGGCCGCCTCGGCGGCGAGAGTCGCGCCGCCGATCGCGATGTCACCCTCCCCCGGCTCGTCTCGCAACCGCTCGATCTCCCCCGCCAGGCCGCCGGAGGCCAGGCGGGCATTGCCCTGCACCGCCGACAGCGTGGTGGAGAACACCACCTTTGGGAGCGGCTTCCAGATCGCGGCCCACTCGAGCATTGAGTCGTCGAGCGATGGATCCTGGTCGGCGGTCTCCCAGTACAGCATCGTCTCGTACAGCCGTCGTCCCAGCAGGTGGACGCCGACCTCTCGCATCTCGTCGGTGACGAAGCGAAAGACCTCCTCGTCGGGCGCCGTCCAGTCGAAATCGCCGTCCGGCCCGACGATGTAGCCGTCAAGTGAGACGCCCATCGAATAGGTCACGCTGCGCATCAGAAGTCCTCCTCGCTAACGGGTTCGACAGTACGACTGCCGGACGCCGCAGGACTCATCGCGGTTCGCGGGATCCCCTGGGCCGAGTCACCTCACGAGATCATTTCGTTGAGAAAACCTCAGTGCCCTCGTCGGCGAGAAGGCCGTCGAGCGAGTAAAGGAACACGCACGCAATCAGCTGGGCGGTGAAGGCCATGACTGGGTGAGAACCCGGGCCCTGAGAAGTTCGAAGGACGCCCGGCCGCGGGCCGGCGGCATTGAGCACATCGCCGACGACCGGCACGCCGGGGGGGGGGGGGGCGGGGGGCCCCCCCCCCCCCCCGCACGGGGGGGGTGGGGGGA
>NZ_JBHYXC010000033.1:0-6860 GCF_042751495.1 Streptomyces sp. NPDC059373 | reverse complement strand
GTCTTTGAGCACCTCGCCCACGACCGCCAGGCGGGTGGGGTGGGGCCCGGGCCACCCCCCCGACCCGATCCCGGTGGTGGTGGGGGAAATCAGACGGTGCTGGTGCCGTTGGTGTAGGACTTCATGTTGTACGTGCCGAAGCCGTTCTGGACGGGGTCGCCGGCGTTGTTGATGCAGTGGAGGATGCCGCCGCCGCCCGCGCCGTTGAGGCACACGGTCATCAGGTCGGTGAAGACGACGCCGGGGGTGTCGGGGACCTCGTAGGCGCGGGCGGTGTAGATGTCGGCGTTGAGGTTGAAGTAGCAGTAGCTGCCGAGGCCCCAGGCGTGGTGGTCGGTGACGCCGTCGGCGACCTTGTAGGCGGCGTAGCCGTTGGTGGTGCCGTGGACCCAGGCGGTCTGGGTGGGGACGTCGTAGGGGTGCTCGTTCTGGAAGAAGTAGGTGCTGCCGTGGTTGCCCTGCCACAGCACCTCGTACTTCTGGTAGTGCTCGACGGCCAGCGCGTACGCGGTGACGTGGTCGCCGTTGACGAGGACGCCGGTGTCGGCCGGGTTGACCGACCAGCCGACGGTGCCGTCCAGGCCGTGGTCGGCGCGCCAGAGCCAGAGGTTGTCGCAGATCACGTCGTTGCTGTCGAGCTGGACGCTGATGCCCGCGCCACCGGGCAGGGCGCCGCCGATACGGGCGTAGACGTCGAAGAGCGCGGTGGGGTCGGCCGTGTGACGGAGCCGGCTGGGGCCGTGGCCGACACGGAGCAGCACGGGGGTGTGGGCCGAGGCGGCTTCGAAGAGCACACCGGCGACGGTGACACCGTTGACGTCGGCGACCTCCATGACGGTGTTGCCGTGCGTGGATTGCAGCGTGGCCAGGCCGAGGCCCAGGACGACGGTGCCGGGGCGGGTGACGCGCAGGGGCGAGGAGATGGGGTGGACGCCGGGGGTGATCAGCAGGTGCTTGCCGCGGGCCAGGGCCTGATTGATGGTGGCGGCGGAGTCGCCGGGGTGTGCCACGTAGAAGTCGGACAGCGGGACGCTGTGGCCCTTGGCCTGCCCCTGGGCCCAGGTGGTGCCGGTGCTGTCACGGCGGAGCGCGGGCACGAAGACCTGGTAGGAGCCGTGGCGGTCCACGGTCAGGAACGGCTTCTCCCGCACCACCGGGGTCCGGTCGACGGTGGTGTAGGGGGGTGTGGGGAAGGACTGGGCGGGAGCGCCCTGGACGCCGACGAAGACCATGTTCCAGTTGGCGCCGGTCCAGCTGCCGAAGGTGTCGTTACGCGACAGCCATTGCTGCTGCGAGCCCGACTGCACCTGGCCGTCCACCACGCTGTCGGCCAGGAATCCGCCGCTGGACCACTGGTTGCCGGGCGGGCTGGGCCACAGGGTCATGTTTCCCTTGACGTGGACGCGGCGCATCGGGCCGGCCTGGGCGACCGCCCAGCGCTCCAGCCCGTCGGGCGGTGCGATGCTCAGGTTCTCGGCGGCCCGCCAGAAGTTCTGCGTGCCGTTGCCGTCCAGCCATTGGGCGTCGACCGTGACGTGACCGTTGATCACGACGTCGTCGGGGCTGTCGCCGAGCCCGAGGACGTGGGTGTAGAACCCGACGTTGATGTCGACGTTGTAGGTGCCGGGCATGAAGGCCAGGGCGTATCGCTCGGTGCCGAACTGGTTGGACTGCTGGGTGGCGAACACGGCGTCGACCTGGGCCTGGATCGCCGCATCGCCCATGGACGGCTCGAAGACCAGGACGTTCGGACCGAGATCGGCGGCGCCGTGGCCATGCGAGGACGTGGCGGATGCGAGCGACGACGCGAAGGCCGATCCTGCGGAGATACCGCCGACCAGCGGCACCGCGGCGGCAACGGCCGCCCCGCGGAGCATGGCACGGCGAGTGGGAATAACGGACACGGCTCTCCCTGGGCATGGTGGATAGGGGGACCGCGGCTGGTCCTCAACCGCGAGAGAGCGCTCTCTGGCACGAAGTGAATCACCGCGGGTATGCAGCGTCAATAAGCGTGCAGCGTCAACAAGACGGCGTCCCACACGCTGAATTGACCGGCCGGCCGGTCCCGGGTCCTGCCAGGTTGGACACGCTCGAAACCGCCCAGCAGGCGCTGAGCCGGTTCCCGCGTGTCCGCCTGGACAAGCGTCGGCGCAACCACCAGCGTGGCACGCGGTCGTTTGGGGGACTCCGGTGAATCCCACGGCGTCCTTATCGGCCTTCGCCGCAGCGGCGAGGGCGTCCTTGGCGTCCTTCTTCGTTGCGGCGTTGGGCGTGTCTGGGCTGGTGCCGTCCTGTGCGAGCCGGGTGATCGCGCTGTTGGCGTTGGCGATGTCGTTACGCCACGCCACGCCTCGAGGACAAGTACTCGCCGTCGTCGATGTGCAGCCGGCCGCCGGCCGAGCCCAGCAGTTCCCTCGCCGCCTGCGCATTCTCCGGGGCGCCGCGGTACCACCACTGGCCGGAGCCCGAGCGCATGGCGCAGTGGTCGACGTCGGCCTCGGCCGCCGCCATCAGCAGCACCGGACAAGCACGTGCGGGCGCGTTCGGAAGGTGAAGCGTTCGGTCCGTCACCCGGCCGCGTCGCCGACGCCGGTGGGCGCCACCGTATTTACCCTCTATTGATCGTCCGGTCCATGATCGGCTGGGTATCGTGTGACGGATTTTCTTTCACGGATACGGACGGGGGACCCGTGATGAACAACGTTGACATCGACACGGCCCGGGTGCGCGGCACCGGCGACGACATGGACGCTCTTTCACGCGCCACGACCCACCGGCTCAGCCATGCGCTCGACAGCAGCACCGACTTGCCGTACGGCGCCTACGGCTGGGCCAGCGCGGAGGCCCTGCAGTCCTGCGCGCTGGCCTGGGAGGACCACATGGTCGCTCTGGCGCGCAAGATGAACGAACTCAGCCACAACCTGCGGGCGTCCGCCGACAGTTACGACGCAGCGGACGCGGAGGCGCAGTCCCGGCTGCGAGCGGGCGAGACCGAACTCGGGAAGGCCTGACCATGGTGTCGTTCAGGGACCTCAACGACACGGTCCACTCCAAGTGGCAGACGGCTGCCGACGACTGGCTGTCTCTTGCCAAACACGCCCTGCGGACCGCCGAGGAGATCCGCGACCAGGGCTCCGGTCCGCTGGCGGACAACTGGACCGATGCGGTCGGTCAGCGGGCGGCTGCGCAGTTCGAGGACCTCGCCAATCGGATGGAAGCCGCCTATGACTCCATGAAGGGGGTCAGCATGGTGGCGGAGGGCCTCGCCTCCACCGTGGAGATGGCGCAGCGCACGCTGCGCACGGCGAATGATCTGGCCGTCAGCTATGGCTTTGAGATAAGTGACGACGGCGAGTTGATCGTGCCGCCGAGCCACAATCACATGGAGGCGGAGGAGAAGGGGCCGCTGCGTACCGAGGTCCAGGCGCTCATCGACGACGCTCTCCGCCAGGCCACGACGGCCGATGAGCTGGCTGTGCCGGAGCTGGGCAAGCTGGCCCTCTATGTGAATGTCGCCGACCCCACCAAGGCGTTGAACCAGGGCGAGAACGACGCCTCGCATGTCCAGATGGCGATGCTGGCCGCCGACATCCCCAAGACCCAGGACCCCAAGGTGGGGCGCGACTGGTGGGACGGGCTCACGGCCAAGCAGCAGCACGACATGATGCTCGCCGAGCCTGTCGAACTCGCCGCGCTCCCGGGCCTACCGGATGATGTGGAGCGCGAACTGCGCGGGGCCGACGGCAAGTTCGACCGCGTGAAGATGGTCCAGTACGCCCTGGACAACTACGACCAGCCGGACGATACCGACTTCGGCAACAACTGCACCAACTTCGTCTCCGAATCGCTGGAGCACGCCGGGATGCAGAAGAAGTTCGACCCCTTGTGGGGTCCCCGGGGCGATGACACCTGGGGGAGGGAGAGCGGAATCGGCATCGACGCCTGGGACAAGAGCGCCTACCACTCCAAGAGCTGGGCCGGTGCGGAAAACCAGCAGAACTTCATGCTGGATCACGGCGGGGAAGAAGTGCCCCGGTCCGAGGTCAAGCCGGGAGACATCATCTATTACGAGCAGTCGGGCCCCAATGACGACATCGCAGCGGGCAACACCCACCACGCCGCGATCGTGACCGCGGTGACTCCCGACGGCGACATCAAATACACCCAGCATTCGGACTCGTACCAGAACGTGAGCCTGGACGGCAGGCTGCCCGCGGAGACCGAGGCCGAGGGACAGCAGAACATACGTATCGTTCGTCCACACCCGGACTGGTACTGATGGCAGCGATGAGCAAGCCGGACGCTCCCTGGCGGGACCGGATTCTCGCCGTCCCCGTGCTGACGGTGGCCGCCGTGGTGTGCTTCGGCGCGACCCTGGCGATGTCCAACGCCCACATCCACCGGCAATCGGCCGCCTGCCGGTGGATGTCGGTGCCCTGGACCAACTTCGCGGTCGCCTACGGTGCGCTCATCGCGGCCGGCTTGGCGCTGCTGGTGCATTTCGGGCTGTTCCGCACCGCCCGGCGGAAGGGCTGGAACCCTCTTGGCACGTGGGACGGGAGGCTCTCGGTCGCTTGCGCCGTCGCGGCGGGGGTGATGGTGCTGGTGGCCGTCGGGGGAGTCTTCATCACGCACAGCCAGGCGGCCGAGAGCGCGGACAATCTCGGCCGGCCCATGTGCGAGGGCGCCGCGGCGCCGTTCTGAGAGGGCTTTTTGAGAGGTCATCTTCTCCCGCTGTTTATCCCGCTGGTGGCGTTTGATCCCGTGATGTCGGCTCGCCCCAGGACACAGTGGCTTCGCCGGTGAGGCGGCGGGCCATCAGGTCGGTCATGGCCAGGTGGATCATGGCTTCAGGGCGGGCTGGGAGACGGTGCTGGATGCGGGTCCGGCCGCGCACGGCCGGAGTGAGGATCAGTACTGGACGCTGGTCCGGATCGCCGAGGTCGTCCGCCGCCGGTTCGGGGCTTTCCAAGGCCTCGCGGGGGGCCAGGATCACCTGCAGGGTCCCCACCAGGCCGGGGACGATGTCACCGGCCGCTTCGCTGCCCGGCACGGTCACGGTCTGCGCCTCCACAGCAGCCATGATCTGCCCGGCCGGCTGGTCGGCGGGGGTGCGCATCCGTGGTGCCGCCTCCTGCAAGACCTGGGTGATCCGCTGTCGGCCGGCGGCGTGAAGGGCAGCTGGGGAGCCGTAGGCCTGCAGCAGGGCCGGCACCGCCGGGTGCCGCAAGGCGCGGTCCCAGGACGCGTTCCTGGCCGGGGTGGCTGGTGGTCAGCAGACCGCGCAGCCGGTTGGAGATCCGGGTCGCGGCCCAGGACCATGGTCAGTTCGGCCCGCACCGATTCGTCGGTGTCGATACTGCGCAGCAGACGGGGGCGTGCACACGGACGTGCCGATGCCTTGTCGTGATCAGGATCCAGCCAGCGGCGACGTTGCGATCGCAACTGTCTGATGGCTCGGTGGGCTCTGCGATCCGGCTATTGAAAAGGTGCCGGTCGAAATATTGACGGTTATTGACCGCCCATTGGTGCAGCGGCAGCAGGTCGTCTCCCGTTCCACGAGCGTTCAACTAGCCATCCCTGCCTGCGCTGTGTCTTGTCCCTTAGTTTCCTGTGGGCTTTGAAGGAAGGAATTATGGACACACTCCTCGCAGTCCGGGCTCGTGGGATCACCAAGTGTTTCGGCGACGTCGTCGCACTCGACGGCGTCGATCTGGATGTGGCGCAAGGGCAGATCCACGGCCTGGTCGGACCGAACGGCGCCGGAAAGACGACATTGCTCGGCCTCCTGCTGGGCCTGGCCGTCGCCGACAGCGGCCGCCTCGAGATCCTGGGTACGCCGGTCGGGCGGGGGCTCGCCGCTCCCGACGGTGTCGCCGGCTTCGTGGACGGGCCCGGTCTCTACCCCTCGCTCACCGCCAGGCAGAACCTCGCCGCGCTGGCCGCTCTCCGCGGCCGTGACGCGCGGACAACGGGGATCGACGACGTACTCGACGAGGTCGGGCTCACCGATGTCGCCGACGACCGGGCCCGCGGCTTCTCCCTCGGCATGCGTCAGCGGCTCGGACTCGCCGCCGCCCTGCTCACCAGGCCCCGGCTGCTCGTGCTCGACGAACCCTCCAACGGCCTCGACCCGGCCGGGAAAAGGCACGTACACGGTGTCCTCACCCGGCTGGCGGCGGACGGCACCAGCGTCGTGCTCTCGAGCCACCGCATGGACGACCTCGAGGCACTGTGCTCCGAGGTCACCATCCTCGCCACCGGACGGGTCGTCTTCTCCGGCCCGCTGAGCAAGCTGGCCGCCGAAAACCGTGAACTCGACTACCGGTTGCTCACCTCCGACCCCCAGGCCGCCCGCGGGCTGGCTGCCGACACGGCCGGGATCCGCGTCGTCGACGACGCCGGGGCACGGCACGACGCCGGGCTCCTCGTGGTGCGCGCGCTGGTGCCCGCCCTCGACGAACTGGTGGTGCGGCTCGTGCACGCGGGCATCGCGTTGCGCGAGCTCGCCCCCGCGGTGTCCCCGCTCGAGGCCGCGTTCCTCGCCCTCACCGAGCAGCAGGAGGCAGGCCGATGACCACGACCGCGACCATCGCCGACGACAACGTTGCCGCGACCCCCCGCGTCTCGGTGGCGCGCGGCTACCGCTTCGAACTGGTCAAGCTGGTCTCGCAATGGCGGATCCGCCTGCTGGTCCTCGCCTGCTGGATCACCCCGGCGCTCTTCGTCGCCGCGGTGAGCCAGCAGAGCACGCTCCCCTCCGACACCCTCTTCGGTCGCTGGATGCACGCCACGGGATGGGCCGGACCGCTGGTAATGCTCGGTTTCGCGGGCACCTGGGCGCTCCCACTGCTGACCTC
>NZ_JBHYXC010000032.1:0-77467 GCF_042751495.1 Streptomyces sp. NPDC059373 | reverse complement strand
CACCAGCCCTACGGGCCGGACGGACGGGGTATCAACATATCTGGCGTTGACTTTTGGCACGCTGTTGAGTTCTCAAGGAACGGAAGCTTCCTTTGCGGCCCCAGTGCTAATTCGCAGCACCGGCCCCTCCGGGCTTTCCCTTCGTGTCTCCGACTTTAGCAGAAGCTTTCTGTCGGATTTTCCACCCCCTCCGCAAAGGCGCACGTTTGCTACGCCTTCGTTCGCGGGGTTGTGCCAACGTACTGGAGGAGGCGGGTAGGAGCAAATCGGCTGGACATGGCATGCTTGAGTGGTCTGGACCACTTGAGTTTGATCTCCGCACCTGGAGGCTTCCTATGACAACTGTTTCGTCCCCCGTGACCGGGCGGGCCATCGAGCTGGCGGCCGTGCCGGACCCGGTGTTCGCCGGCGCGATGGTGGGTCCCGGGATGGCGATCGATCCTCTGCGGGAGGCAGCGGAGGCGGTGTCGCCCGTGGATGGGGTGATCGTGTCGCTGCATCCGCATGCGTTCGTCGTGGTGGATGACGAGGGCCACGGGGTGCTGACGCATCTGGGCATCGACACGGTGCAGCTGAACGGCGAGGGCTTTGAGCTGCTGGTCGCGAAGGGTGACACGGTGACGCGCGGGCAGGCGGTCGTGCGGTGGAATCCGGCGGATGTCGAGGCGACGGGGAAGTCGCCGGTGTGTCCGGTGGTGGCGCTCGAGGCCTCGGGTGACGCTCTGAGTGAGCTGGTCGAGGACGGCGAGGTCGTGGCCGGCGCGCGCCTCTTCCTTTGGAAGTAATCTCTCCGGGGACGGCCACTCCCTACGCAGACAGAGAAGCAACCGAACCGGAGACGGGTGAGATGGAGACAACGCTGCGAGGCGTCGGTGTCAGCCACGGAGTGGCGATCGGCGAGGTTCGGCATATGGGGACCGCTGTCCTTGAGCCGCCGGCGAACCAGAGTCGGCCGGAGGACACTCCGCGGGAGCAGGGGCGGGCCCGGCAGGCGGTGGAGGCCGTGGCGAACGACCTGATCGCGCGGGGGAACCTCGCGGGCGGTGAGGCTCAGGCCGTGCTCGAGGCGCAGGCCATGATGGCGCAGGACCCCGAGCTGATCGCGGATGTGGAGCGCCGGATCGCCGTGGGGAGTACAGCGGAGCGGGCGGTGTACGACGCGTTCGCCACGTACCGGGCGCTGCTTGAGGGTGCCGGGGAGTATCTGGCGGGCCGGGTGGCCGACCTGGATGACGTGCGGAACCGGATCGTGGCGCGGTTGCTGGGTGTGCCGATGCCGGGGGTGCCGGACAGTGATGAGCCGTATGTGCTGATCGCGCGGGATCTGGCGCCGGCGGACACGGCGCTGCTGGACCCGACGCTGGTGCTGGGCTTTGTGACCGAGGAAGGCGGGCCGACGAGTCACAGCGCGATTCTGGCGCGGGCTCTGGGTGTGCCGGCGGTCGTGGCGCTGGCGGGGGCGACGGAGCTGGCCGAGGGCGTGGTCATCGCCGTCGACGGCAGCACCGGTGAAGTCTTCGTCGAGCCCAGCGCGGAGAAGCGGGCGGGGCTGGAGGAGGCCGCGGCGGCGCGTAAGGCGGCGCTTTCGGGTTCTTCCGGTCCGGGGGCGACGTCGGACGGGCACAAGGTGCCGCTGTTGGCGAATGTCGGTGGTCCTGGTGATGTGCCCGCGGCGGTGGAGGCGGGCGCTGAAGGTGTCGGTCTGTTCCGTACGGAGTTCCTCTTCCTGGACGACTCGAAGCAGGCGCCGTCGGAGGACGTGCAGGTCGAGGCGTACCGCCAGGTGCTGGAGGCCTTCCCGGAGGGGCGGGTCGTCGTACGGGTGCTGGACGCCGGCGCGGACAAGCCGCTGGACTTCCTGACGCCATCGGACGAGCCGAACCCGGCGCTGGGTGTGCGCGGGCTGCGTACGCTGCTGGCTCACCCCGAGGTGTTGCAGACGCAGCTGCGGGCGCTGGCCAGGGCGGCGGAGGGCCTGCCGGTGTATCTGGAGGTCATGGCGCCGATGGTGGCCGACCGGATCGACGCGAAGGCGTTCGCCGACGCGTGCCGGGAGGCGGGGCTGCGGGCGAAGTTCGGCGCGATGGTGGAGATTCCGTCGGCCGCGCTGCGGGCCCGGTCGATTCTGCAGGAGGTCGAGTTCCTTTCGCTGGGGACGAATGACCTGGCGCAGTACACCTTCGCCGCCGACCGCCAGGTCGGTGCGGTGTCGCGGCTGCAGGATCCGTGGCAGCCGGCGTTGCTCGACCTGGTGGCGGCTTCCGCGGAGGCGGCCAGGGCCGAGGGCAAGAGCTGTGGGGTGTGTGGCGAGGCTGCCTCCGATCCGCTGCTGGCGTGTGTGCTGACGGGGCTGGGCGTGACGAGCCTGTCGATGGGCGCGGCGTCGATTCCGTATGTGCGGGCGACGCTGGCCAAGCACACGCTCGCCCAGTGCGAGCGTGCGGCGGCCGCGGCGCGCGCGACCGACTCGGCGGACGAGGCGCGGCGCGCTGCGCAGGCGGTGCTGTCCGGCGAGTGACGGCGGCGCAGGCTGTTGCCGGGGGGCGTCCCACCTTGGGGGTGGGGCGCCCTTCGGCGTGCTGTGAGCTCAGTCGGCCGGCGGTGGTGGTGGCGGTGTCAGCGGGGTGCCTGGGCGGTAGGTGACACCGGGCTCGGGTGGGACGGGTTCGCCGGATTCGGCGTCCGTGCAGTAGGCGTTGAAGACCTCGGCCTCGGTGAGCGGGTGCAGCCAGCCGTCGCGGAGGGACCAGCCCCGGACCTCCTCGGCGCCGTCCGGGGTGGTGGTGCGCAGGACCACTCCCCCGGCGTTGTCGGTGGCCATGCCGGCGGCGAGGACGGTGCAGCAGACCATGGCCTCGGCTTCGGCGAGGTGGACGTTGCCCTGGTCGTCGCAGCGGGCGTGGAGTGCGGCGAGCAGTGCTGTGTCGTCCACGGGGACGCTGCAGACGAGGTGGTGGCCGCCGGGCCCGGCGGCCTCGATCACTTTCATGAGGGCGTGCGAGGCACGGTCGAAGGAAGCGCGGGCGATGTCCTCGCCGCAGTCGGAGCAGGATCCGGTGCGGGCGAGGACGTCGGTGGCGTACTCCCAGGTGGCCTGGCGATCCGCTTCGTATTCGAGCTGGGTGATGAGGTGTTCGAGCGGCTGTCCGGAGTACGGGACGGCGGGGCCGCCGGCGGCTACCTCGGCGGTGTACCGGGTTCGGGTGGCGGGGGTGTCGGGGTTCTGGGCGGTGTCGGTGCAGTAGTCGGCGTACTCCTCCGGGTCGAAGAGGCCGACGGAGATGTGGGTGCCCTGCGCGGCGAGTGAGCGCAACAGGCCCTCCATCTGCCGCAGGTAGTGATCGTGGTCGTCGAAGGTGAAGCTGCGGTAGCCGCGCATGGCGGCGAAGTCGTAACGGTCGGTGAGGATCGCGACGGTGCTGGGCACTTCGCGCCGCAGGGCGCGGCGGGCGGCGTGGCCGGGTGGACGGCCGCGGCCCTTGGGCCGGTTGTGCTTGGTGTTCTTGTTCTTGGCGTGCTTGGTGGACTGCTTGCGCTGCTTGGTATGCGCCATGACGTGACTCCCCCTGTGCGCTTCTGCCATTGCCTGATCACCGTAAACCGGGGCACTGACAACGCAGCGTGACGGCCCGCTTTCAGGCTCGCCGGTCCCGCGCGAGCTCCTCGTAGAAGCGCAGCAGCTCCACGTTGTCCACCGAGCCCGGGTTGACGGCCTTGTCCAGTGGGGTGCCCTGGAGGAGCTTCTTGACGGGGACTTCGATGCGCTTGCCGGTGAGGGTGTGGGGGACGCCGGGGACCGGGATGATGTCGTCGGGGATGTGGCGGGGGGAGAGCTGGTCGCGGATGGCGTGCTTGATCTTGTCGCGGAGGGTGTCGTCGAGTTCGGCGCCCGGTGCGAGGTGGATGAACAGGGGCATCCAGTAGCCGCCGTCGGGTTGTTCGAGGCCGATGACGAGGGATTCGCGGATTTCGGGGAGGCGTTCGACGACTTCGTAGATGTCGGCGGAGCCCATGCGGACGCCCTGGCGGTTGAGGGTGGAGTCGGAGCGGCCGTGGATGATGACGGTGCCGCGTGAGGTGAGGGTGATCCAGTCGCCGTGGCGCCAGGCGCCGGGGAACATCTCGAAGTAGCTCTCGCGGTAGCGGGTGCCGTCGGGGTCGTTCCAGAAGTAGATGGGCATGGAGGGCATGGGGTTGGCGACGATGAGCTCGCCGACCTCGTCGGTGACCGGTTTGCCGTACGGGTCCCAGGCCTGGAGGTCGGTGCCGAGGCAGGGGGCCTGGAGTTCGCCGATGTGGACCGGGAGGGTCGGGACGCCGCCGGCGAAGCAGCTGCAGACGTCGGTGCCGCCGCTGACGGAGGCGATCCAGAGGTCGGCCGCGACTTCGTCGTGCAGCCAGCGGAAGCCGTCGGGGGGCAGCGGGGAGCCGGTGGTGGCGACGCACTTCACGGCTGAGAGGTCGTGGTCGCGGCCGGGGTGGATGCCGGCTTTGCGGCAGGCGATGACGTAGGCGGCGGAGGTGCCGTAGACGGTGGCGCGGGTCTGTTCGGCGACGCTCCACTGGGCGCCGATGTCGGGGTGGCCGGGGCTGCCGTCGTAGAGGACGACCGTGGAGCCGGCGAGGAGGCCGGCGACCAGGAAGTTCCACATCATCCAGCCGGTGGAGGTGTACCAGAAGAAGCGGTCGTCGGGGCCGAGGTCCATGTGGAGGCCGGTCTGCTTGAGGTGTTCGAGCAGGATGCCGCCCTGGGAGTGGACGATGGCCTTGGGCAGGCCGGTGGTGCCGGAGGAGTAGAGGACCCAGAGCGGGTGGTCGAAGGGGACCTGCTCGTACGTGGGCCGGTCGTCGCCCGCGACGAGTGCGGCCCACTCCAGGGTGCCGTCGGGCGCCGGGGTGTCCAGGAGCGGGATGTGGACGACGGCGCGCAGGGAGGGGAGTTCGGCGCGGAGTTCGGCGACGACGGCGGTGCGGTCGTGGGTCCTGCCGCCGTAGCGGTAGCCGTCGACGGTGAAGAGGACGACGGGCTCGACCTGCTGGAAGCGGTCGAGGACGGCGCGCGAGCCGAAGTCGGGGGCGCAGGAGGTCCAGACGGCGCCGACGGCGGCGGTGGCGAGGAGGGCGACGACGGCCTGCGGGATGTTGGGGAGGTAGCCGCTGACCCGGTCGCCGGGCGTGACGCCGAGGCGGCGGAGCTCGGCGGCGAGGGAGGCGACCTGGCGGCTGAGTTCGGCCCAGGTGGTCTCGTGGATCTCGTGCCGTTCGTCCAGGGAGAGCAGGGCCGGCGCGTCGGCGCGGTCGGGGTCCTGGGCGGGGCGCAGGGCGTGCTCGGCGTAGTTGAGGGTGGCGCCGGGGAACCAGTGCGCGCCGGGCATGGCAGGGTCGGCGAGCACCCGGTCGTACGGGGTGGCGAAGCGTACGTCGAACCACTCGGTGACGGCTTGCCAGAAGGTCTCCAGCTCGCGCACCGACCAGGCGTGCAGCTCCTGGTAGCCGGTCGCCGGGGCGCCGTGACGGTCGGCGGCCCAGGCCTGGAAGCGGGTCACCTGGGCGCCGGCGATGCGGTCGGGGCCGGGCCGCCAGAGGGGCTCCGGGATCGCCGGCTGGGTGGCGGGCTCAGGTGCGGTGCTCATGGGGCGGCTCCCGGAAGGTACGCGTCGTCGCGTGTCGTGGTGCTGGGCCACCACCCCTGTCCGGTCCGGCGCACGGCGCATGGATAGGCCGGGTGTGGCCTGGGCAGGACGATGCCACGTGATCGTCTTCGGCGCCAGGGCTGCCGCCCCACTTCGGGGGGCGTGGCTGTGTGGCCGCGCACCAGGTGAACGGTGGCTGAACGGATGACACGGGGAACGGGAACGGTGGAAGGGTGGGCGACATGGATGCTCGGGACCTGGTGCGACAGGTGCGGTCGGTCGGATCGGCGAACGGGCTGAGAGCGGTGCGCGCGGCCTGGCGGCGGGCCCGGATCGACGCGCGGGACCTGCCGCGCCGGGGGCCGGAGCGGGCGCGGGTGCCGGGGGCGGCGGCGGGGGCGGATCCGTTGCCGGGGGGCGGCGTGGTGCGCTTCGCGCGGTCGAGTCTGCGGGTCCGGGTCGCGGTGGGCGGCGCGGTGTTCTGCGGCTGGGACGGGGCCGGGGCGGAGCCTTCGTACGCGCTGGCGGAAGGCTGTCCTGAGGCGGACACCCGGGCCGTGATCGAGCCGGACAAGGACGGCTGGCGGGTCGTGTCCGAGCGGGTGACGGTGCTGGTGTCGCGGCACGGGGCGGTGGAGTTCCGTACGCCGGGCGGGGTGCTGCTGCGGCGGGATCTGCCGCCGCGGTGGTGGGATCCGGTGGCCGGTCCCCGGGACGGCGGGCCGCGCTGGGTGCAGCGTTCGGAGACGGCCGCCGACGCGGCGGTGTTCGGGCTCGGCGGGCGGGCCGGCGGGCCACGGCTCGGGGACGGTGCGTACCGGCTGTGGAACACCGATCCGGGCGAGGCCTTCGGGCCCGGCGTCGATCCGCTGTACATCACCATGCCGGTGCAGCTGGTCGTGGCGGATGCGGGGAGCCATCTGGTCTTCCACGACAACTCCTTCGACGGCCGGGTGTCGCTGCGCGACGGCGAGGAGGGCGCCGGGTCGGGGCACGACCGGCCCGGTGGCTGCGAGCTGCGGATGGACGGCGGCCCGCTGCGCTACTGGGTGATCACGGGCAGCCCGGCCCGGATCCTCTCCGCCTGGACCGCGCTGACCGGGCGCCCGGCGCTGCCGCCGCGCTGGGCGCTGGGCTATCAGCACGCTCGCTGGGGCTTCGGTACGGCCGAGGAGGTCCGCCGGATCGCGGGCGGCTATCGGGAGCGCGGGCTGCCGCTGGCCGCGATGCATCTGGACATCGACCACTTCGCCGGGCACCGGGTCTTCACCGCGGACAAGGAGCGCTTCCCCGACCTGCCGGGGCTCGCTCGCGAGCTGGGCGCGGACGGGGTGCGGCTGGTCTCGATCATCGACCCGGCGGTGAAGCTGGAGCCCGGGAATCCGGTGTACGACAGCGGGGTCGCCGAGGACGTGTTCGTACGGGACGCGAAGGGCCGTCCGGTGCGGGGGGCGGTGTGGCCGGGCGAGGGTGTCTTCCCGGACTTCACCGACCCGGGCGTGCGCAAGTGGTGGGGCGGGCTCTACGCCGAACGACTGGCGCAGGGCTTCGCGGGGGTGTGGCACGACGTGAACGAGCCGGTGTCCTTCGCGGCGTTCGGTGAGACGACGCTCCCCCGCTCGGCGCGGCACGCCCTGGAGGGCCGGGGCGGCGACCATCGCGAGGCGCACAATGTCTACGCCCTGGCGATGGCGCGGGCGGGCTACGAGGGGCTCGGCGAACTGCGGCCGGACGCACGGCCGTTCGTGTTCTCGCGTTCGGGGTGGGCGGGCATGCAGCGGTACTGCGGCGCCTGGTCGGGCGATGTGTCGACGGGCTGGCCGGGGCTGCGGGCGTCGCTGTCGCTGGTGATGGGGCTGGGGCTGTGCGGGGTGCCGTACTCGGGTCCTGACGTCGGTGGGTTCGACGGTTCTCCGAGCCCCGAGCTGTATCTGCGCTGGCTGCAGATGGCGGCGTACTTCCCGTTGTTCCGTACGCATTCGGCGATCGACGCGGGACGGCGTGAGCCGTGGGAGTTCGGGCCGGAGGTGTTCGGTCACGCGAGCGCGGTGCTGCGGGAGCGCGAGCGGCTACTGCCGTATCTGTACACGCTGGCGCATGCGGCGCACCGGACGGGGGCGCCGTATGTGCGGCCGGTGTGGTGGAACGACCCGGAGGACCGCAAGCTGCGTGACTGCCAGGACGCCTTTCTGCTCGGTGACGCGCTGCTGGTGGCCCCGGTGCTGGAGCAGGGGTCGGATCTGCGGAGCCTGCGGCTGCCGCGCGGCCGGTGGTACGACACGGCGACCGGTGAGGCGTACGAGGGTCCGGGGCAGGTGCTGGTCGACGCGCCGCTGGGCCGGATCCCGGTGCTGGCGCGGGCGGGGGCGGTGCTGCCGGTGGCCGGCGCGGACGGCGGCGTGGAGCTGGAGGTGTGGGCGCCGGTGGCGGGGCGCAGCGGGGGCGGGCTGCTGATCACCGACGACGGGGACGGCTGGGCGGAGCCGCGTGCCGAGCGCTTCACGGCGCGGCTGGTGGGTGGAAGGACGGTCGTGGAGCGCGAGGGGTCCGGGGAGGTCGGCTACGTGGTGCGGGTGCGCGGGGGCGGTGGATAGCCGCCGGTGAACCAGCGGTTGGCCGCCTGGGTGTGCAGGGGGAAGGCCAGGTCGGTGGGGGCGTCGAGGATCTGCCAGCCGTCGGTCTCGTCGGTGGGGCGGGGCGGCGGCAGTTCGTGGGCCGGGCGTTCGGGGAGCAGCCCGAAGAGCAGCAGGTAGCCGTCTGCGGTGTCGGTGAGGGCGTCGGCGAGCGTCACGTCGTCGGGTCCGGCCAGGATGCCGGTCTCCTCGGCGAGTTCGCGGGTGACGGCCTGCTGCCAGGTCTCGCCGTGGTCGATGAATCCGCCGGGGAGGGCGAGGAGTCCGCGGCGCGGTTCGATGGTGCGGCGGATGACCACCAGGCCGGTGCCGCCGCCCGCGCGGTCGCGTACGGGAAGCAGGGCGACGGCCACGGGGAGGGGATTGCGGTAGGCGGTGGTGCCGCAGGCCGCGCAGGTGCGGGGCCAGCCGGGGTCGGGCGGGAAGGAGGTGCCGCAGGAGGAGCAGTGCGAGTCCTTCTGATGGCTGATCACGCGCGGACTGTATCCGATCGTCCTTCCGCCGGGGCCGGTCGTGCTGGTAGGTGGAGTGCCATGACAGCAATCGCCGCGCGTTTACGCGCCCTCGTCGTCCCGCTCGTCGCGCTCATCGCGCTGCTCGCGCTCACCACGGCGGCACCGGCGCGGGCCGCGGCCGTGCCGGAGCCCAAGGCGCCGCCGGAGTTCGTCGCGCTCAGCGATGTCGATCCCACGATCCTGCAGGAGATGCGGTATTTCACCCCGCACAATTTCGTGGGCGTACGCATCGACGGCTACCGGCAGCCGCTGTGCATCCTGACCCGGCCGGCTGCCGAGGCGCTGCACAAGGCGCAGGTCACGCTGGTGCGGCAGGGCTACACGCTGAAGGTGTACGACTGCTACCGGCCGCAGCGGGCGGTCGACCACTTCGTGACATGGGCGAAGGATCTCGACGACCAGGCGATGAAGGCCGAGTTCTATCCGGATGTCGACAAGTCGAGGCTGTTCCTCGACGGCTACATCGCGGAGAAGTCCGGGCACAGCCGGGGCAGTACGACCGACCTGACGATCGTGAAGCTCCCGGCCCGGCCGACGCGGCCGTACCGGCCCGGCGAGCAACTGGTGCCGTGCTACGCCCCGCAGCAGGAGCGCTTTCCGGACAACTCGGTGGACATGGGCACGGGTTTTGACTGCTTCGACACGCTGTCGCACACGCTGGATCCGCGGATCCAGGGCGAGCAGTTGCAGAACCGGCTCCTGCTGAAGAACACCCTGGAGGGGCTCGGCTTCGTCAATCTCGCCGAGGAGTGGTGGCACTACACGTACAAGCCGGAACTCTTCCCGGACACCTACTTCGACTTCCCGGTCTCCCGGGCGTCGTTGACGAACCAGCGGAGGTGACGGCCGCGGCTCAGCGGACACTGTCCTCGCGGTCGGGGCGCAGCAGGGCGGGGTGCAGGAGGCGCGCGTCGCCGGCCCGGTAGAGGCGGGGTCGGGGGCCGCCGCGCGAGCCGCCGCGGCTGGCGGTGCCGCCGGTTGACTCGACGAAGCCGGGTACGGAGAGCACCTTGCGGTGGAAGTTGCCTGCGTGGAGGGTGCGGCCCCAGACGGCCTCGTAGACCTCGCGCAGCTCGGTGATGGTGAACTCGGCGCCCAGGAAGGCCGTGGCGAGCGGGGTGTACTCGATCTTGGAGCGGGCGCGGTCGAGGCCGTCGGCGAGGATTCCGGCGTGGTCGAAGGCGAGGGCTCTGTCGGTGGACCGGCGGTCGGGACCACCCCCGTGGGCTCCGGCCCGCCGGCCCTGCTCGTTGGGACGCGGTGCTTCCGCGTCCGGTTCTGCTTCCGGTGCAGCGAACGGGCCGAATTCCGCGACCGGTATCCAGTCGGCGGCCGCCGCGTCACTGCCCGCGCACGCGTCGGGGAGGTCGGGGGCGAAGGCGAGGTAGGCGACGGAGACGATGTGCATCCGCGGGTCGCGCTCCGGGCCGCCGTACGAGCCGAGTTGCTCCAGGTGTACGCGGCCGATGCCGTGCTCGGCGTCGAGGCCGGTCTCCTCGGCCAGTTCGCGGGCGGCCGCCTCGTCGAGGGTCTCCTTACCGGCCTTGACGAAGCCGCCGGGCAGTGCCCAGGCGCCCTTGAAGGGCGGGCTTCCTCGGCGCACCAGCAGGACGTGCAGGACGCCTTGACGGAGCGTCAACGCCACGATGTCGACGGTGACGGCGATGGGCTCGAAGGCGCGGGGGTCGTAGGTGGCGAGGAAAGCCTGCTCGTTCTGCCGTGCCGCCACGGACGCCACCTCCTCGCTCCCGGTCGTTCTTCTCGAACCGAGAATTTCTCGACCTGAGAAGAACATAGCACCGGGCGCTGACAGCGTCCACCCTTCGTGGCAGACTTCTGACGTATCGTCAGATTACAGCTGGGGAGGCGCACATGGCGCAGGAGCGCGTACCGGTGGTCGAAGGCTGGTTCACCGGCGACCCGGCGGACTTCCGGCTGCTGGGCACCCGCTGCCGGTCGTGCGGCTCGGTGTTCTTCCCCCGGCGTGACGACAACTGCCGCAATCCCGCCTGCGGCGGCACAGACCTCGAAGAGGCGCCCCTGTCGCCGCGGGGCCGGGTGTGGTCGTGCACCGACGTGCGCTACCGGCCACCCGCACCGTACGTCTCGGATCCCGGGCGCCCCTGGGAGCCGTACACGCTGGTGGCCGTGGAGCTGGCGGCGGAGCGGATGGTGGTGCTGGGGCAGGCCGCGCCGGGGGTCGGGCCGGCCGAGCTGGCCGTGGGGACGGAGGTCGAGGTGGTGCCGGGGGTGCTGGGCGAGGACGAGGAGCACATCTGGACGACCTGGCACTGGCGGCCGGTCGAGGGCGCGCGATGAGCGGCGATGTGGCGGTGCTCGGGGTCGGGATGCACCCGTGGGGCAAGTGGGGGCGCTCCTTCGCCGAGTACGGGGTCGTGGCCGCCCGCGCCGCGCTCGCCGACGCGGGGGTCGCCTGGCCCGACGTACAGCTCGTGGTGGGCGCCGACACGGTGCGCGGCGGCTACCCCGGCTATGTCGCGGGCGCCACCTTCGCCCGGGCGCTGGGCTGGCAGGGCGCGCGCGTCGCCAGCGTGTACGCGGCCTGTGCCTCGGGCGCGCAGGCGGTCAACACCGCGCGGGCGCAACTGCTGGCCGGTATGGCGGACGTCGCGCTGGTGGTCGGCGCGGATGCCGCGCCGAAGGGCTACTTCGCCCCGGCGGGCGGCGAACGCCCCGACGATCCGGACTGGCTGCGCTTCCGGGTGCTGGGGGCGGTGAACCCGGCATACTTCGGCCTGTACGCGCGCCGCCGCATGGCGGTGCACGGCGACACCGTCGAGGACTTCGCCCAGGTGAAGGTGAAGAACGCGGCGGCCGGGGCCCTCAATCCCAACGCCCGTTACCGCAAGCGCGTCACCGCAGAGGAGGTCGCGTCCTCGGCCGTGGTCGCCGATCCACTGCGGCTGCTCGACATCTGCGCGACCTCCGACGGCGCGGCCGCGCTCGTCCTGTCCACGCTCGACTTCGCGCGGCGGCACACCGGCGCCGACCCGGTACGGATCCGCGCGGTGTCCACTGTCACCCCCCGCTACCCCAACACCGTGCTCGACCTGCCCGACTTCGCCACCGACTCGGCAGTGGCGGTCGAGCCGCCCGCCGTCGGATTCCGGGCCTCCATCGCGGCAGCGGCGTACGAGGAGGCGGGCATCGGCCCGGAGGAGCTGGATCTCGCGGAGGTCTACGACCTGTCCACCGCCCTGGAGTTGGAGTGGTACGAGGACTTGGGCCTGTGCCCGGCCGGTGAGGGCGCGAAGCTGCTGCGCGATGGCGCGACGGGGCTCGGTGGCCGGATTCCGGTCAACGTCAGCGGGGGGCTGGCGTCGTTCGGCGAGGCGGTCCCGGCGCAGGCCATCGCCCAGGTGTGCGAGCTGGTGTGGCAGGTGCGGGGAGCGGCGGGCGGCCGCCAGGTGCGGGGGGCGCGGGCGGGGATCACGGCGAACCAGGGGCTGTTCGGGCACGGGTCCGCGGTGGTGGTGGTGCGGTAGGCGTGCTCCGAGGGGTGTACGGGGCGCTCCCACGCCGTTCTGCGGCGCCGTACCGGCCGGGTCGGCGGCCTTGACGCTCCATCACCTCGGGGGAAGTATGCCGGGTGGCACGGGCGGCCGTTCGGGTGGAGGGACACCCCCGCCGGCTCCGCTGTGCGCTCTATGGCCCGATCGGTGCACCTGGACTGCACGTAGGAGCCGCCATGCATTCCAACGGAGACGTGTTCGTCGGCGAGATCATCGGAACGGCGATCCTCATCCTCTTCGGTGCCGGCGTGTGCGCTGCCGTCACCCTCCACCACTCCAAGGCGAGAGCCGCCGGCTGGGTCGTCATCTCCTTCGGCTGGGGCTTCGGCGTGCTCGCCGGGGCCTACACCGCCGCTCCCCTGTCGGGCGGGCACCTCAACCCCGCGGTCACCCTCGGCATCGCCGTCGACACCGGCGCCTGGGACCAGGTGCCCGTCTACATCGCGGGCCAGATGATCGGCGCGATGCTCGGGGCCACGCTGTGCTGGCTCGCCTACTACGGGCAGTTCGCGGCGGGCGCCGAGGAGGAGAAAGCGCTGCCGACCCTCGGGATCTTCTCCACCATCCCGGAGATCCGGGTGTACTGGCAGAACCTGCTCACCGAGGCCATCGCCACGATCGGGCTGGTGCTGCCGGTGCTGGCCTTCGGCCTCACCAAGGGGCTGGGCGAGTCCGGCACGCAGGTGCTGGTGGTGTCGCTGCTGGTGGTCGGCATCGGTCTGTCGCTGGGCGGTCCCACCGGTTACGCCATCAATCCGGCCCGCGACCTCGGCCCGCGCATCGTCCATTCACTGCTCCCGATCCCCAACAAGGGCACCTCCGACTGGGGTTACGCCTGGATTCCGGTGGTCGGCCCGTTGATCGGCGGCGCTCTGTCGGGGCTCATCTACAACGCTGCGTTCTAAGTGAGGCGGTCATGACCGATCAGTCAGTGAAGTACGTCGCCGCAATCGACCAGGGCACCACCTCGAGCCGCTGCATCGTCTTCGACACCGACGGCGCCATCGTCGCCGTGGACCAGCGCGAGCACCGCCAGATCTTCCCCAAACCCGGGTGGGTGGAGCACGACGCCACCGAGATCTGGTCCAAGGTGCAGGCCGTGGTGGCGGGCGCGCTGGCCAAGGCGGGGCTGCGCGCCGACCAGCTCAGCGCGCTGGGCATCACCAACCAGCGGGAGACCACGCTCCTGTGGGACCGCGCGACCGGCCGGCCGGTGCACAACGCGATCGTCTGGCAGGACACGCGCACCTCCGCGCTCTGCACCCAACTCGGCGGCCAGCAGGGCCAGGACCGCTTCCGGGAGGCCACCGGGCTGCCGCTGGCCAGCTACTTCTCCGGGCCGAAGGCCGCGTGGCTGCTCGACAATGTGCCGGGGCTGCGGCGCCGGGCCGAGAGCGGCGAGATCGCCTTCGGCACCATCGACTCCTGGCTCATCTGGAACCTCACCGGCGGCACCGACGGCGGCGTCCACGTCACCGACGTCACCAACGCCGGCCGTACGATGCTGATGAACCTCGAATCGCTCCAGTGGGACCCGGCGATCCTGTCCGCCATGAACATCCCCGAGGCGATCCTCCCCGAGATCCGCTCCTCCGCCGAGGTGTACGGCACGGCGGTCGGCCAGCTCGCCGGGGTCCCGGTGGCGTCGGCGCTCGGCGACCAGCAGGCCGCCGTCTTCGGCCAGGCCTGTTACGACACCGGCACCGCCAAGAACACGTACGGGACCGGCAGCTTCCTGCTGCTCAACACCGGGCAGCGGCCGGTGCCGTCCAAGAGTGGGCTGCTGACGACGATGGGCTACCAGCTCGGCGGCGAGCCGCCCGTCTACTGCCTGGAGGGCTCGATCGCGATCACCGGGGCCCTGGTGCAGTGGTTCCGGGACCAGCTCGGCATCATCAGGTCGGCCGACGAGATCGAGACGCTGGCGGCGAGCGTGGAGGACAACGGCGGCGCGTACATCGTGCCCGCCTTCTCCGGGCTCTTCGCCCCGTACTGGCGCTCCGACGCGCGCGGCGTGATCACCGGTCTGACCCGGTACGTCACCAAGGCGCACCTGGCGCGGGCGGTGCTGGAAGCCACCAGCTGGCAGACCCGTGAGGTGGTGGACGCGATGTACCAGGACTCGGGGGTGCAGATCACCACGCTGAAGGTCGACGGCGGTATGACGGCGAACAATCTGCTGATGCAGCACCAGGCGGACGTCCTGGGCGTGCCCGTGGTCCGCCCGAGGGTCTCCGAGACGACCTGTCTGGGCGCGGCGTACGCGGCCGGGCTCGCGACCGGCGTGTGGCCCGACCTGGACACGCTCAAGGCGCACTGGCAGAAGGACGCCGAGTGGACGCCGTCCATGCCGGAGCGGGAACGCGAGCGGGAGTACCGGCGGTGGCGGAAGGCGGTGGAGCGCAGCTTCGGGTGGCATGAGGAGGACGAGCCGGAGCCGCAGGCGTAACGCCTCGCGCAGTGCGCGATCAGGTCGCGGCGGGCTCGCGCCGGCCCGCCGCGACCTTGGCGGCGTTCTCGACGACGGTGATCAGCACGTCCTTGGCGGAGGCGCGGTCGCGGGCGTCGCAGAGCACGACGGGGACGTCCCCGTCGAGGTCGAGTGCTTCGCGCACCATGTCGGTGGGGTGTTGCTGGGCGCCCTCGAAGCAGTTGACGGCGACGGCGAAGGGGATGGCGCGGCGCTCGAAGTAGTCGACGGCGGCGAAGCAGTCCTCCAGGCGCCGGGTGTCGGCGAGGACGACCGCGCCGAGGGCGCCCTGGGCCAGCTCGTCCCACAGGAACCAGAAGCGGTCCTGGCCGGGTGTGCCGAAGAGGTACAGGACGAGGTCCTCGCGCAGGGTGATCCGGCCGAAGTCCATGGCGACCGTGGTGGTCCGCTTGGACTCCACGCCGCCGGTGTCGTCGACGGGCCGGCCGACCTCGCTGAGCTCTTCCTCGGTGCGCAGGGGGCGGATCTCGCTGACCGCGCCGACGAGCGTGGTCTTGCCCACCCCGAAGCCGCCCGCGACCAGGATCTTGAGGGCGACAGGTTCGACGACGGGCTTGTTGCGCTCAGAGCGCCCGAAGACCATGGGCCTCTTCTTCCGTTTCAGAAAGCGTTCACGCCGGGCAAGAGGACAGTACTACGTGATCACCCGGCAACTCGCCCGTGGAATGCGTTTGTTATGCAATCAGGCGGTTACGCATCGGGAGCCGCGTAGACCCGCTCGCCGTCCACGAATGTCTGGAGCACCCGGGTGCTCGCGATGTCCTGCGGCGGCCCGTCGAAGGGGTCGCGGTCGAGGACGACGAGGTCGGCCAGCCGGCCCGGGGCGATGCTGCCGGCGTCGTCGAGGTGATTGACGTAAGCGCTGCCCGCCGTGTACGCGGCGATGGCCGCCCCGAGGTCGATCCGCTGCTCGGGGAGGAAGGGCCGGGGGTCGCTGCCGGCCTCGGGGAGGCGCCGGTTGACGGCGACGTGGATGGCCTGGAGCGGGTCGGGGCTGCTGACCGGCCAGTCGCTGCCGGCGGCGAGGGTGGCCCCCGCGCGCAGCAGGTCGCCGAAGGGGTACTGGTGCGCGGCGCGTTCGGGGGTGAGGAAGGGGATGGTGAGCTGGTCCATCTGGGGTTCGTGGCTGGCCCACAGCGCCTGGAGGTTGGCGGTGGCGCCGAGGGCGCGGAAGCGCGGTACGTCGTCGGGGTGGACGACCTGCAGGTGGGCGAGGTGGTGCCGGGTGTCGCGGTGGCCGTTGGCGGCGCGGGCGGCGGCGACGGCGTCGAGGGCTTCGCGTACGGCACGGTCGCCCAGGGCGTGGAAGTGCACCTGGAAGCCGGCCGCGTCGAGTTCGGTGACGTACGTCCGCAGGGCGGCGGGGTCGACGAAGCTGAGGCCGCTGTTGTCCGACGCGCAGCCGCAGCCGGTGAGGTAGGGGCCGAGCATGGCGGCGGTCTGGTTCTCGGTGATGCCGTCCTGCATGACCTTGACGGTCGTGGCCCGGAAGCGGTCGCGGGCGGTCTCCGCGCGGCGGGCGGCGAGTTCGGGGATCTGCTCGGCGCCCCGGGCACGGTCCCACCACAGGGCGCCTACCACGCGGGCGGTGAGCAGGCCGGCGTCGATGGCCGCGTGGTAGGCCGGGGTCGGGTCGGTCATGTTGGCGTACGTGCCGACGATGGCGTCCTGCCAGGCGGTAACGCCGAGGGAGTGCAGGACGCCCTGCGCGCGCAGCAGGCCGGCGGTCTGTTCGGCGAGGGTGGGCGCCGGGACGAGGCGGCCGACGAGGTGCACGGCGCCTTCCTGGAGCATGCCGGTGGGGTTGCCGTCGGCGTCGCGCTCGATGCGGCCGTCGGCGGGGTCGGGGGTGTGGGCGTCGATGCCGGCCAGCTTGAGGGCGCGGCTGTTGGCCCAGGCGCCGTGGTGGTCGCGGTTGGGGAGGAAGACCGGCCGGTCCGGGACGACGGCGTCGATCAGGGCGGCGGTGGGGTTGCCGCCGGGGAAGGCCTCCATGGACCAGCCGCCGCCGGTGATCCACTCGGTGTCCGGGTGCTCGGCCGCGTACGACGCGATGCGCCGCACGTACTCCCGGGGGTCGGTGGTGCCGGTGAGATCGCACTGGCCCAGCTCGATGCCCGCGCCCACGGGGTGGATGTGGGCGTCCTGGAAGCCGGGCAGCAGCAGCCGCCCGGCCAGGTCCACGACCTCGGTGCGGGGCCCGATCAGCTCGCGTACCTCGTCATGGCCGACGGCGGTGATCCGGCCGTCGCGTACGGCCACGGAGGTGGCCCGGGCGCCGGCGAGGCCGACTGTGTGCACCGGGCCACCGGTGAGGACGAGATCGGCCTGAGGCTGTGACATGAGGTGCTGACTCCTTGCACGTGGGGGGATCCAGGGGACGGTCAGGCTGCGGTGCGGTCCATCGGCAGGGTCAGGGCGTCGGCGTCGGTGCCGCGTCCGGTGGTGAAGTACGCCGAGCGCCGCGTGTACTTGGCGACGGCGGCCATGGCGAGCCCGGACAGGACGATGGAGGCGGGCAGCGAGAGCATGAACCAGCCGTTGTCCGGGGTCAGTTCGAAGTGGTCGCTCATGGTGAGGTACGAGTAGCCGAGGTACGTGCCGATGCCCAGGAGGCAGAGGCCGGACAGGGCGGGCACGATGACGGCGAGCAGCGCCTCGCGCACCCCGTCGCGCAGCGCGTCGCGGAAGCGGACGGCGCAGGCGAGCGCGGTGAGTCCGTAGTAGAGGGCCACGATCAGGCCGACGGAGTTGACCGCCGCCAGCAGCATGTCGCTCAGCTTCGGGATGGCCATGGCGAGCACGGCGATGGCCGCCGAGACGGCCATGATGATGACGGTGCCGACGGCGGGGGTGCCGAAGCGGGGGTGGATACGGGTCCACACCGGGCCCATGGTGCGGTCCCGGCCCATGGCGAACAGGCCGCGCGCGGTCGGGATGACGTTCGCCTGGACGGAGGCCACGGCGGAGAACATCAGGGCGAGCAGCGGCAGGCTCGCCCAGGGTTCGGCGGCCAGCTTGGCTCCGAGGTACGGCAGTGCCTGCGGGCCGTTCCGGACGAGCTCGGTGAGGCTCATCTCCCGCTGGAAGGCGACCGAGGCGAAGACGAACAGGCCGAGCATCGCGAACAGCGCGATCAGCCCGCCCCGGGCCGCGTCCCCGGGGTTCCTGGTCTCCTCGGTGACGGTGAACGCCGCGTCCCAGCCCCAGAAGAAGAACACGGCCAGGACCAGGCCCTGCGCGAAGCCCGTACCGCTGTGGATCGCGAACGGGTTGAACCAGGACAGCGACACGGCGTGGTCACCGGTGATCACCGCCAGGACGCAGAAGATCAGCAGCACGGTGTACTCGAAGACCAGCAGCCCGGCCTGGAGTCTGGTGGCGCCGCGCACACCCGTGACCGCCATGACGGTGACGCCGGTCAGCACCACGAGGCCGACGAGAGTAGTGACGACGGTGGAGCCCGGGTCGAGGGCGATCCCGGCGAGCTCGGTCCAGCCGGCCTTGTTGGCGAAGGCCAGGATCACCGAGCCGGTGATGGCGCTGGTGTAGGCGAGGAAGACGACCGAGCCGGCGAGGGTGACCCAGCCGGTGAGGAAGCCGGGCCACGGCCCGAGGGACTTGCCGACCCAGACGTAGCCGTTGCCGCAGTTGGGCTCGGAGCGGTTGAGCCGGGCGTAGGCGCCGGCGATGCCGAGGACGGGCAGGAAGGCGAGCAGCAGGATGACCGGCCCCTGGAGGCCGACGGTGGCGGCCAGGGTGCCCATGCCGATGGCGATGCTGGTGGTGGCCGCCGTGCTGGAGGCGGCGATGGCGATCCCGTCGACGACGCCGAGTGAGCGGCGCAGCTCGCCGGGGCGGTCGGGGCTGGGGGCGGAGGTCATGGGTGGGCTCCTCGCGGGAGAGGGGACGGGGGAAGAGCCGGGCAGGTGGGTGCGATGAAACAACGGCCGCTCAGATTGCGTCAATGCTGTTGACATAAGGGGGCCGGCGGTCTTCACTGACCGGCATGACCAGTGCGCCGACCGACCGAGGCCGCCCCCGTGTCCCCGGCGAGCGCAAGCGGCGCCGGCCCACCCGCTCGGGGGTGCTGCTTTCGGCCGATCTGATCGTGGAGACCGCGCTGCGGCTGATCGGCGAGCACGGCCCCGAGGCGCTGAGCGTCCGCCGTCTCGGCGCGGCGTTGGGCTGCGACCCGAGCGCGGTCTATCGCTACTTCCGGAACACCGACGACCTTCTGCTGGCCGTCGCCGACCGGATCATCGGCGACGCGATGCGCGGATTCACCCCCGGTCCCGACTGGCAGGCCGCGCTGCGCGAGATGGCCATGCGGGCGCGCGACGGCTACCTGGCGCATCCGCGCGCCGCCGTGATGGCCTCGTACCGGGTCACCCGCCGGGAGCACGAGCTCCGAGCGGTGGAGACCGGGGTCGGCATTCTGCTGGGGGCGGGCTTCGACCCCGCCAGGGCCGTACGCCTCTATCTGGCGTTCATCGACACCGTCCTGGGCCACGCGGCACTGGATGCGGCCTGCCTGGCCCTTCCCCGCGATCAGCGCGAGGGCGACGGCCGGGCCTGGACGGAGGCGTACCAGGAGGTGACGGCGGAGAGCCACCCGACGCTGTCCGCCGTCCGCGAGCATCTGCATCTCATGGCACGGAGTTCCTTCGAGGACTCCGTCGAACTGCTGTTGTCCGCGCTGGCGGCGCAGCTGCCCGGCAGTACGGACGTCACAGCGCCCGGAGGCCGTTGATCACGTCGCGCAGAACGCTGGCGTCCGGCAGCTCGGCCGGGGGCACGGGCCGGCTGACGTGGACGAGATCGGCGTCGAGGAGGTCGCCGATGAGCACGCGGACCACCCCGAGCGGCAGGTCGAGGTCGGCCGCGAGCTCGGCGACGGAGGTCGGCTGCACCCGGCAGCGTTCGATGATGTCGACATGCTCGGGCGACAGGGCGCGGTCGGTGTCCGCGTGCGGATCGCCGTCCTCGGAGCGGGACTCGGAGACCACGAGGGCGATCAGGTCGAGCCGGCCCTCGGCGGCATGACTGGTACGGCCGCGCGTCATGGCGTACGGCCGCACCACGGGCCCGGCCGCGTCGTCGTACCAGCGGTCCGCTTCAGAAGTCATGGCCCGGGTCACACCACCCGGGCGGAGCCGCCGTCGGCACGGGGGGCGGTGGCCAGGTGCGTACCGACCCGCTTGACGAGGAGGGCCATCTCGTAGGCGACCTGGCCGACGTCGGAGTCGGCGTCGGTGAGCACGGCGAGGCAGCTTCCGTCGCCGGCGGCGGTCACGAAGAGGAAGGCCTCGTCCAGCTCGACCATGGTCTGGCGGACCTTGCCGGCCTCGAAGTGCCGGCCCACGCCCTTGGCGAGGCTGTGGAAGCCGGAGGCCACGGCGGCGAGGTGCTCGGCATCCTCACGGCTGAGGCCTTCGGAAGCCCCGGTGGCCAGCCCGTCGCCGGACAGGACGAGGGCCTTGCGGATCGAGGCCACCCGGCTCACCAGATCGTCGAGGAGCCAGCTCAGCTCGCGGGTCGTACTCGATGGTGCGGTCATGGACCGTTCCCCTCCGTGATCGTTCTTGGTGCGGGTGTTGCGGGTGTAACGTCTGGGCCTTCGTCGGAGTGCCGCCGACCGCGCTGCCAGCCGCTCTGGATCGATGCCATGCGCGCCCGGACCTCTTCGGGGCTGCGCTCGCGCGACTCGCCGTCGCCCTGCGCCTGTGCGGCGGGGGCGGCCGTCTCCTCGGTGGCGTCGGCGCGCAGTTGCGGCGCCAGGCTGGCCTGCCGTACGCGGCGCGGCAGTGCCTGGGGCGCGGGCGCCGGCTCGGGCTCGGCCTTCCGGGCGTCCGGCCGTCCGGCCGGTCCCCCTTGACGCGGGATCGCGTCGACGGGGCGGCCGTTGTCGGCGACGAGCACCGGTGGGCGGCGCCGGCGCGGCAGTACGGAGAGGCCGTCCGGGTCGTCGGCCGCCTGGGCGGGGACGGCCGGGTGCAGGGTGCGGCTGTGCTCCCTGGGCGGCTCTCCGCCGGCCTGGAGGCCGGGGGTCGCGCCCAGTTGCTCGTCGCGGGCCAGTCCCCACTGGCGGAAACTGTGCTCGGTGCCCACCGGTTCGTCGTCCGGTACGTCGCCGAGGGCCTTGGCCAGCTCCAGTTCGCCGGTACGGAAGCTGCCGGTGTCCTCGCCGCCCTCGGCGAGCAGGGCCGTCGGGACCAGGACGACGGCGGTGGTGCCGCCGTACGGGGAGGGCCGCAGGGAGACGCGTACCGACTGGCGCTGGGCGAGCCGGCTGACCACGAAGAGGCCGAGCCGGTCGGTGTCGGAGAGCTCGAACTCGGGGGTCTCGGCGAGCCGCAGGTTGGCCTCGAGCATCGCGTCGGGGGTCAGTCCGAGGCCGCGGTCGTCGATCTCCAGCGCGAAGCCGTTGGCGACCGGCTCGCCGTGCACCTGGACGCTGGTGTGCGGCGGCGAGAACACGGTGGCGTTCTCGATGAGTTCGGCGATGAGGTGGGTGAGGTCGGCGACGGCCGGTCCGGTGACGGCCAGCCGGGGCAGCCTGCGGACGTCGACGCGTTCGTAGTCCTCGACCTCGGAGACGGCGGCGCGCACCACGTCCATCAGCTGGACGGGCTTGCGCCACTGCCGGGAGGGCGCCGCGCCGGACAGGATGACCAGGCCCTCGGCGTGTCGCCGCATGCGGGTGGTCATGTGGTCGAGGCGGAAGAGGTCGGCGAGTTCGCGGGTGTCCTCGGTGCGGCGTTCCATGGCGTCGAGGAGGGTGAGCTGGCGGTGCAGCAGGACCTGGCTGCGGCGGGCGAGGTTGACGAAGACCTCGGAGACGCCGCGGCGCATGAGGGCCTGGCGTACGGCGGCCTCGACGGCGGCCCGCTGCAGGGTGTTGAGGGCCTTGCCGACCTGGCCGACCTCGTCCTCGGAGTACTGCAGGCGGGGCGCCTCGGTCTCGACGTCCACTTCCTCGCCGGCCGCGAGACGGCGCATGACGCGGGGCAGGCGGGTGCCGGAGACCTCCTGGGCCTCCTTGCGGAGCCGGGACAGGTCGCGGATCAGGCCGCGTGCGACGCGGGTGGAGACGACGAGCGTCGCGATGACGGCGACCAGGCCGAGGCCGCCGGCCACCGCCGCCTGGATCACCAGCCGGACCGCGTACGGGTGGGTGCGGTTCTTCTGCAGGTCACGAGCCTGGTTGGAGATGTCGTGGAGGTCGGCGAGCGCGGTGGACGCGGTCTTCTGCCAGGCGGCCCGGTCGGCGGCGAGCGGGGAGCCGCTGGTCCCGGCCGCGATCACCGAGTCCTCGGCGGTGGTGAGGGACCGTCCGTCGGTGCCGTTCCAGAAGTCGTCGAACAGCGCACGCTCTTGGCTGCCGAGGCGGTCGGCGTTGTCGCGGTAGTACGCCCGGTGCTCGGCGACGGCGAAGGTGAAGGCGCGCTGCTCGGCCGCGCTGGTCCGGCCGGCGGTGATGGCCGCGGCCATCAGGGCGTCCTCGCGGCTGATGTCGTCGCCGGCCCGGACGATGGTGGTCAGGGCCTGGATCTGCCGGTCGATGGTGGTGCTGTCGATCGGGCTGAGGGAAGCCATGAAGCCGTAGCAGGGGTCCACCGTCGCGTTGTAGGCCGCGTAGGCGTCGAGTCGGCTGATGTTGCCGTCGGCGACCTTGGCGCGCAGCGCGTCGAGGGTCGCGTAGCCCTTGATGACGAGGTCGAGCCGGCGCTTGGACTCCGAGTCGAGTCGGCCCCGGTTGTCCGAGGAACCGGCCTGGGTGCGCAGCAGACTGACGGCCTTGTCGGTGACGTCCTCCTGGCGCTGCAGGGCGCTCTTGGCGTCCGAGCGGCGCGGATCGGCCAGAAAGACCAGGGCGGCACGCCGCTCGCTCTGGACGGCCTGGACGGAGTCCTCCACGGGGTGGGCGAGATTGTCGACCGTCTGCGTGATGCCGAGCATGCCCCACACTTGGCTGCCGGTCAGAGCGGCGGTGAAGGCCCAGAGGGCCGTGAGGGACAGCAGCGGGACGAGCAGCAGCGCCACGATCTTCCGCCGGATCGTCGTACCGCGAAAGCGCATGGCCTCCCCAACGTCAACCCTGTTCAAGGGTGGTCGAGTTCCGTCGTGGTTCATCAAGAATCGGCGCGAGCCTACTACTGCACCATGACTAACTCGAACGTGCGCGTGCCCCTGTTGTACGGGCTCGCGGGGGTTCGGGCGGATGCTGGACGGCCACGACTGGCCGAAATGGCACCGTGGCGGGAACTTTTGGTGATCGCCGGTCGTGTTGTCAGCGGGGCCACCGTGCCGGCCCGAGTCCGGAATGACTCCGGAATGGAACCGGTGAAAACGGGCAGCCACCATTCAGTCGGACACCACGCGTCCGGCGCCGCACGCATCGGTAGGCCGCAGGGAGCAGCTTTCATGGACACCGAACCGCGTCTGTCCGCACCCGACTACGGCGATCTTGTCGAGAACGCACTGGATCGCGACATTCCGGCGACGACCGCACGCCGCTCCGTGTGGACCGAGGATCCGGTCGGCACGCCCAGGATGCCCGATCCGGTGCGGAATGCGGCCGTCCGGGCCGTGCTCATAACGTCGCTGACGCTGATCCAGGCGGTGGTGGCCATGCTCGCGGCGGTCGCCTCGTCCTGGCTGTCGGCCCCCGCGATGCTCTGCACGGTGATCAGTACGGTGGTCGCCACCTGGTCCGTGCTCGACGTGTGGATCACCCGCCAGGTCTGGAACCAGCGCAACGGGGTGGTCTCCAGCCCCAGCAGCGCGGCACGCGCCCTGCGCCGGGAGCGGCGGCAGGCCCGTCGCCGGGACCGCCGGGCCGCGCGCCCCGCCCATGCCCGGCCGGACGGGCAGCTGTCCCGCGCCTGACCCCGTCTTACCTTTTTGTCCTCACCTTCTTCCGCGTTATGCCGGTTGTTCGGCGGGCCTCTTGAACATCCGCGTGGCGGTGATCTCGCCGTGCACCGGCTCGCTCTCCGGGTCCTGCGAGGGCAGCCCCGGCCGCAGGTGCTCCTCGACGCTGATGTACTTCAGGCCGGCCCTCAGGTCGGCGTCATTGCGGAGCCGTACGACCAGCGGGAATTCGGCCAGCGCGGTCGTGTCGAACAGGCCTGTCGTGTAGATCAGCTGGACGCCCAGCGCGTCGGCCACCGCCCGTTGCAGCTCCAGCAGGTACGTGGCGTTGGCCCGGCCGATCGGATTGTCCAGGAACAGCGTGCCCGCGTGGCGGTGCCGGTCGCGGCCCCGGTCGTTGCTGCGGAGGGCCGCCATGGTGCAGTACAGCGCGATGGCGGCGGTGAGCAGCTGGCCGCCGGAGAACACGTCGCCCATCTGCCCGACGGGGACGCGCTCGGCGCGCAGCACGGCGTCCGGCTTGAGGATCTCCACCACGATGCCCTTGGGGCGCAGGGCCGCCGAGACGCCGCTCAACAGCAGGGACATGCCGTCGCGGCGCAGGTCGGAGTTCTTGCGGACGGCCGCTCGGGTCGCCTCGTCGATGACCTCGCCGAGGCGTTCGGTGAGCGTCGCGTGGTCCGGGTCCTCGAAGCGGATCCGCAGGAACTCCTGTCCCGACCATTCGCCGAGGCCCTCCGGCAGGCGGGACAGCCGCTGGGCGGCACGCAGCGTCGCGAGCGAGGACTCGACCAGGCCGCGCAGCCGGGCGACGATACTGTCGCGGTTGCGTTCCAGCTGCTCCAGCTCGTCGGTCAGGACGCGCAGGCGGGGTGCGAAGGCCGCCGCCCAGGCGGCCGCGTGCTCGGGCAGTGCGGCGGCGGGCAGTTCGCGGATCTGCTGCCGGGCCGGGGTCTTCACCTGCTCGTAGCGGGCCGCGTTGGCGTGCCGTACGAGGATGTCCGAGGCCTCGCGCAGCTGCGACTCGGCGGAGGAGAGGTCGGCGGCGCAACCGCGCAGGCCGCGGCGGGCCTCGGCGGCGGCTGTGCGAGCCTCGTCCAGCGAGCCGGCGTAGGGCTCGGGTTCCTGCTCGTCGTCCTTTTCTGCGCCCTGCTGTGCCGCCGTACCCGTCCCGTCCCGGAGCAGGTCGCGCAGCAGGGCGGCCAGCTCGTCGAAGCCGCCCGCCGCGTCCTCGGCGGCGCGGTGGGCGCGCACCAGTCCGGCGTGCTCGGCGCGGGCCTGGTCCAAGGCGTCGGTACGGGCGGCGAGTTCGGTGTTGGCGCCGCGCAGCAACTCCTGGGCGTGGTCGGCGTCGCGGGGGACGAGGTCGTCGGGCAGGTCGGTGTGGGACTCGCCGGTCGCGGGGGCGTGGCGCTCGGCCTCGCCGCGCAGCCGGCCGAGCTGCTCGCTGGCGGTGGAGGCGCGGGACTCGATGGTCTGGACGAGCTGTTCGGCCCGGGCGGCGGCGGCCTGGCGGGAGGGACCGTCGGCGCCGTCCGGGCCCTCCAGGAGCTGGGCGGCACGGGTGCGGACCTTGTTGCTGAGGCGTTCCAGCTCGGTCAGGGCCGAGTTCTCCGTGCTTTCGGCGCGAGCCTGTTCGGCGCGCAGGTCGGCGCCGACCCCGACCTTCTCGTACAACTGCGAGGCCGCCCGGTAGGCCTCGCGCAGGGCGGGCAGGGCGGCGGTGAGGGGTGCGGCATCGTCCTCGGCGACCTCGTCCGGGGCCCCGGCGATCTCGGAGCGCTCGGCGCGCAGGACCCGGGCGGTGCGGCGGGCGTCGTCGGCGGCACGCTGGGCGGCGCGGCGGTCCTCGTCGGCCGCGCGGGCCATGGCCAGGCACGTCTCGGCGCGGGTCTCGGCCTCCGCCGCGTCCTCGGCCAGCTCGCGCATCCGGCGCTGCCAGTTGGTGCGTTCGCGCAGCCGGAAGGCCAGGCCGGCGAGCGCGTCGGCGGCCCGGCGGGCCTGCTGGGCGCTCTCCTGCCGTGCGTCGCGGACCTTCGCTGCCTCGGCGGCCGTCTCCTCCGCCTCGGCGCGGGCGGCGCGGGCGGCGGTCAGCTCCTCGCGAGCGGTACGGGCGGTGTCGCGGGCGGCTTCCACGGCTTCGGCCAGCTCGGTGAGCCGGCCGCGCGGGCAGCCCGTGCGCCAGGAGGTGAGGCGGGCGGCGAGGGTGCGGTCGTGCGTGAGGCGTGCCGCCAGCGTGCGGATCTCCTCTTCACGGGCGGTGGCCCGGGCACGCAGGGCCTGTCGTTCGCCGTCGGCCGCCTGCTCGTCGTGCATGGCCGGGTTCGGCGGTACGAGGAAGACGTCCCGCTCTTCCCCGCTCGCGGCGGGCGGCGGGGCGAGCAGCGCCGCCGCGGTGCCGACCGCCACGGTGGACCGGGGCAGCAGCGCCGCCTGGGCGAGGACGTCGCGGGCCCGGGCGTGGGTGCCCGGGTCGGTGACCACGACGCCGTCCACCAACTCGGGGCGGGCGGCCAGCACGGCGGCGTGGTCGGCGGCCGGCACGGCCTGGGCGAGGTAACGCCAGCCGGGCAGGGCCGGGATGCCGTGCTCGCCGAGGTACTCGACGGTGGCGAGGACGTCGGGGCCGGGCGGGAGCAGTCCACCGTCGCCGAGCGCGCCGAGGATGCGGGCGTCGTCGGCGGCGGCCGTACGCAGCTCGAACAGCTGGCGCTCCGCTGAGCCGACGGTGCCGTCCAGCAGCTCCTGCAAGGGCTCCGCGAAGGCGTCGAGTTCGGCGGGGCTGAGGGAAGCTGCGGCGTCCGGCTTGTCCGGCACTGCCGGACTGCGCCGTCGGGCTGCGGTGGGCTGCGCAGGGATGGGGCTGTGCGGCGAACTCGGCTGCCCCGGCGCCGTGTCGACCGCGCCCCCGCCACGCTCACCGTCCGTCGGCAGGCTCAGGAGTTCCGCCAGCCGCGGCTCCGCGGCCAGCGACTCGGCGACGCGGGTCTCGGCTTCGTACGCGGCTTCGGCGGCGGCCAGGGCGTCGGAGGCGCGGGCGGCGGCGAGTTCGGCGCGGGCGTCCTCGGCGGCGGCCTCGCGGGCGTGGTCGGCGGCGCGGCGGGCGGCTTCGCGGGCTTCCTCGGCGGCGGCGGTGGCGGCGCGCTCGGCGTCGGAGGCTTCGAGGGCGGCGCGGGCCGGGTCGGCGTCGGGGGCGGTGTCGTCGAGCCATCCGGCCCGTACGGCCTCGGCCGTCTCCTGCTCGACCTCGGCGAGCCGCTGGCCGAGGTGGCCGGCCTCGCTGCGGGCGCGCTGGGCCCCGGTGGCGGCGGCCGTGGCGTCGCGGTGCGCCGCCTCGCCGGCCGCCTGGAGCCCGGCGGACCGCTCCTCCTCGGCGTCGGCCTGCGCGTCGGCGGTGTCGGCGGCGGCGTGCAGGGCGCGTACGAGGTCGCCGGCCGCCTTCGTCCGGGCGGCCAGCGCCGGGGCGGCGTCCCGCTCGGCCTCGCGGATGGCGCTGGTGACCCTGGCCAGCCGGTCGGCGGCGGCACGGTGCCGCAGGACGGTCTCGGCGGCCTGCCAGGCGGAGTGCAGGGTGCGGGCGTCGCCCAGCTCCCGCTTCAGGCCGGCGGCGCCCTTGTCGGCGGCGGCCAGGGCCAGCGAGGCGTGGCGGTAGGCGAGTTCGGCGGCGACCAGGGCGCCCCGGCTGCGGGCCTGCTCCGCGTCGGTGACGGCGTGGGCGGCGGTCGCCATGCGCTGGGCGAGTTCGGTGGCGCGGCCCCGCTCCTCCTTGCCCCGGGCGGACAGCCGGCGGGCCAGGCCACGGGTGCGGCGCTCGGACTGGGTGTGCACACCGCGCGCCTGCTCGCGGACGGCGGTGGCGTCCACGATGCGCTGGAGCAGTTCGAGAGAGCCCGCCGTGAAGTCGCGTTCGGCGGTGAGTTCGGAGCGGCGGCCGAGCTTCCCGGCGAAGCCGTGGACAAGGTCGGCCAGGCCGTCCGTGTCACGGGTGTCAGTGACCGCGCGCAGCAGCAGGTCGGTGAAGTCGGAGTCCTTCTTGACCGCGAAGAGGCCGGCCGCCTCGCCCTCGTCTGCGTTCATCTCCCGCTGGTAGCGGAAGAGTTCGGGGTCGAGGCCGAGCTCGCCGAGGTGCTCGTTCCAGCGGTCGTGGATCTCCTCCCAGACCACGTCCAGGTGCTGGTAGAACTTCCCGGCCTCGGTGATCGCGTCGCGAAAGCCCTTCATCGTACGGCGGCGGCCCTTGGCACCGGAGGCGCCTTCGACGGCCGGCCGTACGGCGGTGGACTCGGCGACCGGGAGGGAGTCCAGGCTCAGTCCGGGGCCGGGCCGGAAGGAGTACCAGGCCTCGGCGAACTTGCGCGGGTCGGACGAGACCTGGCGGCCGCGCCACTCGCTGACCTTGCCGACGACGACCAGCTCGCCGGTGACGGTGTGCTGCCACTCCAGGGCGACGTGCCCGCAGTCCTCGGCCAGCAGGAACTTGCGCAGGACGCCGGAGCTGGCGCCGCCGAGGGTGTTGCGGTGGCCGGGCAGCATGACCGAGAAGATCAGCTTGAGGAGAACGGACTTGCCGCCGCCGTTCTCCAGGAAGAGCACGCCCGCCGGGGCCGGCCGGCGCGGCGGCCCGGTCGGTTCGTCCTCGAAGAACTCGGCCTGGGCGGGCGCCGGCTGCGGCACCGGCTCGCCCACCCCGCGCAGGTCCAGGACGGTGTCGGCGTAGCGCGCACCGGCAGGCCCGATGGAGTAGAGGCGGACCCGGGACAGCTCGTACATGGCGGCAGGGGCTTTCGGTTGCGTTCGGGATGCTCAGGATTTCAGGGGCGTCAGAAGTGTCAGGGGCGTCAGGAGTGGAAGGGCAGGCCGGCGTCGGCGGCGAGGTCGAGTGCCTCGGCGTCGTCCGGCGGCAGGAGCGTCGCGCTACCGTCGGTCACCGGCACTATGCCGAGTTCGAGGAGCTCGGCCATCGCGGCGCTGCCCGCCATGTCGCGGACCTGCAACTGGTAGCGGGCGGTGGTGCGGTACGTGCCTCCGGCCTCGTCGCCGGTGCGCTGGAGGAAACCGGACTCCACGAGGAAGGCGACGGCCTTGCCGATGATGCCGGTCGTCGACCCGGCGAGGCGGCGGGCGTCCTTGGTCGCGCCGGTGGCGCTGCGTCGCATGTAGACCCGCCAGGCGGCTTCCAGGCCGGGGGCCTCGGTGGCCGGGTCGGTGTTCTCCCCGTTGGCGTCCGCGGTCTCCTGCAGGCGGCGGCAGGCCTGGCGTACGAAGGTGTCGATGCCGTTGACCGTGATCCGGCCGACGTAGCCGTCGTCGGCCAGGTCCTCGGGGCGGGGGAAGGCCATGGCGGCGGTGGCAAGGTGGGCCAGGCCGTGCAGGAAGCGGTCGGCGGCGTCGGAGGCGGCGCGGCGTGAGTAGTCGCCCATGCGGACGGCGAAGACGGAGTCCTCGGCGGCGGCCACGGCCATGCCGGCCCGGGGGGACACCTCGAGGACGACCAGGCCGAGGCCTGCGGCGACGGCGTCGGCGAGGCGGGCGAAGGGCGGGTCCTCGCGGTGGCGGCGGATGAGGTCGGCGTATTCGGCGTCGCGGGCGGGGAGCAGCTTCGGTTGGAGGCCGAAGGAGACGAGCCGCGCGGCGTCCGCGGCGTCGGCCGGGGTGACGGTGCCGCCTTGTGCGGCCGACGGCATGTCCGGCTGCGCCGGGGCTTCCGCTTCGCGGTAGTCGGTCACGGACGCTGCTCCTCGGTCGGTGTCGTGCGGGCGGTGGTGGGCTGGGCCAGCGGGACTCCCCCACCCCGCCCCTTCCCGAAACCGGGGGCTCTGCCCCCGGACCCTCCCCCAGCCTGACGGCTGGGAGGGGCCGCCAAGTCCTCAGATGCCGGACGGGCTGAATGGTCCAGCCGCGCCGTCCCCACGATCAGGTCCGCGCCGCCGAATTCCGGGTCGTCCAGCTCCGTCCCGTCGTCGACGGCGAACAGCAGCCGTTGCTCGCCCTGGCGGTAGGCGGTGCCGACCGGGGGGCTGGCGGCGTGGACGGCCAGCAGGGCTACCAGGTAGGGCAGTTCGGGGTCGGTGCGGCGGGCCTCGGCGAGCAGGCCGGAGAGGCGGCGGGGGGCGTCGTGGGGAAGGTCGAGCAGAGCGAGGGCCGAGTCGAGTTGTTCGTCGGAGAAGCGGGAGTCGTCGGGGGTGGCGACGAGGTCGGGTTCGGGCATTTCGGCGCCGAGGTGTTCGCGTTCGACGGGCGGGGTGAGGAGGCCGTCGACGAGGTCGGTGATGCGGACGGACGCGGGCGTACGCAGCCCCGTGCCGCGCGCGAAGAAGGCATCGGTCACACGGATGGCGTGCTCGACCGGGAGGGGGAGGACGGGGGCGACGAGCTGGCCGTAGAGGTCGAGGCCTGCGCGGGAGGCCGGGGCGGCGAAGGCCTGGCGGTCCTGTTCGGCGCGGAAGAGGGGGCCGGCTTCCAACAGGCGTGACTGGAGCTGGGTGTGGCGGCGGATGCAGTCCTTGACGATGTCGACGAGCTCGGCGGCGCGGCGCTTGTGCTCAGGGTCCTCGGCCTCGTCCCTCGCCTTGCGGATGTTGGTCAGGATCGCGTTCTCGTGCCGGTAGCGGTCGGCGACGTGGTCGAGGGCCTCGGCGATCATGTCGGGCACCGTACGCAGCCAGTCGACCGCCCGTACGTTGCGCCGGGTGGCCTCCAGGGTGCGGCGGAGGATCTCGGCGTACTGGACGGTGCGGTAGCGGGCCTGCTCGGCGGCGAGCTGGGCGTCGGCGAGGCGGCCGCGGTTGATGAGGACCTCGAGCTTGACCTCGGCGGCGATCTGGGCGCTGGTGACGTCGGTGTCGAGAGCGCCGACCAGGACGTTGACGGCTTCGTCGGTCGTACGCAGGTAGATGCTGCCGCCGGGACCGGCGACCTCCTCGATGAGCTTGAAGTCGTAGTCCCGCCTGACGTACGCGCCGTCCGGCCCGAAGGTGCCGTAGACGGCGCGGAAGCCGCGGTCGACGCTGCCGACGTTGATCAGGTTCTCCAGGACCCAGCGGGCGACGCGTTCGTGCTCGGCGGTGTCGCGGCGGGGGGCCTGGGCGGCGACCCGCGGGAGGAGGCGCTGGATTATCTGGTCGTGGTCGGCGCCGGTGTCGAAGTCCATGTTGAGCGTGACCAGGTCGATGGCGGCCAGGGCGACCTCCGCCATCGCGTACACCCCGTACTCGCCCGCGAGGTTGGCCTTGCGCGCGTCGAGGTCGTGCAACGGCGCGGTGCAGGCCAGGGCCTTGAGCCGGCGGGCCAGACCCTCGTCGGCGGCCGGCCCCGGGGCGAGGCGTGCAGCACTGCTGTGCTGGTGGGGGACGGTAACGGTCACGACGCACAGGTTATGCGGTCGCACCGACAACGGCCCAAACGGCGCGTACCGGCCTGGTCAGCCGAGCCTGGCGGCATAGCCGAGGACGAGCTGGCGCTGCGAGTCGTCCAGGTAGGCGGCGAGGACCCGCTCGGCGCCGCGCGCGTCGCCGGCCTGCAGGGTGCGCAGTATCTGCCCGTTCCGGCCGACGTAGGGCTCGTGGAAGGCCCGGGGGTCGTCCATGACGTGGAAGACCAGGCGAAGTTCGGCCAGAATGCCGCGCATCAGCTCGTCCGTGCGCGGGCTCCCGGCCAGGGCGACGATCCCCTGGTGGAAGCCGATGTTCGCGGTGCCCACGTCCCGCCAGCGGTTCTCCTCGACGGCCTTGCGGCCCTCTTCCACCGCCTGTTCCAGGGCGGCCAGCGGGTAGGGGGGCTGCCCGAGGGAGCGCAGGGCGGCGCCCTCGATCAGCCGGCGGACGCGGTAGATGTCCTCCAGGTCCTCGACCTCCAGGATGCGTACGAAGACGCCCCGGTTGAGCTCGTGGACCAGCAGCCGTTCGTGGGTGAGCAGCCGGAATGCCTCGCGCAGGGTGTTGCGCGAGACGTTGAGCGCCCCGCCGATGGTGTCCTCGGAGAGCCGGGTGCCGGGCGGGAAGAGCCCCTCGGCGATGCGGTCGCGCAGCACGCGGGCGGTCCATTCCGCGACACTGGTGCGCTCCTGACGGGCGCTGTCTTCCTTGAGCTTGTCGAGCACGTCCTCTTGGTCGCCCACTGCTTCCTTCTTCTCGCCGCTGTGCGTTGTCCGAAAGTCAATCGCAGAAACGAGAACGAAACAACACGGGTATTGCAGGATCGTTCAACAATCCCCTACTTTGAAGCTCGCATCGCCCCGTCCCCAGAGCCGCACCCTCCATCGCTGCGAGGTGCCCATGAGTACGCCCCCCGTCACCAGCACCACTCCCGACGACACCCACGAGGACTCCGGAGCCTTCACCTGGTTCCACGACCTCGGCCCGCGCGGCCGACGCGCCTTCGCCGGCGCGTTCGGCGGTTATGCCCTGGATTCGTACGACTTCTTCACGCTGCCGCTCAGCATGGTCGCGATCGCGGCGTACTTCGGACTGACCACCGGCCAGACCGGGCTGCTCACCACCGTCACCCTGGTCGTCTCCGCCGTCGTCGGCGGTGCGATCGCCGGTGTGCTGGCCGACCGCATCGGCCGGGTCAGGGCGCTGATGATCACCGTCGTCACGTACGCCGTCTTCACCGTGCTGTGCGGCTTCGCGCCGACCTACGACTCGCTGCTGGTGCTGCGCGGCCTCCAGGGCCTGGGCTTCGGCGGCGAGTGGGCGGTCGGGGCGATCCTGGTCGCCGAGTACGCCTCCGCCAAGCACCGGGGCCGCACGCTGGCCTTCATCCAGAGCTCCTGGGCGGTGGGTTGGGCGCTCGCGGTGATCGTCAACACCGTCGTCTTCCAGCTGGTCGGGCCGGGCACGGCCTGGAGGGTGATGTTCTGGACCGGCGCGCTGCCCGCGCTGCTCGTGCTGTACGTACGCAAGAACGTCAAGGACGCCCCCGAGGCCGCCGCCAAACGGCTCACCAGCCCGGCCAAGGGCTCCTTCACCGAGATCTTCAAGCCGGGGCTCGGCAAGACCACGTTCTTCGCCTCGCTGCTGGCCACCGGCGTGCAGGGCGGCTACTACACGCTCGCCACCTGGCTCCCCGCCTACCTCAAGACCGAGCGCGGCCTGACGGTGGTCGGCACCGGCGGCTACCTCACCACCCTCATCTCGGGCGCCTTCACCGGCTATCTGACCGGCGGCTTCCTCACCGACCGCCTGGGCCGCAAGAAGACCATCGCCCTGTTCGCGGTCCTGGCGGCCGCCTGCATCCTCGCGTACACACATCTGCCGTCCGGTGCGAACGGCCTGCTGCTGGTGCTGAGTTTCCCGCTCGGCTTCTCCATGTCGGCCATCTTCAGCGGCTTCGGGTCCTTCCTGAGCGAGCTCTACCCGACCCCGGTACGCGGCGCCGGGCAGGGCTTCACCTACAACGTCGGCCGAGGCGTCGGCGCCTTCTTCCCCACCCTGGTCGGCTTCCTGGCCGGCAGCTGGGGCGTCGGCGGCGCGCTGGTGTTCGGCGCCATCGGCTACGCCATCGCCGTCATCGCCCTGTTGGGGCTCCCCGAGACGCGCGGCAAGGAGCTGCTGTGACCGCCTTCACCCCCTCCCAGGCCCGCGAGCGCTTCCGGGCAGGCCTCTCCGTCCCCACGGCCGGCTGGGCCCCGGGCCACACCCAGGCCAACCTCATCACCGTCCCGGCGGACTGGGCCGACGAGGTGTTGCTCTTCTGCCGGCGCAACCCCAAGCCCTGTCCCGTACTCGACCTCACCGACCCCGGCTCCTGGACCACCCCCCTGGCCCCCGGCGCGGACCTGCGCACCGACTTCCCGCGCTACCGCGTCTGGGAGAACGGCGCACTCATCGACGAGCCCACCGACGCGACCGGCCACTGGCGGGACGACCTCGTCTCCTTCCTCATCGGATGCAGCTTCACCTTCGAGAGCGCCCTTGCCGACGCCGGAGTCCCGATACGCCACACCCAACAGGGCCGCAACGTCCCCATGTACGTGACGAACCGTCAATGCCGCCCCGCCGGACGCCTCAGCGGTCCCCTCGTCGTCTCCATGCGCCCCGTCCCCCCCGAACTGGTCGCCACCGCCCGCAGCGTCAGCGGCACCATGCCCGACGTCCACGGCAGCCCCATCCACACCGGCGACCCCTCCGCCCTCGGCATCCGCACCCTCACCCACCCCGACTTCGGCGACCCCGTCCACCCCGAACCCGGCGACGTCCCCATGTTCTGGGCCTGCGGCGTCACCCTCCAGGCCGCCGTGATGAGTTCGCGACCCCCCTTCGCCATCACCCACGCCCCGGGGTACATGCTGGTCACGGACGTACGCGACGAGGAGTACCGCGTGGCGGGGTGATCACGACCATACGGCCGACGGCCGCCACGGCACCTGCGGTGCCCACGGGGCGAGTGAGCCGAAGCGGAGCGGTCGCTGTCGAAAAGGAGAACGCGCGCAGTTCGCGAGGAACGAGCGAGCGAGCACGATCGACTGTCGACAGTGACTGAGCGCAGCGGAGGCGAACCGAGCCCACAAAAAAGGGAGAAAGCGGTAACCGTCCGGCACACCGAGCCCCGGCCGCAGTTGCCGCCAAACGCCCCCCACAAATCAGAGCAAAGCAAGGAGCACGACCACCATGACCCAGGCCCTGATCGACCTCAACGCCGATCTCGGCGAGGGCTTCGGCCGCTGGCGGCTGACCGACGACGAAGCGCTGCTGTCGGTCGTGACCAGCGCCAACGTCGCCTGCGGCTTCCACGCCGGGGACGCGGCCACCATGCGCCGCGTCTGCGACCTGGCGGCCGAGAAGGGCGTGGAGATCGGCGCCCAGGTCTCCTACCGGGACCTGGCGGGCTTCGGCCGGCGGTCGATGGACGTGCCGCCCGATGAACTCACCGCCGAAGTCGCCTACCAGATAGGCGCCCTGGAGGTTTTCGCCCGGGCCGCCGGGGCCCGGGTGTCGTACGTCAAACCGCACGGCGCGCTCTACAACCGCACCGTGCACGACGAGGAGCAGGCCGCCGCCGTGGTCGACGGCGTGCTCCTCGCGGGCGCGGGCGCGGACCTGCCCGTCCTCGGGCTGCCCGGATCCCGGCTGCTGGAGGCCGCCGGGAAGGCCGGACTGCCCGTCGTGGCCGAGGCGTTCGCCGACCGCGCCTACACCGCCGTCGGCACGCTGGTGCCCAGGCGGGAGCAGGGCGCGGTGGTCACCGATCCGGACGCCGTGGTCCAGCGGTCCGTGGGCATCGCCGGCACCGGCTCGGTCGTCGCGCACGACGGCCGGCGGATCGCCGTACAGGCCAGGTCGCTCTGCCTGCACGGCGACACCCCCGGGGCCGCCGAACTCGCCCGCCGGGTCCGGTCCGCCCTGGAGGCGGCGGGCGTACGGGTGGAGAGCTTCGCATGAGGCCGCTGCCGGTGGGCGAGGACGCGCTGCTGATCGAGTGCGGCTCAGGGGCGGAAGCCGAGGCACTCCACGCCGAGTTGCTGCGGCGGCGCACCGCAGGGACGCTTCCCGCCGTCCGCGAGATCGTGCCGGCGGCCCGGACCGTACTCATCCGCGGACTCGACGACCCGGGCCGCTTCGCCGCACGACTCACGGAGTGGAAGGTGCCGCCGCCCACGGCCACCCTTCTGGACACCGTCGAGATCCCCGTACGGTACGACGGGCCCGATCTCGCCGAGGTGGCGGACCTGTGGGGCGCGGGGTCCGTCGAAGAGGTGGCGCGCATCCATTCGGCGGCCCGATTCCGGGTCGCGTTCTGCGGATTCGCCCCCGGCTTCGGCTATCTGACCGGGCTGCCGGAGCGGTATTCCGTGCCGCGAAGGGCCACCCCCAGGACCGCTGTCCCGGCGGGCTCGGTCGGCCTGGCGGGACCGTACACCGGCGTCTATCCGCGCTCCTCCCCCGGCGGCTGGCAGTTGATCGGCACCACGGATGCCGTGCTCTGGGATCCGGCGCGGGAGCCCGCGGCGCTGCTCGCGCCGGGGACGCCGGTGCGGTTCGTGTCCATCACGGCGGAGGGGGTGCGGTGACGGACCGGGCTTTCGTGGTCGTACGGGCGGGTGCCCTGACCACGGTGCAGGATCTCGGGCGGCCCGGGCATGCGCACTTGGGTGTGCCCGGCTCCGGGGCGCTCGACCTGCCCGCGAGCCGACTGGCCAATCGGCTGGTCGGCAACGGCGTGGAGGCCGCGGTCCTGGAGACGACGCTCAACGGCTGTGCGGTGCGGCTGCGTTGCGCCGCCACGGTCGCCGTCACGGGCGCGCCGTGCCCCGTCACGGTCGACGGCCGGCCGGTGGCCTGGGGTGCCCCGGTGGCCGTGGCCGCAGGGGCGGTGGTCGAGGCGGGGGCGGTGGTGCGCGGGGTGCGCAGCTACCTCGCCTTCGGTGGCGGGGTCGCCGTCGAACCGGTGCTGGGCAGCCGTTCCACCGACCTGCTCTCCGGGCTTGGCCCGGCGCCCCTCACGGACGGCGCAGTGCTGCCGCTGGGCGAGGTGGCCGGGCCGCCTTCTCCGGTCGACGTCGCGCCGGCCCCCGGCCCGCCGGACGAGCTGGTCCTGCGCGTTCTGCTCGGGCCACGGGACGACTGGTTCACCCCGGCCGCGCTGCGCACGCTTGCCATCGGCGCCTACCGGGTGGCCTCCGCCGGCAACCGCATCGGCCTCCGTACGGAAGGCCCGCCCCTGAGCCGCGCCCGGAACGACGAACTCCCCAGCGAGGGCATGGTCCTGGGCGCCGTCCAGGCCCCCCCGGACGGGCGGCCCGTCGTCTTCCTCGCCGACCATCCGACGACCGGGGGCTACCCCGTGATCGGCGTCGTGCGTGGCCGCGACCTCGCGGCGGCAGCCCAGGCCGCACCGGGGACGCCGGTGCGGTTCGTGCCGGTGCGCCGCCGTTAGGCCAGGTCCGGCTGGTCGGTTCCGGCCCGCTCGACGGAGTCGGCCGACCTGGTCCGGCGCGCGATGACGTACTGAAGAGGAGCGCTCAGGATCCACCAGTACTCCGCCACTCCGGGCGAGATCAGCGTCATCGGCACCGAAGTGGTGAAGACCGCCGCGGTCGCCGCCGCCTGGCGAATCGACAGCAGGATCCGGTCGCGGGACACATGGGGACGGCACAGCGCCGGATGCCGCAGGAGGTGGGCGGACATCATCGCGATCAGCAGAACGGACAAGGCGATCGTCCCGGCGTACACCGACGTCGCGACCGCACTGCTCTGGTATCCGCTGATGAGCTTGGTCGGGAACGGCAGGGCGGCGATGACGGCGAGCAGAGCGAGGTCCAGGCGGAGCAGCCAGCGGTCCATCTCCGCGACCATGCTGAAGAGGCGGTGGTGGGAGATCCACAGCACACCGATGACAACGAAGCTGAGGAGGTAACCGCCAACCGTCGGAAGCGCCTCACGGAGGGCGTGGCCGAGTTCCGACGAGGCGAGTCCCTCCGGAACCTTCATGTCCAGGGCGAGCAGCGTGATGGCGATGGCTATGACCGCGTCCGCGAACGCCTGCATGCGCTCGACGTCGATCCCGTGGTTGTAGGTAGATCTCACGGCCGAAAGCTTAGGGCGTGCCGTAACCGCCGCCGCCCGGGGTGGCGATGACCAGTACGTCACCGGGGGCGACCTCGGCCGAGTCGCAGCCGCCCAGCGAGGTCACCGAACCGTCGGCGCGGGCAATGGAGTTGACGCCCAGCGCGCCGGGGTCGCCGCCCGCCATGCCGTACGGGGGGACGCGGCGGTGGCTGGAGAGGAGGGCGACGGTCATGGGCTCGAGGAAGCGGAGCCGGCGGACGACGCCGTGACCGCCGCGGTGACGCCCGGGGCCGCCGCTGGGGTCGCGGATGGCGAAGCTGTCGACGCGGACGGGGTAGCGCCATTCGAGGACTTCGGGGTCGGTGAGGCGGGAGTTGGTCATGTGGGTCTGGACGGCGTCGGCGCCGTCGAAGTCCGCGCCGGCCCCGGATCCGCTCGCCACGGTCTCGTAGTACTGCACGCGTTCGTTGCCGAAGGTGACGTTGTTCATCGTGCCGGAGCCCTCCGCCTGGACGCCGAGGGCGGCGTAGAGCGCGCCGGTGACGGCCTGGGAGGTCTCGACATTGCCGGCGACCGTGGCGGCCGGGTACTCGGGGGCCAGCATGGATCCGGCCGGGATGCGGACTTCGACGGGCTTGAGGCAGCCGCTGTTGAGGGGGATGTCGTCGGCGACGAGGGTCCGGAAGACGTAGAGGACGGCGGCCATGACCACGGACTGGGGGGCGTTGAAGTTGCCGTCCTGCTGGGGGGAGGTGCCGGTGAAGTCCAGGACGGCGCTGCGCGCTTCGCGGTCGACGGTCACGGAGACATGGATGACGGCGCCGTTGTCGGTCTCGTACGCGTACGAGCCGTCCTCCAGGGTGGCGATGATGCGGCGGACGGACTCCTCGGCGTTGTCCTGGACGTGCCGCATGTAGGCGTGGACGACGTCGAGACCGAACTGCTCGGTGATGCGACGCAGTTCGCTGATGCCCTTTTCGTTGGCGGCGATCTGGGCGCGCAGGTCGGCGAGGTTGGAGTCGGGGTCGCGGGACGGGTAGGGGGCGCCGGTGAGGAGGGCGCGGGTCTCCTCCTCACGCATGTGGCCGTCGCGGACGAGGAGCCAGTTGTCGAAGAGGACGCCTTCTTCGTGGATCGTACGGCTGAAGGCGGGCATGGAGCCGGGGGTGAGGCCGCCGATCTCGGCGTGGTGGCCACGTGAGGCGACCAGGAAGAGCAACTCGTGGCCGCGCTCGTCGAACACCGGGCTGACCACCGTCACATCGGGCAGATGGGTGCCGCCGTGGTACGGGTCGTTGATGGCGTGGACGTCGCCCGGGCGCATCGTGTCCGCGTTGCGGCGCAGCACTTCCTTGATGGACTCGCCCATGGAGCCGAGGTGTACGGGGATGTGGGGGGCGTTGGCGATGAGGTTGCCGTCGGCGTCGAAGAGGGCGCAGGAGAAGTCCAGCCGCTCCTTGATGTTGACGGAGTGGGCGGTGTTCTCCAGGGTCACGCCCATCTGCTCGGCGACGGCCATGAAGAGGTTGTTGAAGACCTCCAGCAGGACCGGGTCGACGTCCGTGCCGACCGCGACCCGGCCCGGGCGGGGACGGACGCGAGTCAGCAGCAGGTGGCCCTGCTCGCCCGCGACGGCCTGCCAGCCGGGTTCGAGGACGGTGGTGGCGTCGGGCTCGGCGATGATGGCGGGCCCGGTGACGGTGTCGCCGGGGCGCAGGTCGTCGCGCAGGTAGAGCCCGGTGGACTGCGGGCGGCCCTCGGCGAACATCCGGACGTCGGCGACGGGCTTCAGGTCGCCCTCGCGCGGCGGCCGTTCGAGCTCGTGCCGGGCGGGCGGTCCGGCGGCGCCCACGGCCTCGACGGAGACGGCCTCGACGACGAGCGGCTTGTCCATGGTGAAGGCGTAGCGGCCGCGGTGGGCGCGCTCGAAGGTCTCCCGCATGTCGGCTGCACTGCCCAGGTCCACGGGCAGACTGGAGTCGGTGCCCGCGTAGCGGAGATGGACCCGGGCGACGGTGTGGACCGTGTCGTCGGGCACGCCGTCGTCGTGGAGCTGGCTGCGGGTCTGTTCGGCCAGGTCTTCGGCCACCTCGCGCACCGACGGCAAGGCGCCTTCGCCGAGTTCGGCCTCCACGGACCGCTCGCGCATCGCGGTGGCGTCGGCGAGCCCGATGCCGTACGCCGAGAGCACCCCGGCCAGCGGCGGGACGATGACGGTGCCGATGGACAGCGCGTCGGCGACGGCGCAGGCGTGCTGGCCGCCGGCGCCGCCGAAGCTGGTGAGGGCGTAGCGGGTGACGTCGTAACCGCGCTGTACGGAGATCTTCTTGACGGCGTTCGCCATGTTGAGGACGGCGATCTCCAGGAAGCCGGCCGCGACCTCCTCGGGGCCGCGGCTGTCGCCGGTGGCCGCGGCCAGTTCGGCGAACTTCTCGGCCACGACCGCCGCGTCGAGCCGTTGGTCGCCGCCGGGACCGAACACGGCCGGGAAATGGTCGGGTTGGACGCGGCCGAGCATGACGTTGGCGTCGGTGACGGTGAGCGGGCCGCCGCGCCGGTAGCAGGCGGGCCCGGGGTCGGCGCCGGCCGAGTCGGGGCCGACGCGGTAGCGCTGGCCGTCGAAGTGCAGGACGGAGCCGCCGCCGGCCGCGACGGTGTGGATGTTCATCATCGGGGCGCGCATCCGCACCCCCGCCACCTGCGTGCCGAAGACCCGCTCCAACTCGCCCGCATAGTGCGACACATCGGTGGAGGTGCCGCCCATGTCGAAGCCGATGACCCGGTCGTGGCCGGCCTGTTCGCTCGTACGGGCCATGCCGACCACTCCCCCGGCGGGCCCCGACAGCACGGCGTCCTTGCCCCGGAAGTGCATGGCCTCGCGCAGGCCGCCGTTGGACTGCATGAACATCAGCCGGACGCCGTCCAGCTCCTTGGCGACCTCGTCGACGTATCGGCGCAGGATGGGCGACAGGTAGGCGTCCACGACGGTGGTGTCGCCGCGCGGGATCAGCTTGATGAGCGGGCTGACCTCGTGCGAGCAGCTGATCTGGGTGAAGCCGAGGTCGCGGGCGGTTTCGGCGAGGGCCTGCTCATGCTCGGGGTGGCGGTAGCCGTGCATGAGGACGATGGCGGCGCTGGTGATGCCGGCGTCTCGGGCCTCGCGCAGCGCGGCGTCGGCGGCGTCGAGGTCGAGGGGGCGGACGATGCCGCCGTGGGCGTCGCGGCGCTCGGGGATCTCGGCGACCCGCTCGTACAGGGCCTCGGGGAGGACGATGCGGCGGTCGAAGAGGCGCGGCCGGTTCTGGTAGGCGATGCGCAGGGCGTCGCGGAAGCCTTCGGTGATCACCAGGACGGTGGGCTCGCCCTTGCGTTCCAGGAGGGCGTTGGTGGCGACCGTGGTGCCCATCTTGACGGCCGCGATGCAGTCGGCCGGGATGGGGTCGTCGGGGCCGAGCCCGAGCACCCGGCGGATCCCCGCGACGGGTGCGTCGCGGTAGCGCTCGGGGTCGTGGGACAGCAGTTTGCAGGTGACGAGGCGGCCGTCGGGCCGTCTGCCCACGATGTCGGTGAAGGTGCCGCCGCGGTCGACCCAGAACTCCCAGCGTCCGGTCATGGGCCCATTGTGGCAGCCGGGCCGCTCATCAGCGGTCAGGCTGCCTCCAGCGGTTCGTACGACGAAAGCTTGAGCGAGGCTATGGCCCGCACGGTCGCCCGGTGCGCGTTCAGCTCCAGGGCGGTGCCGGTGCCGGAGGCCTGGTGGCGGCACTCGGCGACGGCCAGTCCCAGCAGGTCGGGCAGCAGATCTGTACAGCGGTCCCACACCCATTTGGTGCCGCGTGTGGCCATCCAGTACGCGCTCGCCGCCCGGCCGGGACCGGGCCCGTCGGATACGACGGACGGCGGTGCACCGTGTGCCAGCCCGGCCGTCGCCAGCAGCGCGTGGAACTCCCTGGCCAGCAACCGGTGGCCCAGCTCGCTCGGATGCAGTCGGTCGGCGCTCCACGAGGCACGGTCGAAGACCCAGGGGTGGTGGGCGGTGTGCAGATGCACGGCTCCGTAGTGGTCGGACAGTGCGTGGACGACGTGGTTGACCGCCCGCATCCGCCGGCCCAGCGGCCGTGCCAGGGGCCAGGGCAGCCCCAGCATCCGGCCCGGGTCCGGCAGGCAGGCCGTCAGCAGTCCGGCGCCCTGTGCGCGCAGCGCGCCGAAGACGGAGTCGAGGTGCTGGGCGACCGCTTCGATGTCGAAGGAGCCGCGCAGGGTGTCGTTCGCCCCGACCACGACCGAGGCGAGGTGCGGACGGTGGTTCAGCGCCTCCGTGAGCTGCTCGCCCGCCACGTCGGCGGTGAGCGCACCGCTGCGCGAGCAGTTGAGCAACCGCGAGCGGTGTGGCTGCTCCGCGAGGGCCGGAGCCAGCAGCGCCGCCCAGCCCCGCCATTCGCCGCCCGGCAGCGGGTCGCCGAGGCCGGCGGTCAGCGAGTCGCCGAGCGCGACGAACCGCAGCTGCGTCATCTGGCGCTCCCCTGTGCCGTGACCCGCGGCAGCGCGTCGTGGGCGGTGAGGAAGGCGTTGACGGCGGCGGGCCAGCCGTAGCGCTCGGCCTGGGCGCGGGCGACGGCACGGCGGATCTGCTCGGGGCGGGCGAGGAGGTACTCGACGGCTTCGGCGAAGGCGGGGCCGTCGTCGGTGGCGGCGGTGCCGGCCGGGCCGATCAGGTCGGGCAGGGCGGACAGGGCACTGACGACGACCGGGGTGCCGCAGGCCATGGCCTCGATGGCGGCCAGGCCGAAGGTCTCGACCGGGCCGGGGGCCAGCACGACGTCGGCGGTGGCCTGGACCGCGGACAGCCGGTCGCGGTCCCCGACATGGCCGAGGAAGGTGACGGGCAGCCCGGTGGTCCGGGCCCGCTCCTCCAGCCGGGGCCGCAGCGGCCCCTCGCCGACCACGACCAGCGCCGCGTCCACACCCCGACGCCGCAGGTGCGCGAGCGCGTCCAGGGCCCGCCCGGGGCGCTTCTCCTGCGAGAGCCGTGAGCACATCGCCAGCAGGACCTGCGCCCCTCCGGCGTACCGGTCGCGCAGCGCGTCGTCGCGGTACACCGGGTGGCAGCGGTCGAGGTCGACGCCGAGCGGAGCGCGTACGAGATTGCGTGCTCCGATCCGCTCGAACTCGGCGGCCGCCCAGCCGGTGGTGCACACGATGCGCGAATAGGCGTAGGCACTGCGCCTGTTGATGCGGTCGGCGGCGTTCTGGGCGAGCCCGGTCGGCACGCCCCAGGTGCGCAACACACCGTCGACGCTCTCGTGGGAGACCATCACGGCCGGGACGCGCCGCCGCCGCGCCCACTGCCCCGTCCAGCGCAGCGTCGTCCGGTCGGAGACCTCGATGCGGTCCGGGTCCAACCCTTCGAGGAGCCGTTCGACGCGGGCACGGTTGGTGAGGACCCGGTAGCCGCCGGTGCCGGCCACGACCGGTCCCGGGAGGGTGATCACCCGGCCCTGGTCGGTGAGTTCGTCGGCGTACCGCTCCCCGGGGACGATCAGTACGGGGTCGTGGCCGGCGGTGAGGTATCCGGCGCCGAGGTGGCGGAGCGCGGTGCGTAGGCCGCCGGAGACGGGCGTGACGAAGTTGGCGAGCCGTACGATCCGCAGCGAGGCGTTCATGCGGCCACTGCCGTCCTGGCGCTGAGCACCTGGTCGTAGTGGCCCAGGAGCAGGTCCCCGACCGCGGCCCAGGTCCGGCCCTCGACGTCGGCCCGCCCGGCCTGCCCGAACTCCTGGCGCAGCCCGGGCGCCCCGGCCAGCAGCCGTACCGCGCCGGTGACGGCGTCCGCGTCCCCCGGCGGGACGAGCAGGCCGGTACGTCCGTGGTCCACCAGGTCCAGCGGGCCTCCGGCGGCGGGCGCGACGACCGGCAGACCGCTGGCCATCGCCTCCTGCACGGTCTGGCAGAAGGTTTCGAAGGGCCCCGTGTGCGCGAAGACGTCCAGCGACGCGAAGATCCGCGCCAGCTCGTCGCCGGTACGGCGGCCCAGGAAGACCGCCCCCGGCAGCGTCTCCCGCAGCCCGGGCGCGCTCGGCCCGTCCCCGACCACGACCACCCGCACCCCCGGCAGCGCGCTCACGCCGCTCAGCAGCTCGACGTGCTTCTCCGGGGCGAGCCGGCCGATGTAGCCGACCAGGATCTCGCCGTTCGGGGCGAGTTGTGCGCGCAGCGCGTCGTCGCGGTGCGCGGGGTGGAAGCGTACGGAGTCCACGCCACGCGGCCACAGGTGCACGCGGGGGATGCCGTGGGTCTCCAGGTCCCGCAGCGATGCGGAGGACGGTGCGAGGGTGCGGTCGGCGGCGGCGTGGACGGTGCGTATCCGGCGCCAGGCGGTGGACTCGCCGAGGCTGAGATACGTGCGGGCATAGCCGGCCAGGTCGGTCTGGTAGACCGCCACGGCCGGGATCCGCTGGCGCGTCGCGGCGGCCATGCCGCGCACCCCGAGCACGAAGGGGCTCGCCAGGTGGACGATGTCCGCCCGGTGCGCGGCGATCGCGGCAGCGGTGCGGCGGCTCGGCAGCGCGACCCGCACCTGCGGATAGCCCGGCAGCGGGAGGGACGGTACGCGGATGACAGGGCAGGGGTCGTGGTGGCCGGCCGGCGGGTCCTGCGGGCCCGCCGGTCCTGCCGGCGCGATCACGAGCGGGTCGTGGCCGCGGCGGACGAGGTGTTCGGCCGTACGCAGGGCGCAGTGGGCTACGCCGTTGACATCGGGCGGGAAGGATTCGGTGACGATGGCGACACGCATACCGACGTTGTCGGCTCCCCGTGCGTGATTCCGGCCACGTCGATCTTTCCGGCGGGGGAACGCGCCGCCAATCCTTCACTCCGCGCCTTTGGGTACGGCGCGAATTCAGCCCCTCGGGCGTTTGAGGACACTCCCCCAAAGGGGCGTTCCGGGGTCCAGGGGGCTGGCCCCCTGGTTTCGGGAAGGGGCGGGGTGGGAGGTCAGATGTCGGTGCGGAGGCGGCCGCGGACCGCGGTTTGGACGTCGGCTTCTTCCGCGGGGTCCGCGGCGAGGCGGCGGAGTTGGGCGAGGACGCGGATGTCGGCGGTGGCGGCGTGGTGGGCGGCGAGGCCGCGGGTGGTCTCTTCGCAGTCCCAGAGGCATTCGACGGCGAAGCCGGAGGGGAAGGAGGGGTCGGTGGCGGCGAGGGCCTGGACGGCGATGCCGCGGAGCTGGGAGGAGGAGGTCTCGCGGTAGATGTGGCGCAGGACGGGCGCGGCGCAGTCGATGGAGAGGCGGCCGGCGCCTTCGACCAGGGCGGCGAGGCCGTCCGCGTCGGCGCCGTCCTGCTGGACGAGCCGGCGGAGGGCACCGAGTACGCGCTGCGAGTCATGGGTGCCGCCACGGCAGGCGAGCACGCGGGCGGCGGCGGAGCCGAGGGCGTCCTCGCGGGAGGACCAGACGCGGGCGCGGGTGATGGCGGCGGTGCTGCGCATGCGTTCGAAGGATTCGAGGGCGGCGCGGGTCACGATGTCGGCCGGGCCGCCGGCGGCGGCTTCGATGAGGTCGAGGATGTCCGGGTCCTGGCGGTCGGCCAGGTGACGCAGGGCCGCGGCGCGGGCGGCGTCGGGGCCGCTGCGGGCGGCGGCCAGCAGTTCGGGGCGGTCCTCGGGGCCGGCGACGGCGGCGAGGCAGCGGGCGGCGGGGGCGTCGCGGAGCTGTGTGGGGTGGTCGTCGAGGCCCTGCTGGGCCCAGTCCAGTACGGCGCGCACACTCCACCCGGGGGTGGGCCCGGCGGGCCGCAACTGGCGCTGCCAGCGGTCGAAGGAGGTCTGTTCGGCGGCCTTGCGGACCCGTACGGCGACCTCGGGATCCGGGTGTTCCGACCAGAGCCGCCAGGGCCGGGGTTCGTACGCCTCGCGCACCGCGTCGGCGAGCTGTGCGTCGCCCTCGGGGGTGCGGGGGAAGCGGGCGAGGACGGCGGGGCCGAGCGCGCGCAGGTCCTCGTCGTCGTCGTGGACGGCGAGCTCGTCGAGCGCCCACTCCCAGCAGCCGCCCACGGCTGCGTACCGGCGCAGCAGGTGCAGCGCGTCACGGCGGCCGTAGCCGGCGAGGTGACCGAGGACGGACAGGGCGAGGCCGCAGCGGTGCTCGTCGTCGACGGCGACGCCGGGGAGGAGGCCGTCCGGGCAGAAGAGATGTTGTTCGATCCCGTCGAGCGGGCCCTCCAGCTCGGAGTAGAGCCGCGCGTAATAAAGGGAGCGGGACTCCACGCGCCAGTCGTGGCGTGGGTCGCGCAGGACGCAGCTCTCCAGCGCGGCGAGCGCTTCGGCTCGCTGCGCCGCGAGGGCGTGCAGGGTCCCGTCTCCGCGTCCTCGCTGGAGGAGGCCGAGAAGGGTCCCACTGGGCGCTATGTCGGGATCGAACATGAGGTCAGCATCCGGTGCCGGGGGTGGGGCTGGCAACGGGATTTCCCGCTGCCGGTTGCGAGGTATCTTCGCAGATCGGCCACGGCTCAAACTCTTCCGCGCTCAGCGGACCCGTCCATTCCACTGCCAGGCTCCCGGCATATGCCCGCGACACCACCGGATCAGGTATCGCCGAAACACTTACAGGGCGTCGCGCGCTGTGACACAGTCGTGACTGGCCCTTCCGTCCGGCACAGCCGCCCAGCGCCTGCATCGGAGATATGTTCGGAGAGCGTCATGCCGTCCCATCTGCATGAGGATCATTCCGCCGCCCAGCCGCCAGAGCCCGGCGCGGTGGATTCGCTCATCAGCCAGACCCGCCAGCTGCGCGGCAAGGTCGACGCCGTACGTCGCGATTCCGCGATGGACGACGAGGACCCCCAGCTGCGCTGGCAGCGCGCGCTGTGCGATCTCGCGGTGCACCAGCTCGACGACCTGGGCGCGCACCTCGGCCAGCTGCGGGACGGTCTGCCTCCGGAGGAATCAGACGGCGCGGCGTACGCGACCGGCGAGCCGCCGGCCGCCTCGGCCGTCCACGCCCTCGGCCGCGCCGGCAGCGCGGAGTGGGACTTACTGACGGACGCGGTCGACTGGTCCGGCGAGCTGTACCGCATCTTCGGGCGTGACCCGGCGGACGGCCCGCTGACCCTGGACGAGATGCCGTCCTGGCTGTTCGCGGAGGACCAGCAGATCCTGTCCGAGGCCGTGACCGGGTGCCTGGTGGACGGCAGGCCCATCGACTGCGAGTTCCGCATCGTACGTACGGACGGCTCGGTACGTACCGTGCACATGGTGGGCGAGCCGGTGCTCGACGCCACCGGCGGCACCGCCTCGATGTGGGCGGTGCTCCGGGACGTGAGTGAGCTGCGCCGCAGCCAGCGGACGCTGCGCGAGACCCGTGACTCGTTGCAGCGCCAGCGGCAGATCGCGCAGACCGAGCGCCGGTTGGCGGTTGAGCTGCAGGAGGCCGTGCTGCCGCCGTGGCGTGGCTCCCTGCGGTTCCCGCAGAGCGGCGGCCCGACCACCGTGGACCTCGCGGCGCACTACCTTCCCTCCGCCACCAGTGCGCTGATCGGCGGTGACTGGTACGACGCGCTCCCGCTGCCGGACGGCTCGACGCTGCTGACCGTCGGCGACCTGACCGGGCACGGGGTGAGCGCGACCTCAGGCATGGCGATGCTGCTGGGCGCACTGCGCGGCATGGCGGTGGCCGGGCTCGAACCGGGACCGCTGATGGGCTGGCTCAACCAGCTTCTGGACACCTCGGCCCAGCCGGCTCTGGGCAGCGCGCTGTGCTGCCGCTACGACCCGGCGGACCGGACCCTCGTCTGGGCACAGGCAGGGCACCCCGCCCCGCTGCTCTTCCGCAACGGGACGGGGCGCGTCCTGGATCCGCCCGAGGGCGTACTGCTCGGCGCGACCTCCGGCGCGCGCTACGCCCAGGTCACCGAGCAGCTCGCACCCGGTGACCTGCTGGTGCTCCACACCGACGGCCTGGTGCCGCGCCGCACCGCCTTCGGCTCGGCGACGGACGCCGGGGCGGCCGCACGGCGGCTGCTCGATCTGGGCCCGCGCTTCGCGGAGGCCCGTACCTCGCAGGACTGCGTACGGATCGTCGTCGAGGAGCTCGGCACGCCGGAGCGCGAGGACGACGCCTGCGTACTGGTCGCCAGGTTCGTGTGAGTCCGGGCCGGCTCGTTCGGCGTCGAGTCGGCTCGTGCCCGTACGGGTGTGGGGACTGGTTTGTTGACGCCGGCCGGGGGCTAGATGGACGTGTTCCGGCTCTTCGGGGCCCTCGGCAGCGCGGTCTGGATCTCGGCCCGTAGGTCCTGGATCCTGGTGTAGTCCGCGTACCGCCCGGTCAGCCGGTACATCTCCCGCAGCCGGTCCCAGGTGCGATGGGACGAGGTCTGCCCGATGGCCAGCAGTGCCAACCGCGCGTAGCTGTCGGCCTGTTCGGGATCGTCGGCGATGAAGCAGGCCGAGGCGAGCGAGATGTAGTCGAAGATCTGCGACCTGTTGTGGCCGGTGGACCGCAGCTCCAGTGCCTGCTTGGCGTGGTGCTGTGCGGCGTTGGCGGCCGTCGGATCGTGTTCGGCGAGGGTACGGAAGGCCAGGGCCTCCATGCCGTGCAGATCCGCCTCGTCGAAGTTCTGCATCCAGCTCGGCGGTGGCACATCGCCGTTGTCGGAGACGAACAGCTCCTCGGCCTCGCCCAGGGTGCGGCGCATCGCCTGTCCGCGCCCCATGGAGGCCTGCGCCCAGGCCTCGATGGTGTGGAGCATGGCGCGGGTGCGTGGCAGCGTCGCCTCGCCGGAGCCGGATTTCGCGAGCTTCATCAGGTCCAGCGCGTCGTCGGGCCGGCCGATGTGCACCATCTGGCGGGCGGCGCGGGACAGCGCCTCACCGGCGCGCGGCCGGTCGCCGCCCTCGCGGGCCGCGTGGGCGGCGATCACGAAGTACTTCTGGGCGGTGGGCTCCAGGCCCACGTCGTGGGACATCCACCCGGCGAGGACGGCCAGGTTGGCGGCCACCCCCCACAACCTGCGCTTGAGGTGCGCCGGGTGGTGGTAGGAGAGCATGCCTCCCACCTCGTTGAGCTGTCCCACGACCGCCTTGCGCTGCAGCCCGCCGCCGCGGGCCGCGTCCCAGGCGCGGAAGACTTCGACCGAGCGCTCGAGCGCCTCGATCTCCTCGGAGCCCACGGGCGCCGCTTCGTATCGGTCGGACGAGATGATCTCGCCGGCGAAGGGGTCGCCGAACGAGGGGTTGTCGGCAGCGAGCGCCGGGTCGGCGCGCAGCCAGTCGTGCATGGCGCCGCTGATCGCGGAGCCGGCGGCGAGCGCGGCACCCGCGCCCACCAGACCGCGTCGGTTGAGCATGAGGTCCATTCCCGTGAATTCGGTGAGGACCGCGGCTGTCCGTTCCGGTGCCCAGGGCAGGTCGTCAACGGCCTGCTTCTTTCCCGTACGCCGATGCCGGCCGAACCCGAGATCCTCGATGGTTACGACACGGCCGAGACGCTCGGTGAACAAGGCTGCCAGCACACTCGGGACGGGTTCGCGCGGTGATTCACCGGTCTCGATCCAGCGGCGCACGCGCGACGTGTCGGTCGCCAGCTGCGGGTGGCCGCTTGCGGCCGCCTGCCGGTTGACCAGTCGTGCGAGTTCGCCTTTGGACCAGCCCGTAAGGGCGAAAAGGTCCGCAAGTCGTGTGTTGGATTCCTTGGCCACGTCAAGCCCCCAGGTTCCTCGGCACACATGACAGTAATGGCCGGTCCAGTGCCTCGCGAGCATTCGCCAGGGTTCGCCAGGGTGCGCCACATGGTCTGCCACCCGCGCGCGGTGGTCAGGTGAGATTGCGCCACCCCGGCCGGCAGCAGCCGGTCCCGGATGGTCACGTACGAACACTTCAGAACATTCTTCGGTCACCGTTGAACATCTGATGCTGGTGGTGCGTACTTGTCCGGGAAGGGCGTACGGCGCGTGGACGACCGGACCACCGGCCCGGAACCCGCATTCCCCAGGGTGCGGGACCGGACGCCGACACCGGATTCGGTCCCGTCCACGCGCCGGCCCCGGCCACCTGTCCGCCGTCCCTGCAATCAGCACGACACCCTCAGAGCTCGCAGGCACACGAAGGGATCTGTCTCCCCCTCATGTATTCAGCATCGTCCTCCGTGTCCGCTCCGCCCCGGCCGTCCCACGTCTCCGGGACCGACGCCGGACTGCGCCCCCGTCTCATCCCGGCCGCCAGGCGGCCCATGCCCGCGGGCACCTCCCATCCGCTCAGCGGGAGACTCGACTTGACCGGCCCACAGGGCGCGCAGCTGCGCACGGCCATCGCCTCGGTGCAGCGGATCTGCCCGGAGTTCACCCCTGTTCAGATGCTGCGGCGAAGCAGCCGGTCGGTCCTGCTGGTCGGCACGTCCGGGCGAAGCCCCGCCGTGGCCAAGGTCCTGCTGGACCATTCGCCCGCGTGGGTCGAGCGCTTCCAGCACGAAATAGCGGCATACCGCGCGTTCGTACGACACCGCCCACCGGCCCGGGTGCCACGGCTGATCGCCGCCGACCCCGAGAGCTGCACGCTGGTCCTGGAGCGGATGCCCGGAAGGGTCGCGGCTCAGCGGCGGCACCCGACCGAGGCCCCGGCCCGCGGAGACGTACGGGCGGTGCTGTCCGCCTTCTCCCGGGTCAATCTGTGGCGGCCGCCGTCGGGCGTGTTCGAAGCGCCGATCGACTATCCGGCCCGTATCTCCCGCTATCACGAGCTGGGGCTGCTCACTGACCGTGACATGGGCGACCTGCAGAAGCTGCTGCACGGACTCGCCCACGTACAGGGGCAGTTCAACCACGGCGACGCCCTGCTGTCGAACGTGCTGCTCTCCCCCGCGGGCCCGGTCCTGGTGGACTGGGAGCACGCCGGCTGGTACCTGCCCGGGTACGACCTCGCGACGCTGTGGTCGATCCTGGGCGACGACCCGGCCACCCGCCGCCAGATCAGCCAGTCCGCCCAGGCCGCGGGCCCGGCGGCCCGGGACTCCTTCCTGGTCAACCTGATGCTCGTGCTCACGCGTGAGATCCGTACGTACGAGACCGCGGTGCAGCGCACCATGCGCGGCACGGTCCCGGCGGCGGCGAACGCGGCCGAGATCGGCGAGGAGCAGCGGCTGCTGCTGCGCCGGCTGCACGACGACTGCGGTCTCGCCCGGCGGGCTGTTCGGGCGGCCGTCGGCACGCGTTGACGGGGTCTGGACCGCGCCGCCCGTGGTCCAGACAACTGACGCGCCGCAGGCCACAGCGCCCGTACCGGGGTGGTTCCCGGTACGGGCGCTGACGTGCGTAAACACACACGCCGAGGGGTAGTTGACGGATCGCTGACAAGCAGATACCTCTGTGGTTCTCACCACCACAGGAGGCTCACAAGTGCGAGGCTCGCCCAGATCCGCCCGACTGGCGACGGCGGCGGTCGCCATCGCCGCGTTGTTGCCGATGGCCGCACCCGCCGCGAGCGCGGCCGCCCCGGGAGCGTTAACGCTTCAGCAGGCGTTCGCCGACGCGGCCGATCGCTATCAGGTCCCCGAAAGCGTGCTGCTCGGTGTCTCGTACATGGAGTCGCGCTGGGACACCCATAACGGCCTGCCTAGTGTCACCGCCGGCTACGGCCCCATGCATCTGACCGACGCCGCCACCGCCCTGGCCGACTACCCCCAGACGGGTGACGGCGGTGACGACGCCCGGGGCGACACCACGCGGCCGCTGGTCACCACGGCCGGCACGGCCGCCCCCGCCGCATCCGACCTGCCCGCCTCGCTCACCACGCTCGACCGGGCGGCCGACGTCAGCGGCCTGTCGGCCAAGGCTCTGCGCGAGGACCCGGCCAGCAATGTGGCCGGCGGCGCCGCGCTGCTGGCGGCGGCCCAGAAGGCCTCGAACCGGCCGCTCGGCTCGTCCTCCGACCCGGCCGCCTGGTACGGGGCGGTGGCGGCGTACTCCGGCGCGGACGACTCCGCGACGGCGGCCACCTTCGCCGACGACGTCTTCCAGGTGGTCCGCGACGGCGAGGCCCGCACCACCGACACCGGCGAGCGGATCACGCTGGCCGGCCACCCCGGTCTCGCCCCGGACACCGCGCAAGTGCGCGGCCTCGGGCTCAGGAAGGTCAACGCCGCCGACACGGAGTGCCCGCTCAGCGTGGCGTGCGAGTGGCTGCCGGCCCCGTACGAGGAGTTCGGCGCCGGCGACTACGGCAACCACGACCTCGCCGACCGTCCCAACGACCAGTCGGTCGACTACATCGTCATCCACGACACCGAGGGCACCTGGGACACCGCTCTCAAGCTCGTGCAGGACCCCACCTATCTGGCCTGGCACTACACCGTCCGCTCCTCCGACGGCCACATCGACCAGCACGTCAAGACCAAGGACGTCGGCTGGCACGCGGGCAACTGGTACGTCAACGCCAAGTCGGTCGGCATCGAGCACGAGGGCTTCCTCACCGACCCGGGCACCTGGTACACGGAGGCGATGTATCGTTCCTCCGCCCGTCTGGTGCGGTACCTGGCGCACAAGTACGACATCCCGCTGGACCGGCAGCACATTCTCGGCCACGACAATGTGCCGGGCCCGACCACCTCGTACATCGCCGGGATGCACACCGACCCAGGCCCCTACTGGGACTGGGCGCACTACTTCGAGCTGATGGGCGCCCCGCTGCACGCCACCGCCGGACCCGGCGGCGGCCTGGTCACCATCCGCCCGGACTACGAGACCAACCAGCCCGTCTACACCAGCTGCTCCGCCGCCGGCGACACCTGCCCGGCGCGCGGCTCCGAGGCCGTACGCCTGTACACCGAGCCCAGCGAGGACTCCGCGCTGGTGAAGGACATCGGGCTGCACACCACCACCGGCACGTCGACCACCGGCGTCAACGACACCGGCGCCCGCGCCTCCACCGGCCAGCAGTACGCGGTCGCCGACCGCGACGGCGACTGGACGGCGATCTGGTACCTCGGCCAGAAGGCCTGGTTCCACAACCCGAAGACGCAGCCGACGGCCGTCAATGCCCAGGGCTGGGTTGTCACCCCGAAGCAGGGCCTGACCGACATTCCGGTGTACGGGCGCGCCTACCCGGAGGCGTCGGCGTATCCGTCGACCGTGCCGGTGCAGTCGATCTCGGCGCTGTCGTACAAGCTGCTCGCCGGCCAGCGCTATGTGCTCGGGCAGAAGACGACGGGCGAGTACTACCGGTCGGTGACCTTCGACGCCTCCCAGCACGTGGTGGTGAAGGGCACCCAGCAGTACTACGAGATCCAGTTCGGGCACCGGGTCGCCTACGTGAAGGCAGAGGATGTGACCGTACTGCGCTCGACGCAGAGCTGACCGATGTCGTGCCGGCTGCTCAGCCCTGCTGGAACATCTCCGCCGGCAGCGGCTTGAGCAGCTGGTACAGGTCGTCGGTGATGGGCCGGTCCCAGGTGGCGATGGTGACCAGGACACCGTCGCTGCGGTCGAACTGGGAGCAGGCGATGCGGCCCTCGGAGAGCTTGACCCGGCGGACGATGAGCAGATTGTCGCCCTGCATCACCGGGGTGTCCTCGGTGCCGACGACCGTCACCGGCTCCTCGTTGCCGAGGGCGACCAGCAGCTGAGCCACCTCGAAGGGCACCTGGCCCTCCTCCAGCTCGCGGGCCGGGGAGCCCTCGGGGAGGTTGCCGATCAGCATGGCGGGGCCGCGCCCGCCGAAGAGGTCGTACCGCAGGAAGATGCCCTGGCAGCTGCCGTCCTCACCGGGCAGCAGCCCGGCGCCGAGATTGCCGGGCCAGTCTCCGGGGTCCATGGCCAGGACGTCGAAATCCGGTCCGGTCGGCATGGCGGCGCTGCGGCGGCGGAGGAACGACATGGGCCCATCGTACGTGGCCCGCGCCCCTGCGTGCCCCGGGGTGGTGACCCCGGGTGGCCGGGACGGGCAGCCTCTACGGCGGATCGAGGATCCCCTCGCCCAGCGCCTGGGCCAGGCCGGACGCGTCGGTGCCGACCTTGCGGTAGACGGCCGACAGCAGCCGGGCCACGGCGCGCTCGTCGGTGCCCAGCTCGTGGGCGATGTCGGCCGGGCCGGCGCCCCGGGCGGTGCGGGCGGCGACGGTGCGTTCCTGGGCGGTGAGGGCGTCGGTGTCGGTGTCGGTGGTACGGAGCCTGCGGGGGCGCAGTCCGGCGGCGGCGAGTTCCTCACGGGCGCGTTCGGCGAGGCCGTCGGCGCCGCAGAGGAGGGCGCCCTCCAGGCCGCGGTAGAGCTGCTCGGCGGCGTCGTGGACGCTGCCGGTGCGCCGCAGGGCGGTGCCGTGGTCGACCAGGGCGCGGGCGAGTTCGTAGCCGGAGGGGGAGCCTTCCAGGTACCCGACGGCCTCCTCCAGCGTCTTGGCCCGTTCGGCGGGCCCCGCGGCCACCTCGGCGGCGGTCCGCAGCGCGGTGCCGATCGCCGAGGCGGTGCCGAACTGCCGGGCGCGCTCGACGGCTTCCCCGGCGGTGACGCGGGCCCGTTCCGGCGCGTCGTGCGCCTCGGCGAGCGCGAGGTGGAGCTGCCAGGGGCACCAGGCGGGGTTGCGCATGCCGCGCGGGTCGAGGCGGCGGCCGACGGCGGCCAGCTCGGTGGCGGCCTCCCGGTGCAGGCCTTGGGCGAGCAGCAGTTCGCCGTGCACGGCCTGCGCGTCCGGGAAGACCACGGCGGCCGGGAAGGGCGCGCCGAAGTCGTACTCCTCGGCGAGTTGTCCGGCCTCGCGGACCCGGCCCCGGGCGATCAGGACCTGGACGAGGATGGCGACGCAGTACCACTGGACGGGGGTGCCCCGGCCGACCCGCTCGGCCAGCCGCAGGCCGTCGCGGGCGAAGTCCTCGGCCTCGGTGAGGCGGCCCCGCCGGTAGCGGATGTAGCCGAGGAGCGCGTAGCCGAAGGCGAGGTGGGCGCCGCGCCAGCCCTGGCGTTCGAAGTCGGAGATGCCGGCGGCGAACAGCTCCTCGGCGCGGCCGGGCCGGTCGGCGTACATGAAGGTGAGGGCGGTCAGGACGGGGACCTCGAAGCCCCGGTCCTCAAGGGCCCAGGGCAGGCCGCCGCGCAGGGCGCGTTCGGCGTGCTGGATGGCCACGTGCGCGGGCTCGGCGCGCAGGGTGGCGTCCCAGGCGCGCAGCCCGATGATGTAGCGCTCGGTGAGGTCGCGGCCGGTGAGGCGGTCGGCGAGATTGGCCAGCCGGCGGGAGCGGGCGGGCGAGTCGGGTTCGTCGGCGCGGAAGGCGTCCCACATGAACTGCTCGGACTTCATCCGCAGCCGGGCCCTGGCGCTGGTGGCGGTGCGGGCCGCCAGGCCGATGGTGTCGGCGGCCTCGCCGAGCCGGTCGCTGTGGGCGAGGGCCTGGGAGAGCCGGTAGACGATGCCTTCGCGCAGCGCCGGGTCGGCGATCGGCTCCTCCAGGGCGGCGCGCAGGTGGTTGACGGTGGTGGCGGGCTCGGTGAGCAGCGACGAGCAGCCCAGTTCGTACAGGACGGCGGCCCGCTCGTCGAAGGACGGCGGCTCGCGCAACGCCCGGGCCAGGTAGCGGCGGGCGGCGGCGGGGGCCCCGGCCCGCAGGGTCTCGCCGGCGGCTTTGCGCAGCTGCTGTACGACCCAGGGGTCGCCCTCGGGGTGGGTCTCCAGGAGGTGCCGGGCGGCCGTCGAGGGGCCGAGGCCGGCGTCCACGACCGACCAGGCGGCCTGGCCGTGCAGGGCGACCCGGATGGCGTCCGGGATCGCCCGGTAGACGGCGGTGGCGATGAGCGGGTGGACGAACTCCAGGGTGTCGCCGCCGGTGAGGATCCGGACCTGGCGCAGCCGGTCCACGGCGTCGGCCGCCTGCTCGCCGCCGAGTCCTGCGACGCTCGCGGCGAGCGCGGGCGGGATCGAGGTGCCGAGTACGGCGGCGGCCCAGGCGAGGCGCACGGTGGACGGTCCGAGCCGTTCCAGACGGGTGATCAGGCCGTGTCCCTTGACGGCGGCGGCGAGGTCCCGCAGCAGGTGGGCGCTGGACTCGTCGGGCCGCAGGCCACGGTCGCGGACCTTGGCGGTCAGTTCGACGGCCTCGAAGGGGTTGCCCGCGGTGACCGCCCAGCACTCGCGGCAGAAGGCGTCGTCGGCGTGCGGGCCGACCGAGTCGCGTACGAGCCGGCCGATGGCCCGGGCGCTGAGCGGTTCGAGGTCGATGGGCCGGGTGCCTGCCCGGCCGGGCAGGCCCCGGAACGACTCGGCAGCGGGCGGCAGTTCGTCAGGGCGGTAGGCCACGACGATCAGCATCGCGAGATCCTCGGCGCGCGGTGCGAATGCCACCAGCCAGGCCAGGGACTCCGGGTCCGCCCAGTGCGCGTCGTCCAGGACCAGGACGACGGGGGCGCGTTGCACCGCGATATGGGTGAGCACCCAGGCCAGGCCGTCGCCGATGCCCTGCGGGTCCGGCGGTGCGCCCGTCTCCGGCACGCACAGCCCGAGGGCGGGGCCCACGATCCCGTACCAACTGCCCAGCGTGGCGCGGAGCGCGGCCTCGCCGGTGCCGGCGAGTTGCGGTTGCAGTAACTGCCGGGCCACGTGGAAGGCGACCCGCTGTTCCTGGTCGCCGCCGCGCGCCGACAGCACCGTGCAGCCCCTGGCGGCCGCCCGGCGCCGGGTCTCGGCCAGCAGGGTGGTCTTGCCGAGCCCCGCCGGTCCGGCGAACGCCAGCAGTCCGCCGCGCGGCCTCGCTCCGCCGTCGCTGCCTCCCGCACCGGTGAGGGCGCTCAGCGCCTCGTCCACGGCTACCAGCTCTGCCTCGCGTTCGAGCAGCCGCCGTTGTCCCGGTGTCGTCGCCCGCTGCGACATCGTGCACCCCCAGCTCCGGTGCGCCTCAGCGTAACGCCCGGGAGCACGGTCCGTGAGGTGTTGGTGGCCGAATCTTGACGCTGTTTCAGGCGCCTTGTCCGGTGAGGGCCTTGAGGATCACCACAGCCTCCTCAGCGTGCTCGTACGGCACGAAAAGGTGGTCGTGATGGAAGCCGGCCACCACGTTGCAGCTCAGTCCGGCCTCCGCCAGCGCGGTCGCGAAGGCGCCGGTCAGCCCGACGGCGTCCAGCGCCGAGTGCACGCGCAGCGTGATCCACGCCGCCACGTAGTCGTAGCCCAGACCCGCCCGGTCGGCCTCCTCCTGCGGCACGACGAGCGTGAGCCCCTCGTCCTCGGCGACGGTCGCCACGGGCCGGACGCCGCCGGGGACTTCACGGCTGCCAGGGACCGTCGTGAAGACGTACCGGCCGGGGTTGAGCTGGGGCTTCATGCCGCTCAGCAGCTTGGTCAGATCGCGTTCTCCTGGCATGAGGCTAATGCTATCGTCTCGACTAACCATTACGTAGGAGGGGGGCCGCATGTCGTCGCCGACCATGCGTGAACTACTGCGGGGTCTGGAGGTCTTCGCGGGTGAACTTCCCGGATTCGATCCCGGGGCCGCCCCGGACGATCCGGTCGAACTGTTCACCGACTGGCTGCTCCGCGCCGTACGCGCCGGGGTGCCGGAGCCGCACGCGATGACGCTGTCGACGGCGGACGGGGACGGCGAACCCTCGGCGCGGGTGCTGATCCTCAAGGACGTGTCGCCGCACGGCTGGCAATTCGCGTCCCACTCCGGCAGCCGCAAGGGCCGCGATCTCACCCAACGCCCGTCCGCGGCACTGACCTTCTACTGGCCGGCCCAGGCTCGCCAGGTGCGGGTGCGCGGCCGCGTCACCACGGCCCCGCCCACCGACAGCGCCGCCGACTTCCTCGCCCGGGGGGCCGCCGCCCGCGCCGAGGCACTTCTGGGCCGGCAGAGCCGGCCGCTGACCGACCTGCCCGCCCGCGAAGCCGCCGTGAAGGAGTCCCTGGCCGCCCTCGACCGCGACCCGGGGCTCGTCGCCCCCGGCTGGACGCTCTACAACCTGCGGGCCGAGCAGGCCGAATTCTGGCAGGGCGATCGGTACCGCAATCACACCCGCCTCGACTACCGCCGCGTGGACGGCGCTTGGGAGAAAGAACTGCTGTGGCCGTGAATCCGGGCAATCTGCTGCCGACGATCTTCGAGGGCCACGACCGGCTGCTCACCCTGGTCGCCGCCCTCACCGACGACACCGCCCGCGGCCCGAGCGCCCTGCCCGGTTGGAGCCGCGCGCACGTCCTCTCGCACATCGAAGGCGTCAGCCTCGCACTCGCCCGCCAGGCGCGCTTCGCGCTCAGGGGCGAGCTGATCGACCCGTACGACGGGGGCCGACCGGCCCGGGACGCGGCGATCGAGGCGGGAGCCTCCCGTTCGGCCAAGGAACTGACGTACGCCGTGGGCGCGGCGCTCGCGCAGACGCGGGAGACGTGGTCGGCCGTCGGCCCGCAGGACCGGGGCCGGGCGGTGCGCTACCGCGACGCGGACGTGGCGGCCGTCCTGGCGGCCTGGTGGCGGGAGCTGGGGATCCATACGGCGGACGCCGATCTGGGGTACGGCTCGTCCGACTGGTCGCGGGACTTCTGCGGCCACGTCCTGGACCATCTCGCGCCCCGCACGCCCGAAGGCATCCGGCTGGAGCTGACGGCGGTCGACGGCCCGGACAAGCGGGTCCTCGGCAGCGGCGAGACCGTGGTGGTACGCGGGGCCCTGACCGATCTCACCGCGTGGATGGCGGGCCGCGAGCCGGCCGGGACTCTGGCCTTCTCGGGCGCGGAGGTCCCGGAGCTGGGGCCCTGGCCGTAACGGTTCGTCCGGCAGCTCGCCGTCGTCGTACGAGGGCGAGCTGCCGCATGACGTCAGGTCAGGTCGAACTCGCCGTCGCGGGCGCCGAGTACGAAGGCCCGCCATTCGGCCGGGGTGAAGATCAGGGCGGGCCCGTCGGGGTCACGCCGGTCCCGCATGGCGGTGAAGCCCTCGACGAAGGCGACCTGGACGTCGCCGATACCTCGTCCGCTGGAGAGCCAGTCCGCGTTCGTCAGGTCGAGCTCCGGCTTCGGTTCGCCGTGCAGCCGCTTGTCGATCGTGCTTTCTGACACGTCCGCTCCTCCCGACATCGTCGTCCGGCCCAGCGTATACAGCCCGCCTGGCGCCGGACAGGTCCAGGAACAACCTGCCCAGCCCCGGGCCCGGTTTCACGCGCCCGGCCGGTCGGATCCCACGAGCCACATCGAGAAGAACTGTGCCCCTCCCCCGTACGCGTGCCCCAGGGCGCGGCGGGCGCCGGGGACCTGGTGGTCGCCGGCCCGGCCGCGTACCTGGAGGGCGGCTTCGGCGAAGCGGAGCATGCCGGAGGCGCCGATGGGGTTGGTGGACAGGACGCCGCCGGAGGGGTTGACGGGCAGGTCGCCGTCGAGTTCGGTGACGCCGGACTCGGTGAGTTTCCAGCCCTCGCCCTCGGCGGCGAAGCCGAGGTTCTCCAGCCACATCGGCTCGTACCAGGAGAAGGGCACGTACATCTCGACCACGTCGATGTCCCGGCGCGGATCGGCGATCCCGGCCTGCCGGTAGACATCCGCCGCGCAGTCCCGGCCCGCGCGCGGGCTGACGAAGTCCTTGCCCGCGAAAAGGGTCGGCTCGCTGCGCATGGCGCCGCCGTGCACCCAGGCCGGCGCGTGCGGGGCGCGGCGGCCGCCCGCCGCGTCCGTGAGGACCATGGCGCACGCGCCGTCCGACGACGGGCAGGTCTCGGAGTAGCGGATCGGGTCCCAGAGCATGGGCGAGGCCCGCACCTTCTCCAGGGTGATGTCCGGCTCGTGGAGGTGCGCGTACGGATTCTTCAGCGCATTGCGGCGGTCCTTGTAGGCGACGAGCGAGCCGATGCTGTCGGGCGCGCCGGTCCGCCGCATGTAGGCACGTACGTGGGGCGCGAAGAAGCCGCCCGCCCCGGCCAGGAGCGGCTGCTGGAAGGGGATGGGCAGCGACAGGCCCCACATGGCGTTGGACTCGGACTGCTTCTCGAAGGCCAGGGTCAGTACGGTGCGGTGGACGCGGGCGGCGACGAGGTTCGCGGCGACCAGGGCCGTGGAGCCGCCGACCGAACCGGCGGTGTGGACGCGCAGCATCGGCTTGCCGACCGCGCCGAGGGCGTCGGCGAGGTAGAGCTCCGGCATCATCACGCCCTCGAAGAAGTCCGGGGCCTTGCCGATGACCACCGCGTCGATGTCCTGCCAGGTCATGCCCGCGTCCTCCAGGGCCCGCACGGCGGCCTCGCGGACCAGCCCGGCGATCGAGACGTCCCGGCGCGCCGAGGTGTGCTTGGTCTGGCCGATCCCGACGACGGCCACGGGCTCCTTCACCGGTCTTCCCCTTCCAGGACGGCGACGAGGTTCTGTTGAAGGCACGGCCCCGAGGTGGCATGCGCCACGGCCCGGTCCGACTCCCCGCGGTGGATGCGGGCGGCGGCCTCGCCCAGGCGGATCAGCCCGGCGGCCATGACCGGGTTGGCGGCCAGCGGCCCTCCGGAGGGGTTGACGGTGACGTCGTCGGTGAGGCGGAGCGCCCGGCGCAGCACGATTTCCTGGGAGCTGAAGGGGGCGTGCAGCTCCGCGGTGTCGACCGGCGCGTCGAAGAGCCCGGCGTTCCGCGCGGCCAGGCGCGTCGACGGGGAGTCGGTGAGGTCGCGTACGCCCAGGCTGTGCGCCTCGATCCGGTGGTCCATGCCCCTGATCCACGCCGGGCGCGCGCACAGCCGCCGCGCGGTGTCCCCGGCGGCCAGGATCACGGCGGCGGCGCCGTCCCCGACCGGCGGGCAGTCGGCGCGGCGCAGCGGGGCCACGACGTAGTCGCCGGGCGGCTGGGGGCCGGTGAGCTGCGCGTACGGATTGCCGGTGGCGGCGGTGCGGTTGCGTACGGCGACGGCGGCCAATTCGCGTTCGTCGGTCGCGCCCGCGTCGATGAGTGCCCGGGCCTGGAGCGCGGCCAGCGCGACCGAGTCCGGCCAGAGCGGGGCGACGTAGTACGGGTCCAACTGGCGGGTCAGCACGTCGCGCACGTCGCCGGGCGACGACTTGCCGTACGCGTAGACCACCGCGGTCTCCGCCTCGCCGGTGAGGATCTTGACCCAGGCCTCGTAGAGCGCCCACGCCCCGTCCATCTCGACATGGGACTCCGAGATCGGCGGCCAGGCCCCGACCCCGTCCAGCGCCATGGTGAAGGAGAACGCCCTGCCTGCCAGGTAGTCGGACGACCCGGAGCACGTGAACCCGATCTCGCCCGCTTTCAGGCCGGTCCGGTCCAGGACCTCGTGCAGGACCGGCATCAGCAGCTCGACCTCGGACACGTCGGCGCTGTCGCGCACGTGCCGGGTCTGGGCGAAAGCGACGACGGCGACCTCGGCGGCATCCCTCACAGCAGCTCCTTGTACATGTCGTAGTCCGCGTCCGGCTCCCCGGTCGGCCGGTAGTGGTCCGGGTACCGGCCCTCCTCCGTCCACACCGCCTCGACCCGCAGCCCCATCCGGACCTGGTCGTACGGCATCCCGCCGATCCGGCCGTGCAGCGCCAGGTCGGCGCCGTCCAGCGCGATGTGGGCGTAGACGTACGGGACTTCGATGTCCAGGTTCCGCGCCTTGATGTTGACGATGCAGTACGTCGTGACCGTCCCGCGCGGGCCGACCTCCACCTGCTCGTCCGTCGCCACCCCGCAGGTCGGGCAGGCCCCCCGGGGAGGCACATAGACCTTGCGGCACGACGGGCAGCGCTCCCCCAGCGTCTTTCGCTCCGCCACGAGGGCGTTCAGATAGCGGGACTGGGCCCGGCCCGGGCTGTACGTGTAGTCCAGCCGAGCCGCAGCCACGATCCCGGTCACCGGATCCGCGAACTCCCCCCTGTGCGGCGTGGCTTCGCCGGTCTCTTCTCCGTCGTACGGCTCGAAGCACGCGATGTCCGTGATCGCTCCGCCCCGCTCCTCCGCCCACCGGATCCGCACCCGCATCCCTGTCCGCACCGCCTCCGGTCCCCCCGGCGCGTCCAACGCGTGCAACAGCGCCGTATCCGCTCCGTCCAGCCGCACCAGCACCCACGCGAACGGCACCCCCAACGGCTGGTTCGCCCGCGGCGCCGGATTCCAGGCCCACGTCGTCACGGTGCCGGTCGGCGCGACCTCGACCAACTCCCGTATCTCCTCCGCCGTCACGGGGTCGTACTCCACCGGCGGCACGAGGACCTGGCGGTCGGCCGTGCGCACGCCCAGCACCGTGCGCTCCCGGAGGCCCGTGAGGAAAGCGCTCTGCACCGGCCCCAGCGAACGGGTGAACGGGAACTCGACGACCAGCGGCGCACGCAGCGTCTCCGCCGGCGCGGGGGATGATGTCATGGGGCCTGTCCTTCTCCTTGTTGACGGCCGAGGTGGCGCCGCCGGGTGATGATTGGGCCCCCGGCGGGAAGTGCCCGGGGCGGCAACCCCGAGGGGCATGGGGCGCGGCCCCACCATCGCAACCCGGGGGTCCAGGGGGCTTGCCCCCTGGTTTCGGGAAGGGGCGGGGTGGGGGATGAGCCCCCGCCACAGCGACCGCACGCCTCACGCACGGCGGAACACCGGCGCCCGCCGTTCCGCGAAAGCGCGGGCCCCCTCCTTGGCGTCGGCCGTACCGAAGATCGGCCAGCCGGACCGGAGTTCGTGACGGAGGCCGTCCGCCTCGCTGAGTTCGGCGGTGTCGTAGACGGACGCCTTGACCGCCTCCACCGCGAGCGGACCGTTGGCGTTGACCAGTTCGGCCGTTTCCAGCGCCCTGTCGAGCGCCGTGCCGTCCGACACAACGGATCCGATCAAACCGATCCGCGCCGCCTCCTCCGCGTCGTACGGGCGCCCGGTCAGCAGCATCTCCAGCGCGTGCGTGCGCGGGATCTGCCGGGCGAGCCGAACCGTGGAGCCGCCGATCGGGAAGAGCCCGCGCCGGACTTCGTACAGCCCGAAGACCGCGCTGCGCCCGGCGATGCGGATGTCCGTGCCCTGGAGGATCTCCGTGCCGCCGGCCACGCAGGGCCCTTCGACGGCCGCGATGACCGGTTTGCGGGGGCGGTGGTGGCGGAGCATGGCCTTCCAGTGGAGATCGGGGTCGGCGGTGAGCCGGTCCCGGTACTGCTGCCCGGCCAGACCGCCGTCCGAGGCCAGGGACTTGAGATCCATGCCGGAGCAGAAGCAGCCGCCGGCGCCGGTGAGGACGACGGAACGGATCGCGTCGTCCTCGTCGGCCTCCACCCAGCCGTCGTAGAGGCCGACGAGCATCGGCAGCGACAGCGCGTTCTTGGCCTCCGGCCGGTTGAGGGTCAGTACGAGTGTCGCGCCGACGCGCTCCACCGTGAGGTGTTCGGTGCCGCCCATGGCGTACTCCCATCGCAGACCCAGGGCCTGGCGGCCAGGCCCTAACAGGTTGCAGTAGGCGCAGGTCAAGTTCAATACTTTTCTGACTACCAGTCAGATTCTTCGTGCGAACCCCCTTCACAGCCCACGCGGAGGGCGCTCTAATGACGGGCGCCGGGACCGTGTTCGGGTCAGGAGGAGCCGTGGAGTACAACCTTGCCGACCTCTTCGAGTCGGTGGTCGACACCGTTCCGGACCGCGAGGCGCTGGTGCATGCCGACCATCCGGGCACGGGCGCCGAACGCCGGCTCACCTACGCCGGGCTGGACGCCGCTGCGAACCGGCTGGCGCACCATCTCGCCGACAGCGGCATCAAGCCAGGAGAGCATGTCGGGCTGTATCTCTACAACTGCGTGGAGTATCTGCAGACCGCGTTCGCCTGCATGAAGATCCGCGCCGTCCCCGTCAACGTCAACTACCGCTACGTGGAGGACGAACTGGCCTACCTCTACCGCGACGCGGACCTGGCCGCCCTCGTCTTCGACTCCGAGTTCACCGGGCGCGTGGCCGCCGCGCTCCCGCACGCGCCGAAGCTGCGGCACCTCATACGGGTCGGGGCCGCGCCGGACGACACGCCCGAACCGGCGGTCGCGCCGGTGCCGTTCGCCGAGGCCGAGGCCTCGGGCTCACCGGGGCGGGACTTCGGGCCGCGGTCCGCCGACGACCAGTTCATCATCTACACCGGCGGCACGACCGGTCTGCCCAAGGGCGTCATGTGGCGCCACGAGGACCTCTTCTTCTCCGGCCTCGGCGGCGGCGCCCCGACCGGCGAACCGGTCAAGCGGCCCGAGGAGCTGGCGGAGCGGGTCGCGGCGGGCGGCGAGGGGCTGGTGTTCTTCCCCACCGCGCCGCTGATGCACGGGACGTCGACGCTGACCGCGTTCATCGCCTTCAACTTCGGCCAGAAGGTCGTCATCCACCGTAAGTACGTGCCCGAGGAGGTGCTCCGCACCATCGACCGGGAACGGGTCACCAGTGTCTCCCTGGTCGGCGACGCGATGCTGCGGCCACTGGCCGACGCGCTCGCCGGGCCGCTCAAGGGCACCGACTGCTCGTCGCTGTTCAGCGTCTCCAGCTCCGGTGCGATCCTGTCGGAGACCGTACGGGACCAGTTCCAGGAGCTGGTGCCGAACGCCGTGATCCTCAACAACTTCGGCTCGTCGGAATCCGGCTTCAACGGCACCGCCACCGCCGACTCCGGCCCGGCCAAGGGCTTCCGGCTGCGCGTCAACTCCCACATCGCGGTGGTGGACCCGGCCACCCTGGCCCCCGTGGCCCCGGGCGAGCCCGGCCGGATCGCGCTGCGCGGACACGTGCCGCTCGGCTACTACAACGACCCGGCCAAGACCGCCCAGACCTTCTTCCAGCGCGACGGCGAACGCTGGGTCCTGCTCGGCGACATGGCCACGGTCGGCGAGGACGGCGTCGTCACCGTCCTCGGCCGCGGCTCCCAGTGCATCAACACCGGCGGCGAGAAGGTCTACCCCGAGGAGGTCGAGGAGGCCCTCAAGGCCCATCCCGACGTCTACGACGCCCTGGTCGCCGGCGTCCCCGACCAGAAGTGGGGCAACCACGTCGCCGCCGTCGTCCAGCTCCGCGCCGGCGCCCCCCGGCCCACCCTGGAGCAGATCCAGACCCACTGCCGCGCCCGCCTCGCCGGTTACAAGATCCCCCGCAGCCTCGTCATCACCCCCCGCATCCAACGCTCCCCCAGCGGCAAGGCCGACTACCGCTGGGCCCGCGACATCGCGACCGAGGGCGCCCGCCAGTAGCATCAGCGGACTACGTTCCTTACCGAATGGAGCCGTCGGCCTGTGTCCTCACCTCTGTCCTTCGCCCGCCCCGAGCCGCCGTACTACGCCGTCATCATCAGCTCCTGGCCCAGCGGCGAGGACCCCGAGGGCTACGCCACCATGGGCACGCGCATGGCCGAGCTCGGTGAGGCCCAACCGGGCTATCTGGGCCGCGAGTCGCTGACGGACGCGGACGGACGCGACCTGGTGGTCATCTACTACGCGGACGAGGAGTCCATAGCCGCCTGGAAGGCACACCCCGAGCACCTGGAGGCGCAGCGGCTCGGCCGCGATCGCTGGTACTCGGCGTACAGCATCGAGATCGCGCGCGTCGAGCGGGCCTACGGCTTCCGTCTCTAGGGTCTGTCTTCCGGATCATGCTGGGCTCGCGACGCTCCCCCAGCTGGACGCTGGGTGGGGGTCCCCCCGGCCGAAGGCTGGGGGAGTGCCCCCAGGCACGGCGCCTCGCGGCGTTGTCGTCGGTCGCCGACGTCCCCCAGCCTGGCGGCTGGGAGGTGCCCCCACCGCGTCGTCTCCTCCCCCAGCCCTGACGGCTGGGGGTGCCCCCACCTCCGCCTTGCGATGCACCGCACCAGACCCCGCTCCCTGATCCAGCCTGATCCGGAAGACAGACCCTAGGTCTCACACTGGCGGCATGCCTCTGTCGCTGCATCACATCGTCGTCGACGCCCACGACCTGCCCGCCCTGGCCCGTTTCTGGGCCCAGGTGCTGGACTGGCGGATCCTGTCCGAGCGGGAGCGGGAGGTCGTGATCGGCCCCGACGAGACGGCGCCGGTGGGTATCTGCTTCATGCCGGTGACGGACAGGAAGAGGGTCAAGAACCGCCTCCACCTCGATCTGACATCCGACCCGGAGGACCGGGACGCCGAGATCGAGCGGATCCTCGCGCTCGGCGCCCGCCGGGTGGACATCGGGCAGGGCGGCACCGAGTCGTGGACCGTACTCGCCGACCCGGAAGGCAACGAGTTCTGCGTGGTCCGGCCGAAGAAGAGCCTGATCGGCTAGGCCGTTTCCGTCTGCGGGGGCCGGCGCAGGAGGAACACGCCCACACCCGCCGACAGCAGAATCACGCACCCTGCGAAGATCAGACCCGCGTCGCGCAGCCCCAGGGCCAGGGTGAGGGCCCCGACTCCGACCACCGGCAGGGAGATTCCGACGTAGGCGACGACGAAGAAGGCCGAGATCGTCGCGCCACGGTGCTCGTCCGGGGCCGCCGCACTCACGCTGGTCAGGGCGGCGCGGAAACCCAGGCCCTGGCCGAGGCCCCCGACCACGGCGCCCACGACCAGCACGGGCAGGGACTCCACCCAGAGGGAGACTGCCACGAGGGCCATACCGGCCGTCAGGACCAGGCAACCGGTGGGCAGGGCGCGCCGCACGCCCACCCGGCTCATCAGGAACTGGCCGGCCGTGGAGGAGCAGAACACCGAGAAGACGACCAGGCCGGTGACGGCCAGATTGTCCTCCCCCAGGGTCTGGGAGAGGAAGCTCGGCGCCACCGCGGTGAACAGTCCCAGCATGGCGAAGCCGGCGAAGCCGGCCAGCCCGGCCGTCACGAACACTCCGCGCATCTCCTGGGGTACGACCATGCCCTGAGGGCGCAGCGGCGGACGGGGATCGCGACGCGCCACCGTCTCCGGCAGGGCGCGGGTGACGGCGAAGGCCGCGACAAGCAGCGCGATGTGCACCAGGAAGGGCAGCTTGAGCGGCCACGGCGCGTACTGCGCCAGGAAACCCGACAACAGGGGACCACAGCCGAGGCCGCCCATGTTGGCGGCCGTGGCGGCGAATCCCGACCGTCCGCGCAGCTCCGGGGGCGCCAGCTCCAGTACGGCAGCTGTCGCCGCCCCGCTGAAGAGTCCCGCGGAGAATCCCGACAGCAGCCGGCCCAGGAACAGCAGCGGCAGCCCGCCCTCGCTCAGAAAGCACACCGCGCTCAGGAAGGACAGCCCCAGAGCGAACAGCAGCACCGGGCGGCGGCCGAGAATGTCGGAGAAGTCACCGGCGACCAGCAGCGCGGCGATCACGCCGAGTGCGTAGACCGCGAAGACGACCGTCACCATCAGTTCGGAGAAACCGATCTGTTCCTCGTAGAGCCCGTACAGCGGCGTCGGCAGCGTGGTCCCGGCCATCCCGACCGCGAACACCCCGGCGGCCGCGAGGTACCAGCCCCGGGCACGACGTTCCCCTGTGGCTTGAACGATCACCGCTCCACCCTAGCTGTGAGGGCCTGTCCCGCCGATCTTGCGCGGGGCCGGATGAGGAGCGGCGGGGTGGCTAGGCGGCGGCCCAGTCCTCCGTATGGCGGTGCGACGCGAGGCTCACCGCCGCGAACTCGTCGAAGGCGTCCCCCGCCGACGCGCCGAGGCGCCGCAGTGCCTGGGAGATCGGGCTGCCGTCGGCGGGGAAGGGCTGGTACTCGGGGAGGTGGAGCGGCCCGAGGACGAGGGCGCCTGCGTCCCAGACGGCTGAGCGCTGCTCGCCGGTGCCGCCGAAGTAATCGGCCTCGACGTAGGCGATCGGACCGTCCTGGGAGCGGTCGGCGAGGACCCGGTCGAAGCCGCTGGGCAACTGCCAGAAGCCGAGCGGCCGGTCGTCGCGGCCGTCGTCGAGGGCGTGGGCGAGCGCCCGGGTCATCGGGATGAGGGCCAGCCCCTGGGCGAGGGGTGCCAGGCGGGAGGCGGCGAGGTCCTGGGTGAGCACGTCGAGCAGGTCGGCGTCGGCGACCAGCGCTTCCAGTACGTACGTCACTGGGCGAGCTCCGCGATGACCGCCGTGTGGTCCGACGGCCAGACGCCGTCGACCGGGGCGTCGGCGGCGCGGCGGGCGGTGCGGATGTGGCCGATGCCGCCGGGACCTGCCGTGCCGACGTGGACGTAGTCGATGCGCGAGCCCCACTCGAAGGTCTGCGCGGCATAGGGGTTGACCAGGTCCCAGGTCACCTCCGGCGCCGACGGATCGGCCAGCCGCCACGCGTCGATGAACACCTGGCCCTTGACGACCGGCGCCGTCTTGAGGCCGCCGAACAGCCGTAGTTCGTCGGAGTCCGGCTCGGCGTTGAAGTCCCCGGTGATGACCGGAGGGAAGTCGGACACCGCACGCTTCGCCGCGATGAAGTGGGCGATGGCCCTGACCTGCAGGCACCGCACGTCCGACTCATGGGGTGCGGAGTTCAGATGGGCCGTGAAGAAGGGAATCCGCTGCCCCGGCGCGTCCAACAGCGCGTACAGCGCCGTCCGTCCGTCGTCCTGACCGTCCCCGACCGGCAGCCGCAGCGTGTCGCGCCCGGCGATCGGCCACCGGCTGAGCACCGCGTTCCCGACGTCGACCGTCGAGTCCCCCAGCCGCTTGTGGAAGCGCTCGGGGGCATCCGACGCGACCCAGGTCCAGTGCATGCCGAGCTGCTCGGCGAGCCAGCCGGCGAGATTGTCGTCGCCCTGCGCCCACACCTCCTGCAGCCCGACCACGTCGGGCCGTTCCTCGCGCAGCACGGCGAGAATCGCGTCCCGTCGCTGCTCCCAGGGCCCGAACCGCCACCAGAGATTCCACGTCATCACGCGCACCCGACGATCATTTCTGCTTGAGCCACTCCAGGTCCAGCTCTTCCGCCGTCACAGCGACGATCGCCCGCAGTTCCCGGGCCTCCTCCGTCTCGCCGATTTCGTCGACCAGTCATGCAACCGCAGCCGCCGCTGCTGCGGCAACATCTGCGCCGGCCGCACCACCGTCGCCGCCCACCGCGCGGGGCAGCAGCACTAGCCTCACACCATGCCCACCCAAGTGATCGTTCTGAACGGCGGTTCCAGCTCCGGCAAGTCCGGCATCGCGCGATGCCTCCAGGTCGTGCTGCCGGATCCGTGGCTGACCTTCGGCGTCGACACGCTCATCGCCGCGATGCCTGCCGCCATGGAGTCCTCCGGCGCCGGGATCGAGTTCGGCCCGAACGGCGAGGTCACGATCGGCGACGCCTTCAAGGCGCTGGACGAGGCGTGGGCGCAAGGCATCGGGGCGATGGCGCACGCCGGGGCGCGGATCATCGTCGACGAGGTCTTCCTCGGCGGCCCGGCCTCGCAGGAGCGGTGGCGCAAGGCCCTGCGGGGGCTGGACGTGCTGTGGGTCGGGGTGCGCTGCGACGCCGCGATCGCGGCGGGACGCGAGACCGCCCGGGGCGACCGGGCGGCGGGAATGGCACGGTCACAGGCGGAGCTGGTGCACCGGGGCGTGTCGTACGACCTGGTCGTGGACACCGGGCATACGGAATCCCTCGAGTGCGCCCGGCAGATCGCCTCGCGTGTCGCCGGAGGCTGAGCGGAGGACCTGACCACCATCCGGACCTGACCCTGCGAACGGCCGGAGGTGTGCTTTCATAAGCACTATGCGTACGAACATCTGGAACCTGGGGCCGCTGTGGCCAGGTCGTCGTGCGCATCATTTCGACCAGAGCTGTCGTCGGGGCTGATTCCGCCCCCCGACCACCCAGCGACCTCCCCCGTGTCCCGCACCGCCGAAGCGCGGCCGGCCGGGCGTGTCGCGGTAACGCTCCGGAGCAATGCCCATGGCCCTGTCCGACCGGGCGGGCGGTCCCACCCCGCTCGTCCTCTCCCAGCTTCAGACACTCGTGCGCGGCTACGCCGCCGCCGTCGAGGGCGGCGCGCACCTGCCGACCCATGACCCGGCCCGCCGCTGGTTCACCCGGCTGCACCGGGATCCCTACGTCGACGTATGGCTGATCACCTGGCCCGGCGACACCTCCACCGAGCTGCACGACCACGCCGGCTCGCTCGGCGCGCTCAGCGTCGTACGCGGCCGCCTCACCGAGCACCGCTGGGCCTACGACGGCCGGGGCGGCGGCGGGATCGTGACCCGGGAACTGGGCGCGGGACGTGGCGCGGCGTTTCCGCTCGGCCATGTGCACGATGTGGTGAACGCGGCCGGCGAACCGGCGGTGAGCGTGCACGCGTACTCGCCGCCGCTGACCGCGATGTCGTACTACGCGGTGGACGAGGCCGGCTCGCTGCGCCGCACCCGCACCGTGCTCACCGACGAGCCGGAGCCCGAGCCCCTGCTGGAGAGCGCACGATGACCACCTCGGGAATCGACCGGATGCTGGAGCGGGCGCGGACCCGTCTGGAGCGCGTCGGGCCGCACCAGGCGGCGAAGGAGCTCGCGGCCGGGGAGGCCCTGCTGGTGGACATCCGGCCGGCGGCGCAGCGGGCGGCGGAGGGTGAGTTCGCGGAGGCGTTCGTGATCGAGCGCAATGTGCTGGAGTGGCGGCTCGACCCGCTGAGCGACGCCCGGATCCCGGAGGCGACGGGGCACGACGTGCGGTGGATCGTGGCGTGCCAGGAGGGCTATACGTCGAGTCTGGCGGCGGCCTCGCTGCTGGACATCGGCCTGCCCCGGGCCACCGACCTGGAAGGCGGATTCCAGGCGTGGCAGCGGGCGGGGCTGCCGGTCCGTTAGGCCGTCACAAGAAGGAACCCCTTCACCTCGGCGAGGAATTCGGCGGGGCGCGTGGCGTGGACGAGGTGGCCGGCCTCGATCGTGACCAGGTGGCCGTCCGGGACGTGGTCGGCGATCGCGGCCATTCCGTCCTGCGAGAGGGTGCTGGCCGCGCCGCCCGCGACGACGAGGGTGGGCGCGGTGATGGCGTCGAAGAGCTTCCACCAGCTCGGGTCGGGGGCGTTGAGCCGGCTCCGTACGGCGGCTACGGCACGCCAGTCGCAGGTGTCGTCGGCGGCGGGCCCGGTGGGCACGACGCGCCTGGGGTGGACGGGGTCCGGCGCGGGCGGCTCCTCCAGCACCAGCCGGGTGACCCGTGCGGGCTCGGCGGCCGCCACGAGATACGCGACGAGGGCGCCCATCGAATGGCCGATCAGGGCCACCTCGCCGAGGCCGAGCGCGTCGAGGAAGGCCAGGGTGTCGTCGCGCATCAGCTCCGGCGAGTACTCCCCCGGCCAGTCGCTGCGGCCGTGCCCGCGCTGGTCGAGGACGTGGACGCGGTGGGTCGCGGCGAGTGCGGCCACCACCTCGTCCCAGTCGGCGCCGTTCCCGCCGAGGCCGTGCAGCAGCAGGACCGGCGGTCCGTCGGGCGCGCCCGAGACGCGGTAGGCGTGCTTGATGCCGTTCGCTTCGACCGTCGGAAGATCTGTCACACGGTTGACGCTACCCACCCGGCCCGGGGCCGGACCGACGGTCCGCTCACAGCGGACGGTCGTGGCCGGCCCAGTACGGCTCGCGCAGGCGGCGCTTGTAGAGCTTGCCGTTGGGGTCGCGGGGCATCTCGGCGATGAAGTCGACGGACTTGGGGCGCTTGTAGCCGGCGAGCCGCTGTTCGCAGTGGGCGAGGAGGGCGGCGGCGAGTTCGGGGCCGGGGGTGTGGCCGGGGGCGGCCTCGACGACGGCTTTGACCTGCTCGCCCCAGTCGGCGTGGGGGATGCCGAAGGCGGCGGCGTCGGCGACGGCGGGGTGGGTGAGGAGGGCGGCTTCGATCTCGGCGGGGTAGATGTTGACCCCGCCGGAGATGATCATGTCGATCTTGCGGTCGCGGAGGAAGAGGTAGCCGTCCTCGTCCAGGTAGCCGAGGTCGCCGACCGTGAAGAAGTCGCCTATGCGGTTCTTGCGGGTCTTGTCCTCGTCCTTGTGGTAGCGGAAGCCTCCGGTCTTCATGTTGATGTAGACAGTGCCGAGTTCACCCGGCGGGAGGCGGTTGCCGTCGTCGTCATGGATGGCGATCTCGCTGAAGGACCAGGCCTTGCCGACCGTGCCGGGCTTCTTGAGCCAGTCGGCGGCGGGCGCGAAGGTGCCGCCGCCCTCGCTGGCGGCGTAGTACTCCTCAACGCAGGGGCCCCACCAGTCGAGCATGGCGCGCTTGATGTGCTCGGGGCAGGGCGCGGCGCCGTGGATGGCGTGGCGCATGGAGGAGACGTCGTATCGCCGCTTGACGTCGTCGGGGACGGCGAGGAGGCGGTGGAACTGGGTCGGCACCATGTGCGTGTGGGTGCAGCGGTGGCGGTCGATGAGCCGCAGCATCTCCTCGGCGGTCCACCGGTCCATGAGGACGACGGGGTGGCCGATGTGCAGGGCGGCGCCCGCGAATTGGAGCACGGCGGTGTGGTAGAGCGGCGAACAGACCAGGTGGGTGTTGCCGTCGAAGGGCTTGATGCCGAACACCCCGAGAAATCCGCCGAGATACGTCTCCTCCGGGGGCTTTCCGGACAGCGGGCGGCGGATGCCGCGGGGGCGGCCGGTGGTGCCGGAGGTGTAGTTCATGATGCCGCCGCTGGTGCGGTCGGCCGGCGGGGTGGCCGGCCGGCCGGCCAGGAGGTCTTCGTACGGGCGGAAGCCCTGGGCCCGGCCCACGGCGTGCCTGCGGTCGGCCGGGAGTCCGGCCTCGTCGGCGGCGGCGCGGGCCTGGTCGGCGTAACGCTCGTGGGCGATCAGCACCTTGGCGCCGGAGTCGGCGACGATCCAGGCGATCTCGGGGCCGACCAGGTGGTGGTTGACGGGAACGAGGTAGAACCCGGCCTGGAAGGCGGCCAGATAGGCGGTGAAGAACTCGACCCCGTTGGGCAGGACGACGGCGACCGCGTCACCGGGCCGCAGTCCGGCCGCTCGCAGCCCGTGGACGAGCCGGTTGGCGTCGTCGTGCAGGCGGCCGGCGGTCCACTGCTCGCCGTCCGGGGCGGTCAGCACGACGCGGTCGGGGTCGGCGGCGGCCTGGGCCCAGAAGCCGTTGGGGGCGGTCCGGGGGGCGGTCATGAGCGGCCCGCCACGCGGTTCAGGCGGTCGATGGCGCGCTCGAAGCCGCGCGTCAGCTCGTCGAACACGGCCTGCACGCTGAGCTGTTCGGTCATCTGGCCGACGATCTGGCCGACCGGTGTGCCGAGCAGCGGCTCCACTTCGTACTTCTGGATCCGGCTGATCGCGTCGGCCACCAGCAGCCCCTGCAGTGGCATCGGCAGCGGCCCCGGGCCGGTCGGGTCCTCCCAGGCCTCGGTCCATTCGGTACGCAACTGCCGGGCCGGCTTGCCCGTCAGCGCCCGGGACCGGACGGTGTCCCCGGAGCCGGCGGCCAGCAGCTTCGCTATCAGCGCCGGGGAGGGGAGTTCGGCCTCGGTGACCGTCAGCCACACCGAGCCGAGCCACACGCCCTGCGCTCCCAGCGCGAGCCCCGCCGCCACCTGCTCGCCGGTCCCGATACCCCCGGCGGCCAGCACCGGCAGCGGATCCACGGCCCGTACGACCTCCGGGACCAGCACCATGCTCCCGATCTCACCGGTGTGGCCGCCGGCCTCGTAGCCCTGCGCCACGACGATGTCGATCCCGGCGTCCTGGTGATGCCTCGCGTGCCGGGCGCTCCCGGCGAGGGCGGCGACCAGGATGCCGTGGTCATGGGCGCGCTCGACGACATCCGCGGGGGGCGAGCCCAGCGCGTTGGCCAGCAGCGTGATCGGGTGCTCGAAGGCCACGTCCAACTGCGACCGCGCCACCTGCTCCATCCACCCCGTGATCCGCCACCCCGACACGTCGTCCGGCCCCAGTTCGGGCACCCCGTGCTTCGCCAGCACCTCCCGTACGTACTGCCGGTGCCCCTCCGGGATCATCGCCTCGACGTCCGCCTCGGTGACCCCCTCCACCTTCTTCGCCGGCATCACCACATCCAGCCCGTACGGCCTGTCCCCGGTGTTCGCGTCCAGCCACTCCAGGCTCCGCGCCAGCTCGTCCGCCTCGGCGTACCGCACGGCCCCGAGCACCCCCATCCCCCCGGCCCGGCTGATCGCCGCCGCCACCGCGGGGAACGGCGTGAAGCCGAAGATGGCGTGCTCTATGCCCAGCCTCTTGCTCAGCGACGTCTCCATGCCCGGCAGGATGCCGCAGCCGGCGCGTGATCGGAACCCCTTTTCTGACGCTGCGTCAGATTTTTGCCCGACCCCGGGTCACCGGATCGGGGGTAGGCGGCGTCAGCCGGTGGGCTCCGCCCGCCGTTGCGCGGCGACGCGGCGGTAGAGGGCGAGGGCCTCGCCGGCGCGGCCGAGCTGTTCGAGGCAGTGGGCTTCGTCGTTGCGGCTGGCGAGGGCGTCGGGGTGGGCGGGGCCGAGGACCCGCTCGCGGGCGTCGGCGACGTCGCGGTAGACGGACAGGGCCGTGGTCCAGCGGCCGAGCCAGCCGAGGGCGACGGCGATCTCGCGCTTGCTGACGAGCGTGTCGGGGTGGTCGGGCCCGAGGACCCGCTCGCGGAGGGCGGCGACATCGCGGGCCTCGGTGAGGGCCTCCTCCCAGCGGCCGAGGCGGCCGAGGTTGACGCCGAGGCCGTGCCGGGCGCGCAGGGTCTCGGGGTCGGCGGCGCCGCTCGCGCGCGTACGGGAGGCGACGAGGTCGCGGTAGAGCTCGTACGCCTCCGGGCTGCGGCCGAGGCGGCCGAGAGCGATGCCCATCTCGTAGCGGGCGGCCAGGGTGTCCGGGTGCTCGTCGCCCAGCTCTTCGGCCCGTACGGCGGCGACCTGGCGGTACGCCTCGAGCGCGTCGGCCCAGCGGTCGAGCTGCCCGAGCAGGTAGGCGGCCTCGCAGCGCGACGCCAGGGTGTCCGGATGGGCGGGGCCGAGCACGCGGGCGCGGGCGGCGGCGACCTCGGCGGCCATGATGTACGACTCGTCGAGCCGGCCGAGGCGCCCGAGGTTGAAGGCGAGGTTGTGGCGGCAGGCCAGGGTGTCGGGGTGGTCGGCGCCGAGCAGGCGCTCGCGGGCGGTGAGGACGGCGGAGTAGCCATGGTGGGCGTCGACGTGGCGGCCGAGCTGGCCGAGGACGTACGCGGCCTCCTGCCGTGCGGCCAGCGTGGCGGGGTGGTCGGAGCCGAGGAGGCGGTGCCGGGCGGCGGCGACGTACTCGTACATGCGCAACGCCTCCTCCGCGCGGCCGAGGCGGCTGAGGCAGAAGGCCAGCTCGTAGCGGCTGGCGAGAGTGTCCTCGTGGTCGGCGCCGAACACCCGCTCCCGCTCGGCGGCGACCGCGCGGTGCGTTTCCTCCGCCTCCTGCCAGCGGCCGAGGCGCGCGAGGCTGATGCCCGCGTCATGGCGTCCGGCGAGCACGCCGAGCAGCCCCGGCGAGGGCGCGCCCGACCGGACCGCGGCGCGGGTGGACCAGGCGCCGGTGAGCTCGGGCGGGGTGCGGGCGGCACGCGGGGCGGTGGTGCGCCGACCGCCGGCGCGGACGGCGGAGTCCCGCGCCCAGTACGGCAGACCGGCGGCGGGGGCGGCGGCGGGGACGGACGTGGGAAAGGGCGCGGCCCGCATCGCCTTGAGGCGGCCGGCGACGTCGGCCGCGTTCTGCGGGCGGTCGTCGGGGGCTTTGGCGAGCAGGTCGAGGATGAGCCGGTCCAGTTCGTCGGACAGCCCGACGCGGTGGCCGCTGGGCGGCTCCGGCACGGTGTCGCGGTGCCCGACGAGCACGGCCCAGGCGTCGCCGAGGTCGAACGGCGGGGCGCCGGTGGTGATCTCGTACAGAACGCAGCCCAGCGAGTACAGATCGCTGCGGTGGTCGATCTCCTCGTCCGCGCCGATCTGCTCGGGCGACATGTAGTGCGGTGTGCCCATGGCGACGCCGGTGCCGGTGAGCCGCGACGTGAAGCCGATGTCGTGGCCGAGCCGGGCGATGCCGAAGTCGCAGATCTTCACCGAGCCGTCGGAGAGCCGCATGATGTTGGCCGGCTTGAGGTCGCGGTGGACGATGCCCTGCGCGTGCGTGTAGGCGAGGGCCGCGGCGACCTGCTCGGCGATGTCCATCACGTCGGGCACCGGCAGCGGATTGCCCTGGGTGTCCTGGAGCACCTGCAGCAGATTGCGGCCGTCGAGCAGCTCCATGACGAGGTAGAGGACCCCGTCGTGCTCCCCGAAGTCGTGGACGACGGTCACTCCCCGGTGCTGCAGCGCCGCCGCGACCCTCGCCTCACGCCGGAACCGCTCCTGCAGCACGCGTGCGAAGCCGGCGTCCGCCGACGTGCTCACCGGCTTCAGGCACTTGACCGCGACCTTCCGCCCGAGCGACTCGTCGACCGCCCGCCACACCTCTCCCATCCCGCCCCGGCCGATCAGCTCCTGCAGCCTGTACCGGCCCTGGATCAACGCCCCAGCCGCCATCGCGCGCCCGCCGCCCCCGTCGTTCCGCCCCGCTTCTTCCCCACACTCAGTATGGACGCGCGAGCCACGTTTTCTCCTGTTTGCGCAACCTGTACGCAGACGGATGCGTGCCCGGGCCGAGCCTGCCCACCGCCTTCACGATGTGTCCCGGCGGCAACTGCCAGCGCAGGAAGGCCGGTACGGCCCGCAGACCCCGGCCCGTAGCCCGCAGCCGCCGCGTGACGGTGGGCGCGGACGGCACCGGCCTGCCGTACAGCTCCTGCGCGAAGGGCGGCAGCGCGGCGTACGCGAGCGCGGTCGCGCCGTGCCACACGGTGGCCCGGGCCGGCAGCAGGGCGCCGGGGACCGGCGGTGCCTGGAGAAAGGCGAAGACCTCCAAGGCCTCGTTCGTGGCGGCCAGTTCCGGGCGGACCTTGTCGAAGTACGCGGCGAGCTCGGCGGTGTCGGCCGGCACGCCCGCCGGGTCCAGGCCCATCAGCCGGGCGGCGGTGCGCTGCTCGCCGACGTACGCGTCCGCCTGGGCGTCGGTGAGCGGGAAGCCGGAGCGGCGGGCCACGGCGAGATACGAGTCGATCTCGGCGCAGTGCACCCACATCAGCAACTCCGGCGCATCCACCGGAATCCGCTCCCCGGTCGCCGGGTCGGTGCTCGTCAGCCGGCGGTGTATCGCCCGGACCTTGGCCGCGGCGCGCTCCGCCTCCAGCGTGGTGCCGTAGGTGATGGTGCCCACGAAGTCGGCGGTGCGCAGCAGGCGGCCCCAGGCGTCCTTGCGGAAGTCGCTGTTCTGGAAGACCCCGCGTACGGCACGGGGGTGCAGTGCCTGCAGATACAGCGCCCGGACGCCGGCGATCCACATCATCGGGTCGCCGTGCATCTGCCAGGTCACCGAATCCGGCCCGAAAAGCCCGGGGTCCGCGTCCCGCATCGCCTACCTCCCGCTGTCCCGCTGTCCCGCGCTTCCGAGCGTACGGCCTGCCGGTCCGCGCAGTCCGCCCTCGGTTGCCGGTGCTTGGCGTGCGGCGCCGCTGTCGAGGGAGGCGACCAGCACAGCCTCGTCGAAACCGACGTCGACGAGGGGGGTGCTGCTGTCGGGGTGTTTCCGCAGACCGTCGAGGATCAGGTGCAGATACCGGCGCCAGAGTTCGGGGTGGCCGGTCTGCTCGGTCACGGACGCGACCATGAGCTGGATCATCGGGAGGTCCCATGGCTGGACGTCCTCGCGCAGCGTGCCCTGCTCCTTGGCGCGTGCGATCAGGACGTCGACCGCCGGCTTCACGCGTTGTTGGACGCGGCCCTGCCGCTGCGGGCCGCGACCGGTGCCCAGCATGACCTGGCGCAGGCCCCGGTCGAATGCCTGGAGCTCGCAGACCTTCTCCAGCGAGTCCACCAGCCCGTGCCATGGATCCGGGTCGGCGAGCGCCTCCTGGGCCAGCTTCTCGACGGTGTCGATCATGTCGTCGAAGACCGCGTCGATCAGTTCCTCGATGTTGGCGAAGCGCCGGTAGGCGGTACCGACACCCACTCCGGCATGGCGGGCCACATCGTCCAGGGTGACGCCGAGGCCCCGTTCACGGAACAGCTCATGCGCGGCCGCGATGATGCGGCGGCGGTTCAACTCGGCGTCGCGCCGCAGAGGGGGCCGCTCGGGCCGGGGAGTCTCCGCCATAGGGGTCGCCGTGTCTCCTGACATGGGAGCTTTTTCCGCCTCATGTTATAGCGCAGCCCCCGTCGGCGGCCGGGACGGGTCCGCCCCACGACAGTAAGTGGAGGCTCGATCTCCACCTAGTGCTAGGCTGACCACTAAGTGGAGAAGTGATCTCCACTGACTGTCCCGTACCCCTAGGAGGAACTCGTGGTCGACGAGAACAAGATCGTGGAACGCCTTTCGGACACCAGCGGAAAGAAGGTCGTGAAGCGAGGGAAAGTCGGCTCGGTGGTCGCGGCGTCGGTGGTCCTGGGGCTCACGCTGGCCGCATGGTCCTCC